>NZ_JBGFGM010000071.1:0-2909 GCF_041224635.1 Leisingera sp. XS_AS12
CGACCTCTCAACCTGTTCGTGACCGCCGGGCAGGTGAGCGATTATGTCGGCGCACGGGCGCTGCTCAGCAGCCTGCCAAACGTCGATTGGTTGCTCGGGGATCGGGGCTATGACGCCGACTGGTTCCGAGAGGCATTGCAAAACAAAGGGATACGCGCCTGCATCCCCGGCCGAAAGCAGCGCAAGATCCCGGTCAAATACGACAAGCGCCGGTACAAGCGGCGAAGTCGCATCGAGATCATGTTCGGCAGGCTCAAGGACTGGAGGCGCGTGGCTACCCGCTATGACCGCTGTCCGAAAGTCTTCCTCTCAGCCATCGCCCTCGCAGCAACCGTCATCTACTGGTTATGAATCCTGACCCTAAGTCGTAAATCCCGCTGACGCCCACACCAGTTGCGACGAGTGTTGCGATGCTCCCAACCAGCTGCGCTTGCAATACTCCATCGGTGGGAACACACGCACAAGTTCTCGTGCAACGGGGCGGCGAAAAAGTTGGCCATTCACGATGTCCGCAGCAAACATCACGGTCCGATTCCACAAGTCGAGGGATCTTGCCGCCGTTCCTGAGCCATCTTCCGCCCCCCCCTTCCGTGGCGAAAGTAGTGACCCAGGTTTAAGGGGCAAGGACATGCGAGCACCTAGCGCCCAAACCTATGAACTGTGTCTTGCACATATCACTCGCCCATATGGGGAAAGCTGCAGAATGGTTTCACTTTGTGTTACTCTGAGTGTTACTCTGACGCGAAATTCACACCGAAATTTGCAAACCTGCTTGGTTCTGTGTATGTTCTTTTTACTAGGGAGGACAATCAGCCAATGGGTGCGTTTATAAAAGCTTTGCGCTTACCAAAGTGCAATTTTTGTGGACGTGAATGGCAACCGCAAGAAGGGGTTGTCGCAGCGAGCAGTTTCTGCAGTTCGTGCAGAAATGACCGGCGAAAGCTAGCAATCAGTGCACTTGGTGCAAAGCCGCCGGTCAGATCTCCAAACATGGGACCTTATGTTCTACCGCCCAAACGCCGTGCGGTCTAACGCCGAAAGAATTCCTCAAGCCCTCGGATCGCATCTCTCAGACCAACTTGACCGTTTGAGCCATCAAGGTTGCGCGGCCGACCTGCTCCAACAGGTTCGCTCCATGCACGCCAATCGTGACGACGCTGAGAAATTTGGTTCCATTCGACTCTAATAATTCGATTTCCGTACTGCCTGTGCCAACGGACCTGCGGGTCATCAACCTCACAAGACCAGTCGGGCTCAATGGGCAAGTTCGAGAACGCTGACTGAACTTGGCCCACGTTTTGGTAACGGCTCTCGGTATCATCATGCAGCATAGTTCGAATTGTCCGGCGCCAGCGCTGCGGGATATGTGGGAGCCACTTGAGTTGGTCGCGGAACCCACCGTCTGCTATCGACATTCGAGGCGGGTCAGTCTGAGTATACCATGTGTGGCCATGCAGGAGGCGATAAAGCGTCATGCCCAGAGCCCAAATATCTGACTTTGTGCTCGTGACGCCCAATTCCCAGTACTCAAATGCCAGGTGGTCGGAATACCCAGCCCCAATCGCGTAACCGTGCAGTAGTTGATCAGTGACCAGGCCAAAGTCCCCAAGACGCGCAACCCCGTGTTCGTCAATCAGGATGTTCCCAGGCTTGATGTCGCGATGGATCATCCCTTGGGCATGAAGATTGCCCAAACCTAGGAGAGCCTCAGTTCCTGCCTTTCGAACATCAGACAGCTTCATAGGCCCAGCCTCGTACTGCTGCTGTAGCGAACCGCCGGCGCAGAGCTTCATGCAATAACGGATACTCCTACCGTCTGGGCTTTCTCCCAAGTGATAGACTGGAACAACATTTGGATGCTCGCCCGCCGCAAGATGCTGCGCCTCGCGTAAGAACTCCGCCTTATCAGCGTTCCAATCAGCATCGCTCTGGCCGGATTTCTGAGAGATGATCTTTACAGCGACGTTGCCATGAACCTGATCGACCGCAGCATGAACGTCACCGAAATGACCGTTTCCGATGTGCCTGCCAATGTTGAGATTTGCTACGTGGTTATTCATTACGCCCGCTTTCCGCGAGCAACATGATAGCCGCTTCACGGCTGCCGACTCGCAAGTCCTTGCCTGTATAGTGCTTCACCCAGAAGCCATCGTCCTTGGTGTACTCATCAACCTTGCGCTCTCCGAATGTGCGGCTCAAAGTTGCCTTTTTCAGGATTTTCGTTTCACAAACAGACGCTGCGGCTGCTTGGATGACCCCCCTCAGTTCGGCACTTTCCAGATGCGCAACTTTAGTCGAGCCAAGAGAAATCGCACTGGCTTTGATCATCACTTTTGTGATGCCATTCGCTCGCAAGTAATCGCGACACTGCCGATTGATGACGTCGTACGCTGTAGCCCTATTGCCTGTTTGCAGTTTCCAAGTGTCATCGTTTTGGAGAACGAGGTGGCCGTCATCGGGAACTTCAGCATCAACCACGATAACCTTGTCGCCACTTACCACGATTCCCATCCATCTCTCAGCCATCAATTGCCTCTTTCAGATTTGTTATCCCAACGCCTTACTAGCTCAACTAACACGTTAGCGGAAGGTTCTCCCCCCCTTCTTCTTCGGCGCTTCATATCAACCTGTTTCGGCCATACACCCCGGTCAAACCTCGCAACTTAATCCTGATAAAAGTCGCGATCAAAAGGTGGAGTTCAGGGAAAATCACCGCCCTAGAAATTCGACGAAAAATATTAAAAAATAAATGCATAACACACGATCTCACTGTAAGCGCTGTCTGCGCCCCACGCGGGATCAGCTTGACGTGGTGAAGTTCCAGGGCAGCAGCTCGTCGATCTTGCTGGCCGGGTGACCGGAGGCGATCGCTTCGAGGGTCGCCTTGAGGTAGGCGAAGGGCTCCACGC
>NZ_JBGFGM010000090.1:0-876 GCF_041224635.1 Leisingera sp. XS_AS12
GGTCGGCAAACCAAACCTTAGCCGAAGAACAACTATGGCCGCCAAGCGGCTCGCGCGGGCCTCGCTTCGCTACGCGAAGGCTCAGCTCAGCCCGCGCTACCGGCGGAAATTACACCAACCGTTGGGACACTGCTCAGCCAAGGCTCAAGGCGGGAAGATAGCGCTGACGCTTTGCCCGACCCATGGCGGCAATGCCGAAACTCGCAGCTATGATCTGGTGGTGCTTGCAACCGGCTATCAACGACGGATCGGGGAGACGCTTCTGTCTGGGCTCAACGATTATGTAAGCGACCGCGAAGCAGGGCGCACCTATCAACTCGCCACGACTGAAAACTTCCACCCCCGGATTTTCCTGCAGGGCTACTGCGAGGAAACACATGGGCTTAGCGATACCCTGCTGTCGGTGCTGGCCGTACGCGTGGATGAGATTGCCAATGAGCTTCTTGCGCCGAGGCAGGTTACTGAAGCCCGGCTGACCGCTGCGGAATGACCTACTTTGGGCGCGGCTCGGACCTGTCCGGGCCGCGCACAGGGCGATCGGCAAAAAATGGACTACTAGGGCGGATCTTAACGATCTTGCGTTTGACCGGACTGGAGTTCTGCAGGATAAGAGCACACGCAACCCAGGGCCGATCGTGCCTCAGGTAGTTTCTCCAAAAAAATCTGAACCTGACCGGAGCTTTGTTCCGGCTGCCTGCCGTTGGGAAACTCATGGCCGATCACACGCCCCGTCCGGTGCGCGAAGCAGTGTCCCAACGGTTGGTGTAATTTCCGCCGGTAGCGCGGGCTGAGCTGAGCCTTCGCGTAGCGAAGCGAGGCCCGCGCGAGCCGCTTGGCGGCCATAGTTGTTCTTCGGCTAAGGTTTGGTTTGCCGAC
>NZ_JBGFGM010000076.1:0-62837 GCF_041224635.1 Leisingera sp. XS_AS12
GTTGGAGGAAACACTACAACACCAAGCGCCCCCACAGCGCCTTGGGATACCGGCCGCCTGCGCCAGAAACCATCGTCCCGATGGACCAAAGGCCAGTCATGCACTAACAATCAAACCGGACCAGTCAGATCAGGCTCCCCACTTACGTGTTCCGGGTTTCTGTCTCATCTCCACTCCTTGGTGGTTACGATGTGCCAGAAACCCTCTCTTATCAAATCACCCCAAACTGCCCCATTGGCGCTGACGTCAAACAACTTATACTGGTTTCAGTTGCAGGTTTAATGCACTTTTCCGGAGGCGTCCCTGTCTAAGCAATTGATTTTATTTGGTTCGCATCTGGGCAGTTGCAAACTGTTGTTGGTTTTCACAGATGTGGGACCCGCGAAAATGTGACCATTTTGGGGTTTTCTGACCATTACGACACGGATTTAATGACCACCGGCCGCGGCGCGGCCGGTGGTTTCTTTTTAAAACAATGGCATAAGGGGCGGTTGCCTTTTGCCTGCTTGCGGGGCCGGTTCGCCTGAACAAGCCCGCTCTGCCTGTTGAATGAAACCGCTGTTATGAGCAGGACTGCGGCTCAGACCTGTCCAGGTTCTTTCCTTCACTTACCCGAGCACACCCTGTGCAATCGTGAGCCGGACGGCGCAGTGCGCCGGGAATGGACCAGCTATGTCCAAAATCAAATTCATCGACGTAGAGTTCCTAGATGCCGACAAAGAACGTCGGGCAATACGGCAGCGCTTGGAGCGGTTTTTTTGGTAGGTATCCGCGTCTGGTCTGACACGCTCACGGTGGTACATCAATCACGCCCGCTGCACGTCTGCGGACTTCCATGTTCTTCTGCGGTTCCGCGTCTCTCTCAGCCCAAAGAAATTTTCTGAAAACGCATGCTCCATGCGGGCCCGGCTCCGGACCGCGTCGCCGCGGTTGACTGCGGGGGCCCAGAAAATCGGCTCAACAGGTTTAAGTTACTTCAGGCGTTTGTTGGGCCTAGCCAAAGCACTTTTTTGAAAGTTTATATTGCATCATTGACTGAATGAAAGTTTTCTTGCAGAGTTTCGAAAGAAGCCCATTCCACTGCAAGGTCTGCAATTTTGTCCGCCCCTCTCCGCTCCAAACTGACTCATGCGCTTGAAACCGGTTCGAAAGCCGAACGGGCCATCGCCAATTTCATGCTGAGCACCTTGGATCAGGTGCCGTTCGAGACCGCCGCAAGCCTGGCCGCGAAGGTCGGGGTGAGCGAAGCCACCGTTGGGCGCTTCTGTCGCGGCCTCGGCTACGCCAGTTTCAAGGACATGAAGGAGCATCTGAAGGGCGATCTGGGCGATCACCCCTGGCTGGTCAGCGACCGGCTGAACGAGCTGCGCAAAACCGCGCGCGATGACGAGGGCCATCTTGCGCAAGGCATGGAGCTCGAGATCGCGGCGGTGGTGAAGATCTATGAATATGCCCGCTCCCCCGAATGGCAGGCTGTCGTCGCCCGGCTGGCCACCACCCAGAATGTCTATGTCGCCGGGTTCCAGACCGAGCGCGGGCTTGCCCAGTATTTTGCCAACCAGATGCAGTATCTGCGCGACCAGGTGACCCTGCTGGACCTGGCCGCCGGCAATTTCGCCGAGGTGCTGGCCTCGGAGCAGGACGCCTGCCTGGTGATCTTCGAGGCCCGGCGGTATTCGCGGCTGGCCAAGCTGCTGGCGCGCTCCGCGAAAGCGGCCGGCATCCCGGTCACCCTGATCACCGATGCGTTCTGCGACTGGGGCCATGAGGCGGCGGACGAGGTTTTTGCCGTGCCGACCCAGTTCAACCAGTTCTGGGACTCCACCGCACAGATGGCGAGCCTGTCCAACCTCATCATCAATGGCGTCTTCATGGAGCTGGGGCCGCAGGTCGAAGGGCGCCTGAACCGCATCGCGGACCTTTATGGCCGTTTCACCGGCCATGTGGGTGATCCGGTGTCCGCCATTGAAAAATAACAAGAACTTGGAACCCGACAGGAGACAGAAGATGACACTGAAAAAGACTGTGACCCTTGCGCTTGCGGCAGCGGCTATGACAGCCGGTGCGGCCTCGGCCGAGGGGCTGCGCCTTGGCACCGAAGGGGCCTATCCGCCGTTCAACTACATCGAATCCGACGGCAGCATCGCCGGTTTCGACGTGGAAATCGGGCTGGAGCTGTGCAAACGCATCGGTGAGGACTGCGAGGTCGTGGCGCAGGATTGGGACGGCATCATTCCCGGTCTTCTGGCCGACAAGTACGACTTCATCATTGCCTCGATGTTCATCACCGAAGAGCGCAAGAAACAGGTCGATTTCACCGATCCCTATTATCTGGCCGCGATGACCCATGTGGTGCCGAAGGGTTCGGACATCACCGAGTTCACCAATGAGGCGCTGTCCGGCATGGTGATCGGCGCGCAATCGGGCACCACCCAGGCCGACTACATCGAGGCGGCCTATCCGGACGCCGACATCCGCCTCTATCCGACGCAGGACGAGGTCAACCTCGACATGGCCTCGGGCCGTATCGACCTGCAGGTCGGGGACATGCTGCCGATGCTGGACTGGACCACCAAGAGCGACGATGGCAGCTGCTGCGAACTGGCGGGCGAGCCGATCACCGATCCGGCCTTTGTCGGCGACGGTGTCGGCATTGCCGTGCGCCAGGAGGATGACACGCTGCGCGAGAAGCTGAACGCCGCGCTGGCCGAGATCCGCGCCGATGGCACCTACAAGGCGATCAATGACAAGTACTTCGACATCGACGTCTACACGATGAAGTAACCGGGGCATCTCCCTGGTCCCTCCAGCCTGAAAAGGTCATCCATGTTTGAACTGTTCTCATACGGTAATGCCGGCTGGGGGGACGAAATCCTGCAGGGGCTGGCGATCACGGTGCAGCTGGCCATCGCCACATTGCCCGTGGGCCTGTGCATCGGCTTTCTGGCCGCCTTTGCCTCGATGTCCCGTGCGCGGCCGCTGCGGTTTCTGGGCTTCGGTTACACCACCATCATGCGCGGCCTGCCCGAAATCCTGACGCTGTTCGTGGTCTACAACGGTGCCGGTCTGCTGATCAATGCAGCCCTGCGCTGGTGGGCGCCTGAGGCCTCTCCCATCGACTTCAGCCCGTTTGCCGCCGGTGTGGTGGCGCTTGGCATGGTGTTCGGTGCCTTTGCGGCCGAAGTGCTGCGCGGCGCGTTCCAGTCGCTGGACCGGGGCCAGGTGGAAGCGGGGCGGGCCATCGGCATGAGCAGCCGCCAGATATTCCTGCGCATCCAGCTGCCGCAGGTCTGGCGCTTTGCCCTGCCGGGGCTGGGCAACCTGTGGATCAACATGCTGAAGGATACCGCGCTGGTCTCCGTCATTGCGCTAGATGATCTGATGCGGATGACCAAGGTCGCCGTGGGTGTGACCAAGCAACCCTTCACCTTCTACCTGCTGGCCTGCCTGATCTACTGGGCGATGTGCGTCCTGTCGGAACTGGTGCTGGCGCAGATGGAACGCCGCGCCAACCGCGGCATCCGGAGGGCCTGAGATGAACCCCTTTGAAATTCTGGTGCAATACTGGCCCCGGCTGCTGGACGGCACTCTGATGACGATCAAGCTGACGCTCATGGGGGCGCTGATCGCCGCCGCGGTCTCCCCGGTGCTTGCGCTGGTCCGCGTCCATGCCGCGCCGATGGCGCAGGCGCCGCTGCGGATCTATGTGTCGTTCATGCGCGGCACCCCGATCCTGGCGCAGCTGTTCCTGATCTTCTACGGCTCGGGTCAGTTTCGCCCGCTGCTGCAGGAGTGGGGCCTGTGGAGCTTTTTCCGCGATCCGTTCAACTGCGCGCTGCTGGCCTTTGCACTGAACTCCACCGCCTATCAGACCGAAATCCTGCGCGGCGGCATTCTGGGCGTGCCGCGCGGCGAGATCGAAGCCGCCAAGGCCATCGGCCTCAGCAGGCTCAAGACGCTGCGCCGGGTGGTGTTCCCGCATGCCTACCGGATTGCCTGGCCTGCGCTCGGCAACGAGGTGATCCTGCTGATGAAGGCCAGCGCCCTGGCCAGCGTGGTCACCGTCTTTGACCTGATGGGCCGCACCCGGCAGGTGTTTTCCAAGACGTTCGACTTCTCGGTCTATCTCTGGGCGGCGCTGATCTACCTCTGCATCACGGCCATTTTTGTCCTGCTCTGGCGGCAGACCGAACGCCGCCTCAGCCGCCATATCGGCGCGCGCCATACCCCCCAAGCCACCGCCCAGCCCCTGAAGGAGACACGGGCATGACCGTATCGGATACCATTGTGAAGGCCGAAGACATTCACAAGTCCTTTGGCAACGTCGAGGTCCTCAAGGGGATCTCTCTGGAAGCCCGGAACCACGACGTGATCTCGATCCTTGGCTCCTCCGGCTCGGGCAAGTCGACCTTCCTGCGCTGCCTGAATTTTCTGGAAACGCCGACCTCGGGCAAGGTGACCGTGCATGGCGAAGAGATCCTGGTGAGGAACGGCAAGCCGCAGAGCGCGCGCCACATCGAGGCGATCCGTGCCCGTCTGGGCATGGTGTTTCAGCAGTTCAACCTGTGGACCCACCGCACGGTGCTGGAGAACGTGATGGAAGGACCGGTCCAGGTCAAGGGCGAGAGCAAGGCCGAAGCCCGTGACCGCGCCGAAATGCTGCTGCGGCGGGTTGGTTTGCAGGAGCGCATGCAGATGTACCCCGCACAGCTGTCCGGCGGCCAGCAGCAGCGCGTGGCGATCGCCCGCGCCTTGGCGATGGAGCCAGATGCAATCCTGTTCGACGAGCCGACCTCGGCGCTCGACCCCGAGCTGGTGGGCGAGGTTCTGAAGGTGATGCAGGACCTGGCCGCCGAGGGACGCACGATGATTGTCGTCACCCACGAGATGGGCTTTGCTCGTGAGGTGTCCTCGGAGGTGGTCTTTCTGCACGAGGGCCGCATCGCTGAGCAAGGCCCGCCCGAAGAGATGTTCACCAATCCCAAAACAGACGAATTCCGCCGGTTCATCGCCAAGGCGATGTAATCCCGGCCCTTATTCAGGTTTCAGATATGTCCAGTGACGCCCCCATTTCGCCCGCCCCGCTGCACCAGGGCATCCGCATCGAGAGCGCCGAGCTGCGCATCGTCAGCCTGCCGTTGCTGACCCCCTTCGTCATTTCCTCCGGGACGATGACCGCCAAGACCTTTCCGCTGCTGGTGCTGAAGGGCGAAGGCATTGAAGGCGTCGCCGAAGCGGTGATGGACCCGGCGCCGGATTACCTCGAAGAGACCATCTCTGGCGCGATGACCTTCCTGCGCGAGGTACTGCTGCCGAAGATCGTCGGCAAGCGCTTTGCCTCGCCCTATGAGTTGCAGCGGATCCTGTCGCCCTGGCGCGGCAACCGCATGGCCAAGGCGGTGGTTGAAATGGCCTTCTGGGACCTTTGGGCCAAGAGCCTTGGCCTGCCTTTGCAGGCGGCTCTGGGCGGTACCGGCGATCATGTCGACGTCGGCGTAAGCCTGGGCATCGCACCGGTGGAGACCACGCTGGAGCGGGTCGGCGCGGCGCTGGAGCAGGGCTACAAGCGCACCAAGCTGAAGATCGCGCAGGGCCATGACGTCCGCATCGTCGAGGCGGTCCGCAGTGAATACCCGGACATCAAGCTGACAGTCGATGCCAATACAGACTACGGGCTGGCGGATCTGCCGGTGCTGCAGGCGCTGGACGATTTCGGGCTGGATTACATCGAACAGCCGCTGGCCCATGACGACATCCACGACCACGCCAAGGTGCAGCGCAGCCTGCGGACCGCGATCTGCCTCGATGAAAGCATTCGCAGCGCCAGCGACGCGCGCAAGGCGCTGGAAACCGGCGCCGCGCGGGTCATCAACATCAAGGTCGGCCGCGTCGGCGGCTTTGCCGAGGCGCGCGCCATCCACGACACCTGCGCCGCCTTCGGCGTGCCGGTCTGGTGCGGCGGCATGCTGGAAAGCGGCATCGGCCGGGCGCATAACATCCACCTGGCGACACTCGCCAATTTCACCAAGCCCGGCGACACCTCCAGTGCCAGCCGCTATTTCGAACGCGACATCACCAACGAGCCGCTTGAGGCGCGCAATGGTGAAATGCCGGTGCCCCGGCAGGGGCCGGGTATCGGCGTCACGCTGGACCGTGCCTATCTGGAGACCGTCACCGACCACACCGAGGAGGTCACCGCATGAACATGCCGAACGCAGGGCTGGTCCTGCGCGAGCTGAGCGGCGTGGCTGAACTCAAGCACGCGGAGTGGTTCCAGAAAGAGGTCTGGGGCAAGGACGATCCGCCGGACAACTCGGATCTGATGCTGGCGATCCAGCACGAAGGCGGGCTGGTCGCGGGGGCCTTCAAGGACGGGCGCATGCTGGGATTTCTGTTCGGCTTTCCCACCAGCCAGCCGCATATCCAGCACTCGCACCGGTTGGCCGTGCATCCCGACAGCCGCGGGATGGGATTGGGAGCGAAGCTGAAATGGTTCCAGCGCGACTGGTGCCTCGCACGCGGTATCACGCTGGTCCGCTGGACGTTCGATCCGCTGCGCCGCATCAACGCGGGGCTGAATATCGCCCGTCTGGGCGGGTCTGCCAGCACCTATTACCAAGATTATTACGGTGAAATGGTCGGCATCAACGCTGGCATTCCATCCGACCGGCTGCTTGTCGACTGGCACCTGACCGCTCCGCGCGTTGAAGCGCTGGCAAAAGGGCAGGCAACGGCTGTCGTGGACGGGGCAGGGGAGACCTTGACGGTCGAGGTTCCCAAAGACCTGGACAGGCTCCGGGTTGCCGATCTGGACGCGGCAATTTCCGAGCGGCTTCGGGTGCGGGAAGAAATGACTTCCGCCTTTTCCCAAGGATACAAGGTCGAAGGGTTCGACACCGAGGCCTGCTGTTACCTTTTGACCAAGGCCGATGGGGCGGCGTCATAACCAGAAGACCGGAAATGCTTGGCAGGTAATGCCAGAAAGGTGACTGCAGGGCAGCAGCCACCGTGAGCGCCGTCACCCCTTCGTTTCTTGCGACTACTTGATCCATTTGTGGCGGTCGTACCGAGGCTTTTTGTGCGCTTTCCGAGGGGGAGACGTGTGTCTGTCAGGCTGCTCGTCGATCAGCCGGTAGAGGAGCGGGCCTGTCGCGGCGCGGCTTTCTGCGGAGCCGAGCCTGCAGAGCTGTACGCATTGATGTAGCCTGACATCAAGGGGGCGATTTTACCCATGTCACCCGTGGCTCCAGTCTTGGCAATTTAACTCAATCTTATTTTTTGCTCCGTATTCCAATTCCAGCTGGGAGAATCCCACGCGCAGGGAATTGGAGAAGCCACGGAATGCAGTTCGTATCCCATAATCAGCCCGATGAAACGCAAGAGAACCGGCCACTGGTCACCGTTTTCTGCGCGGTCTGGCACAAGCAAACCGACAAGCTGGAGCTGCTGCGTTCGCATTGGGAAAACCTGAAAGCGCAGTCCATCCCTGTGGAACCCTGCTACATCTTTGATAATGGAGATGAGGCCCCGGATTGGCTGGACGCGCCGTGGCATTCCTTTTCCGCTCCCCTGACCATTTACGAAGCCTGGGCTGCGGGGGTGGCGCTTGCCAAGACCCGCTATGTCATGAACCTCAACATGGATGACCGGCTGGCGGTTGGCGCTGCGCGGGAACTGGTGGAGGCCGCGAGGACGACCAAGTCTGCCCTGGTCGGCGGCGACTGGCTGATCTGTTTCGACCGGGAGCATCTGTCGCTGGAGTTTCCGGTGACGGGGATCGAAGACACCCAGTTCGTGCCGAACTGGCCGCCGCGCCCCCAACAAGGGCTGAGGTTGGGCAGCGGATCGGGCGAGCGCGGCACCTTCGGCGCCGCCACGCTCTGGGATCTGGATATCGTCGGCAAATGGTACCCGACTTATTTTGGCAATGGAGAGCCGATCCTGTCGATTGGTGACACGATCTTCTGGACCTTGCTGCAGCAGAAGAAACTGAAGCTGACACGCCTGCCGAAGATCATTGGCCGGTACTACTCCGATCCGGACGCCCAGGCGGAATTCCGGCCGCACAAGGACAATGAACTCGTCAAGACGGAAGGGCTGAGCAAGAAGTCCTTTGCCAACGGCGTGCTCAGCAATGATTTCTCCTGGTACAACAAGCCGGAGACCTTTGCCGCGCGGCGACCGCTGAACAAGATCGAAAAGCAGAGCGCCAGTCTGGAAGCGCGCTACCGCAGGATCTTTGGCATTCCCGCGCAACCGGTTGCCGCGGAGTAACAATGGCCGCGAAGATCTATATCACGGGCAGCGGCGGCATTGTCGGCCGTCATGCGCTCAACGCGCTGGCCGAGCTTGCCCCCGGGGCCGAGGTGATCCGCAACAGGGCTGACCTGACCAACCTTGCGGAGACCACCGCGGCATTGGCAGAGGCGGGCCCGCTGGACCTCGTTATTCACCTGGCCGCCATGGTTCCGGTTGCAGATGTCAACGCCAACCCGGCCAAGGCCTATGCGGTCAATGTCGGCGGGACGATCAATCTGCTGTCGGCGCTTGCGGGCTCGTCCGCCCGGATGCTGCTGTGTTCGTCCAGTCATGTTTACGCCAGCCGGGGAACCCCGATTCCGGAGACGGCGGAGACCAAGCCGGTCTCGGTCTACGGGCAGAGCAAGTTGATGGCTGAACAGGCCGCGCAGGAAATTTGCGCCGCGTCGGGTCGGTCGCTGTGCATTGGTCGCGTGTTCTCCATTCACGATCCTAACCAGACCGGCAGCTACCTGCGACCGTCGCTGGAAAGGCGGTTTGCCGAGGCGGATCCGGACGCCGAGTTCGAACTGTATGGCGCGGACGGCCTGAGGGATTTTCTCCCCGCCAGCGCTGCCGCGCGGTATCTGGCGCGGCTGGCGCTGTCGGACGCGGAAGGCGTGGTGAACGTGGCCTCAGGCAAGCCGATGACGGTGGCTGATTTCGCCCGATCCCTGGCACCGTTCCCACTCAAGATCAAACCCATGGGGCAGAGCAACAATCTGGTCGCGGATGTTTCGCGCCTGCACGACATACTTGGAGAAGGTAATGCCTGAACAGATTTCCATCGTTATCCCGACCTTCAACCGGGCGGAGATGCTGCCAAAGGCCATCGACAGTGCTCTGGCGCAAACCCATCCCTGCGAGGTCATCGTGGTGGATCACGGGTCGACCGACACTACGCCGGAGGTTGCAGAACGCTACGGTGACAAGATCATCTACGTGCGCCGCGAGCGCGATTTCGGCCCGCACTTCTGCTGGCTGGAGGGGGTGCTGCATGCCTCGGGAGAGTATGTGCATCTGCAGTATGACGATGACTGGATTCACCCCACCTTCATCGAGAAATGCGCGGCGCTGCTGAAAGGTGACGTGGGCTTTGCCTTTACCGGCGCCGAGGTGGTCGACGACAGCAGCGGCAAGCAGATGATGACCCAGTTTCTGGATTGGTTGCCGTCTTCGGGGGTCTTCGAAAACCATCTGGCCGAGGAAAAGATCGTCGGATCGCTGATTTCGCCCGGCGCGGCGGTGTTTCGCAAACAGATCCTGATTGACGCGCTGTACCAGGGGCGCTTGCCGCTGCAGGGGCATGAGTATCACGGCGTGGGGCCGGATATTTTTGCGTCGCTGCTGTCGATGCTGCGCTACCCCAAGGTGGGCTTTGTCAAGGAACCCCTGGCCAGCTTCCGCGCCCATGATGGCAGCATCACGATCGATGCCTTCAAGGATGCGCGCAAGAAGGCCGAGATCGCGGCGGCCTACAATGAGGTGCGCCACTACTATGTGGAACTGAAGGCCATGCAGGCTGTGCGGGAGGCACGCGCATGAACATGATAGCCCGAAAGCCGGTGACACTGGCAGAGGAAACGATTTCGCAGGCCGAACTGGAAGCGACAGCGGAATGGATGCTGGCCGGCAACCGGCTGACCAAGGACGCGCTGACCGTGGAGTTCGAGCGCGAATTCGCGGAGTGGATGGGCTGCAACCACGCGGTCTTCGTCAACTCGGGATCTTCGGCCAATTTGCTGATGATCTACGCCGCCAAGGAAGCCGGGCGGTTGCGCAACAACAAGGTGATTGCGCCCGCAGTCAGCTGGGTCACTACAGTATCGCCGCTGATGCAGCTGGGCTTTGACGTACGACTTTGTGACTGCGACCCGGACAATCTGGGCCTCGATCTCAACCATCTCGAGGAGCTTTGCCGCAAGGAAGCGCCGTCGATGCTCATCCTGGTGCATGTGCTGGGCCACGCAAATCACATGAAGGAAATCAAGGAGATCTGCGACCGCTACGACATCCTGCTGCTGGAAGACAGTTGCGAGGCGCTGGGATCCACCTATGGGGATCGCAAGCTGGGTTGCCATGGCGCGGCGGGCAGTTTTTCATTCTACTACGGCCATCATATCTCGACCATCGAAGGCGGCATGGTCGTCACCGACGATGCCGAGCTGCACCAGGTGATGCTGTCGCTGCGGTCCCATGGCTGGAGCCGCGACCTGGATCCGCAGCGCCGCGAGCGGTTGAAAAGCCAGCACAAGATCGACGAATTCCGCAATTTCTACACCTTTTACCATGCGGGCTTCAATCTGCGCTCCACTGACCTTCAGGCCTTTATCGGGCGCATGCAGCTGAAGAAGCTGGATGACATCTGCACCGTCCGGGCGCGCAACTTCGACGCCTATGCAGAGGCTCTGCCCTGTCACTACCGGCAGCGCAGCGATACCGGGCTGCTGTCGTCCTTCGCCTACGGAACGCTGGTGGAAAACCGGATGGAGGTGTTTGAAACGCTGAAGGCGCACCAGATCGAATGCCGCCCGCTGATCTGTGGCAACATCGCGCGCCATCCTTTCTGGGTGCGCGAATATGGCGAACAGGTCCTGCCCAATGCGGACCTGGTCCATGAATTCGGCATCTACTTGCCGAACCACCACAATCTGGGCCGCGCCGATGCGCAGAGGGTGGCGGAGGTCTTTGCTTCCGTTGCCCGGCCAAAAGACATGAGCGCTGCAGCGGCCTGAGAAGGACGCGAGCCAAGGTGGCTTTGTGAAAGCCACATCACAGAACACGACGGAATACGGTCTATGAAAAAAGCTCTGATTACAGGCGTTACCGGGCAAGACGGGTCTTATCTGGCGGAACTGCTGCTGGAAAAAGGCTATGAGGTACATGGCATCAAGCGGCGCGCCTCGTCGTTCAACACCCAGCGGATCGATCATATCTACCAGGACCCGCATACGGATCACGCCCGCTTCAAACTGCATTATGGGGACCTGACCGACACCTCGAACCTGACCCGCATCATGCGCGAGGTGGAGCCGGACGAGGTATATAACCTCGGGGCGCAATCCCACGTGGCGGTGTCCTTCGAGGCGCCGGAATATACCGCTGACGTGGATGGGATCGGCACCCTGCGCCTGCTGGAAGCAATCCGCTTTCTCGGGCTGGAGGAAAAGACCCGCTTCTACCAGGCCTCGACGTCCGAGCTTTATGGTCTGGTTCAGGAAACCCCGCAGCGGGAAACCACTCCGTTCTATCCCCGGTCACCCTATGCGGTGGCCAAACTCTATGCCTACTGGATCACGGTGAACTACCGGGAAGCCTATGGCATGTATGCCTGCAACGGTATCCTGTTCAACCACGAGAGCCCGCGCCGCGGCGAGACCTTCGTGACCCGCAAGATTACCCGCGGGCTGGCCAATATTGCGCAGGGGCTGGAGCCTTGTCTCTACATGGGCAATATCGACGCGCTGCGCGACTGGGGACACGCCAAGGACTATGTGCGCATGCAGTGGATGATGCTGCAGCAGGAGGCGGCGGATGATTTTGTCATCGCGACCGGACAGCAGTACACGGTGCGCCAGTTCATCAAGTGGGCGGCTGCGGAACTGGGGATCATGCTGGAGTTCTCTGGCAGCGGTGTAGAGGAAATTGCTACGGTGGCCGCGATAGAGGGGGATCGGGCGCCTGCCCTGAAACCCGGAGACGTGGTGGTACGGATCGACCCGCGGTATTTCCGCCCGGCGGAAGTGGAAACGCTGTTGGGGGACCCGACCAAGGCGAAAGAAAAGCTGGGTTGGGTGCCGGAGATCACGGCACAGGAAATGTGCGCCGAAATGATATCCGAGGATTTGCACACAGCCCGCCGCCACGCGCTGCTCAAGGAGCACGGCTACGAGATGCCGGTCTCGCTGGAGGACTGAACGCATGAAGATATTCGTGGCGGGTCACCGTGGTATGGTTGGCAGTGCGATCATGCGCCAGCTCGCCGAGCGCCGGGCCAAGGGGGAGCCGCTGGACCTGGTCACCCGCAACTCCGCGGAGTTGGACCTGACGGATCAACAGGCGGTCTTTCGCTTCTTTCGGGTGGAGCGGCCGGACCAGGTGATCCTGGCGGCGGCACGGGTGGGGGGCATTCATGCCAACAACACCTACCCGGCGCAGTTCATCTACGAAAACCTGATGATCCAGTGCAATGTGATCCACGCTGCCTATGAAGCCGGGGTGCAAAGCCTTCTGCAACTCGGATCGTCCTGTATCTACCCCAAGGAGGCCGACACCCCGACCCGGGAAGAGCAGCTGTTGTCCGGGCCGCTGGAGGCAACAAACGAGCCCTACGCAATTGCAAAGATTGCAGGCATCAAGTTGTGTGAAAGCTACAACCGCCAGTATGGCACCGACTACCGCTCGGTGATGCCGACCAACCTTTATGGACCGGGTGACAATTTCCACCCGGAAAACTCGCATGTGCTGCCGGGGCTGATCCGTCGTTTCCATGAGGCGGTTCAGCAGGGGCACGAAAAGGTCGTGATCTGGGGCAGCGGCGCGCCGCAGCGGGAATTTCTGCACGTTGACGACATGGCGGCGGCATCGCTGTTCGTGATGGATCTGCCGCTGGAGACGTACCAGCGCGAAACCAGTCCGATGCTGTCACATATCAATGTTGGCAGCGGCAAATCGCTGGACATCAGGTCGCTTGCCGAAATGATCGCCCGCATCACCGGTTTCCGCGGAGAGCTGGAGTTCGACACGACCAAGCCGGACGGTACGATGCGGAAATTGATGGATGTGTCGCGGTTGTCGCGGCTGGGCTGGGAAGCCAGCATCGACCTAGAAGAGGGGATCGCGGAGACATATCGGTGGTTTTTGCAGCAGAACCAGGGGTCTTTGCGCAGCAAGTGAACACGTAAACTGCAGGCGGTGGCCGCGATGTCGCAAAGCCGTGCCGCGGTTGACGACCGCCTTGCACTGCCAAAAGTGGGAACACGGGTTCCTGCTGCCGGTTGCCGGTCTATGGGCGCTGCTGGGGCTCTGGAAGTTGAAGGGGAACTACTTCGTACGATCATGCGTTGCTTTGGGGAGCGAACCCAGAGGGAAAGATGACATGACCGACAAGAAGGGCGTTCCGCCAACCACCACCGATGCAGGTATCCCTGTCCAAAGTGACGAGCATTCGCTCACGGTAGGCCCAGATGGGCCGATCGTGCTGAACGATCACTATCTGCTCGAGCAGATGGCGAACTTCAACCGCGAGCGGATCCCCGAACGGCAACCCCATGCAAAGGGCGGTGGTGCTTTCGGTCGTTTCGAAACCACGCAGGATGTGTCGCGCTACACCAAGGCCAAGATCTTTCAGCCGGGGGCGTCCTGCGAGGTCCTGGCGCGGTTCTCGACCGTGGCGGGGGAGCGCGGCAGCCCGGATACCTGGCGCGACCCGCGTGGCTTTGCCGTCAAGATGTATACCGAGGACGGCAATTTCGACATGGTCGGCAATAACACCCCGATCTTCTTCATTCGTGATCCGATGAAGTTTCAGCACTTCATCCGCAGCCAGAAACGTCGCGCCGACAACGATATGCGCGACCATGACATGCAGTGGGACTTCTGGACGCTGTCCCCTGAAAGCGCGCATCAGGTGACGTATCTGATGGGTGACCGGGGCATCCCACGCACTTGGCGCGAGATGAACGGCTATTCCAGCCACACCTATTCGTTGGTGAATGCCGAGGGTGAGAAATTCTGGGTGAAACTTCACTTCCACACCGATCAGGGTGACGGCAACGCCTATCTCAGCCAGGACGAGGCGGACAAGATGGCCGGACGTGACGGGGACTACCATCGCCGTGACCTGTTCAATGCGATCCGGGATGGCAATTACCCCAGCTGGACGCTGAAATGGCAGATCATGCCCTATGAGGACGCAAAGACATATCGCATCAACCCGTTTGACCTCACCAAGGTGTGGCCGCATGCGGATTATCCGCTGATCGAGGTCGGCAAGTTGACACTTGATCGCAATCCGACCGATTTCCACACCGAGATCGAGCAAGCGGCCTTCGAGCCGAACAATATGGTGCCGGGGGTCGGGCTGTCTCCGGACAAGATGCTGCTGGCGCGTGGCTTTTCCTACGCCGATGCGCACCGGGCACGGCTCGGCGTGAATTACAAGCAGATCCCGGTCAACAGTCCCAAATGCCCCGTCTACAGCTACTCCAAGGATGGGGCAGGGCGGACCGAGAAGGTCTCGGACCCGGTCTATGCGCCGAATTCCTACGGTGGCCCGGCCGCGCAGCCCGACATCGGCGCTGAAGCGGGCCTGTGGCATGCGGATGGCGACATGGTGCGCGCTGCCTATACCCTGCGCGAGGACGATGACGACTGGAGCCAGGCGGGCACGCTTGTCCGCGAAGTGATGGACGACGCCGCGCGGGCGCGGCTTGTCGACAACGTGGTGGGACATCTTTGCGACGGGGTCAGCGAAAAGGTGCTGGAGCGTGCGTTCGAATACTGGCGCAACATTGACCGCGAAACGGGTGACAGGATCGAAGCCGGGGTGCGCGACAAGCTTGGCGGCAAGTCGGACGCGCCGGGCCTCGCCTCTGCCGAAAGTATCTCTGGTCGCTGACCTGGGCGCAGCCTGATGCCGCGCCGCGCGGATTGCAGCATGTGAACTGCGCGGGGGTGATCAAGCGCCTGCTGCCCGGATATTCAAGGCCGCCTTGGTTGCAAGGCGGCCTTGTTTTGCGAAAGCGGTTGCGCGAAAGGGCCGCGCTAGGTGTCAGAGTGGTCAGGGAACAGCCGTTCCAGCACGTTCTTAGCGGAGCGGAGGTAGTCCTCCTGCTTGTCGGCGGCCATCCTGTCCCACGTGCGATACACTTGGCGCAGACGGGGATTTTGGCTCAATTTATCCGCATTGCGTAAAAGAAAGTCCCAGTAGAGCGGGTTGAACGGGCAGGCGTCTGGGCCGGTCTTCTGTTTCACGTCATAGCGGCATCCGACGCAGTGATCTGACATCTTGTTGATGTAATTGCCGCTGGCGGCATAGGGCTTTGATCCCAGCAGGCCGCCGTCGGCAAACTGGCTCATGCCGATGACGTTCGGCGCCTCGACCCATTCATAAGCGTCGGCGTAGACCGCCAGATACCATTCGTGCACCTGAAACGGATCGACCCCCGCCAGCAGGGCAAAGTTGCCCGTCACCATCAGGCGCTGGATGTGATGCGCATAGGCCTCTTTTCGGGTCTGGGTGATGGCGGCGGCCAGGCAGGCCATGTCGGTCTTGCCGGTCCAGTAGAAGTCCGGCAGGGGGCGGGTCGCCTCAAGGAAATTCTGTTCGGTATAGCCCGGCATGTTGAGCCAGTAGATGCCGCGCATGTACTCGCGCCAGCCGATGATCTGGCGGATGAGCCCCTCCGCCGCGTTCAGCGGCGCGTGGCCTTCGTAATAGGCGCGCTCGACCCGGCGGCAGACCTCCAGCGGCTCCAGCAGGCCCGCGTTGATGTAATGCGACAGGACCGAGTGGTAGAGGAACCGCTCGCCCTCCAGCATGGCGTCCTGATAGTCGCCGAAATCCGGCAGCGCCTGTTCCACGAAGCCTTCAAGCGCCTCCAGCGCGCCGGTCCGCGTCACTGTGAACCAGAACGGGCGCAGGCTGCCGAAATTGCCGCCAAAGCGGGCGTCAACCAGGTCCAGAACCTCCTCGGTGATGCTGTCGGGCGTGGTTTGCAGCGGGCGTGGCAGGAACATTCCACCGCTCGCGGGCTTGCGGTTCTCATCGTCGAAGTTCCACCTGCCGCCCTCCGGCTGATCGCCATTCATCAGCAACCCGGTCTCGCGGCGCATTTCGCGGTAGAAATACTCCATCCGCAGCTGTTTGCGCCCCTCGGCCCATTGCTGAAACTGCTGGTGGGAGCAGAGAAAGCGGTTGTCCTGCCGCATGTCCAGTTCGACACCCGCCTGTTCCGCCCAATCCAGCAGCGCGGACTTCAGCCGGTATTCTCCGGGCTCCGTAACCACCACCCGCGCCTGCGGATGGTCCGCGCGCAGCCGGTCGATCTCGCCGGTCAGGCTGCCGGAGTTGCCGGGATCGTCCAGCCGCACGTATCGCAGCTGCCAGCCGTCGGCTTCCAGCTCCTGCTCGAAATGGCGCATGGCCGAAAACACAAAGGCGATCTTCTTCTTGTGGTGGCGGACATAGGAGGCTTCTTCCATCACTTCGGCCATCAGAAGGATGTCACGCGACGGGTCCGCGTCCTTCAGCGAAGGAATATTGCGGCTGAGCTGATCACCCAGGATGAGGATGAGGTTGCCAGCGGCAGCGGGTTCGCGTTCGTCGGTCATGCCGCAGCGCCCGGGAAGGTCATTGCACGGGCCGCATGGTGGCGACCAGCTCGGCAACCTTGACGCCGAACTTGCGCATCTCGGCCCGGTTCATGATGACGCCGTCCTCGGTTAGATACAGCCAGTCGGTGGCCGTCAGCCGGTGCCCGCCAGAGCGTTCCGGCAGGATGATCTCGTAGCTGAGGCGCACGGTGGAGCCGGAAACCGTGCCCTGCGCCTCTCCGACGATGTCATCGGCGGTGGCGGTGAAGCTGTTGCCCGGACCAAGTCGCAGATGCCATTTGCGGCTTTGGCTGGTGCCGTTGGAATAGGTGAACTCCTCGCTCAGCGTGCCGGTGTCGCCGTTCCATTCTCCCACCATGCGGGCAGTGAAGCTGTTGGACATGCGGCCATCGGGACCAAAGATCACCCCTTCGGAGAGGATCTCGCCCGAGAGGTGTTTGGTCAGGACGAAATCGGGGCCGGTGCCGGAATAATCCCCGGGTGCCTGCGCGCGGAAGCTGAACAGGTAGCTGCGCGCAAAGGTGGCAAGAAGCAGGATCGCAAGGCAGATGGTGAGGAGTTTCATGCTGTTGCTCTTTCGGATGGCAGGGTCAGGGCAAAGGCGAAGGCGGCGGTCTTCAGGATGCAGGGCAGAACCGCATAGGACAGGGCAAGGGCGCGCAGCGCCTGCGGGCTGTTGTCCGCTCCGGGCCGGAACCCCTGCTGCTGCAAAAGCGGCAGCGCCAGCGCGGCGGCCAGCGCCAGCGCCAGCTTGCCCGCGAAGGACCAGATGCCGAAGGCGGCAGAGGCATTGAGGCCCGCGCGGGTCAGCGCGATGCTGAACATCGCGGGCAGCAGCACCATGTCAGCCCCAAGCGTGGCGCCCGAGACCGCGCAGATCAGGGCAAACCCCGGCAGGCTGCCCGGACCCAGCGCCGCGGCGCCGGCAAAGCTGGCGATTGCCAGCGGCATGGCGATCAGCAGCGTCTCCTTTGCTCCGATCCGCTGGCTGAGGCGCGCCCACAGCGGTACGCTCAGCCCGGCGCAGAGGAAAAACAGAACCAGCAGCGGCCCGGCGTAGCCCGCAAGCTGCAGGTGGTCTTCGACAAAGAACAGGAACAGGGTGGAGGTCAGCGCCACCGGCAGGCTGTTCAGCACCGCGAGCGTCAGCAGGCGCAGCGCCCCGGCCTGTGCCAGGGCCATGGCTGACAACGGCTGGCCGGTGACCGCCGGGCGCCTCCAGACCGGCCGGGTCGCGGCCGCGGTGAACAAGGCAACGACCCCAAGCACCAGGCCAAAGGCCGCGTAGCCTTGGCCTGCGGCCCCGAGTGCCACCAGAACCGCCGGTGCGATGGCCGCAAAGATCACGCCGCTCAGCATTCCGGCTTCGCGGAAGGCGGCCAATGTCAAAAGTTCTCGCGGGGTGGATTGTTTGGCCAGCGTGGCGCTGCGGCCGTAAAGCAGGATCATCCCCAGACTGTAGGCCGAGAACAGCAGGAGCAGCACCAGCACCAGTTTCGCCACCGCCAGCGGCCCGGCCGTCAGCCCGAACAGCAGCGGAAATCCGATCGTCAGCCCGCCAGCAGCCGCCAGCGCGAACCACGGCTGCATCTGCGGCCAGCGGTCGATGGCCCAGCCAATCAGCGGATCCTGCACAAGGTCGAACAGCCGGATGGCCAGCAGGATGCCGCCAAGCGCGCCCAGCCCGATCCCGAGGTTCACCGAGGCAAACTGCGGCAGATGGATGTACAGCGGGATCCCCGCCGAGGCGAGCATCATCGCATAGAGGCTGACCCGGGGATACAGCATCCTCAGCCCAGCAGCGCGCGGGTGAAGCGGGCAGAGCGCGTGTTTTCGCCCACGAATATCGACATGAAGCCGCGCTTGATCCCCGGCTGGGACAGGGTGCAGGCGCTGCGGCCATTGCGCAGGAAGCGGATCCGGTCCGGACCTTCGCTGACCGCAAGATAGCGGTCGCCGGGGGCAACGCCCTGAAAACAGGCCTCGAACCGGGCGCGGCCCGGCGCGGCCTGACCGAGCCGCCGCATTTCGCGCAGGGTGGCCTCGACCAGATCTTTCTGGCTCAGCTTTCGCTGGTAGGTGAGCTCAAGCGCGAAATCCTGGCCCCAGTCCAGCGGCGCGCCGCCGCGGGTGAACAGCCGCGCCTGATAGACCGGCACACCCAGCAGCCGGAAGGTCGCCGCGCCGCGCTGCTCGGCCCCCGGCAGCAGCGATTGCACCGCAGAGGTAAAGCCCGCTGAGGGAGCCGCCAGCAGGCAGAGGGTCAGGAGCAGCCTACGCATGAGCCAGCTCCACCTGCACGACATTGGTGTGGCCGATGGCAAAGGAGGCGGCGCAGATCTCCAGGTAGTACTGCCAGTTGCGGAAGAAGGCCTCGCCATAGCCGAGGTCCGTGATCCGCCGCTTTTGCGCCGCCAGACGCTCGGCCCAGATCCGGCAGGTGCGGGCGTAATCCTCTCCGAAGGCAAAACTATCGGCCACCTGCAGTCCCGCCGACCTGGCCTGCTGCGCGATCACCTGATCTGACAGCAGCATGCCGCCGGGAAAGACATACTGGCGGATGTAATCCGAAGAGGTCCGGTAGGTCTGAAAGAAATCATCCCGCACCGTGATCGCCTGCAGCAGCACCCGGCCGCCTTCGGCCAGGCTGTCTTTCAGCTTGGCGAAATAGCTGGGCCAGTAGCGCTCGCCCACCGCTTCGATCATCTCGATCGAGACGATGTTGTCGAATTTGCCGCCGATGTCGCGGTAGTCGCGCAGCTGGATGTCGGCGCGCCCGTCCAGGCGGCTTTCGGCATAGCTGTGCTGGTTGCGCGAGATGGTGACACCGGTCACGTCGCGGCCCTCGGCGCTGGCCTGCTCGGCAAAGCCGCCCCAGCCGCAGCCGATCTCCAGCACCCGCTCGCCGCTCCCCAGCCGCGACAGGATGCGGGCGTTCTTTCGGCTTTGGGCCTGCGCCAGATCATCGCCCTCGGCGCCGAACAGACCGGAGGAATAGGTCATGCCGTCGTCCAGCCACAGCTGGTAGAACTCGTTGCCGACATCGTAATGCGCGCGGATGTTCCGGCGGGCACCGCGCTTGGAGTTGGCGCGCAGCAGCGTGTCGACGATGCGGAACTTGGCCCGGTTCAGCGGGCTGGCCTGGTCGTAGCTGCCCAGATGCTCACGGTTCTGCATCGCCAGCCGCATCAGCCCCTCGACCGACGGCGTGTCCCAGAGGCCCTGCACATAGGCCTCGCCCAGCCCAACCTGACCGTGCGCCGCCATCGCCGAGACCGCCGCCCAGTCGTTGATCTGCATCTCGGCCTCGGGCCCGCGGTCGCCGAATTCATAGCGCGCGCCGTCGGGGGTGCGCAGCGTCAGGCGGCCCTCACGCAGTCGCGCGCAGGCCGTCAGGAATTGCGACTGAAGGGCTTTGTCCGTGAATGCCATGATCTGTTCCTTTGACCGGGAAGGGGGTGAGAGAAGTCATCATGCGGACAATCCGCATGGCGCTGGCGATGCCGTCTTCGTGGAAGCCGTGGCGGTTGTAGGCCCCGGCAAACCAGGTGTTGTTCTGGCCCTGCATCGCCCGGATCTGGCGCTGCGCCCGCAGGGCGGCCTTGTCGAAGATTGGGTGTGAGAACTCCACCCGGTCATAGATTTTCTCAGCCGGGATGGGGCGCGTTGGATTCAGGGTGACAAACAGCGGATCGCTTTCCGGGATGCTTTGCAGCCGGTTCATCCAGTAGGTGACGCCGACACCGCCGTCCTGGCTGCGGTAGGCCCAGCTGGACCAGCAGCTGCGCCGCTTGGGCATCTGGCCTTCGTCGCAGTGCAGCACGGCGGTGTTCGGCTGGTAGCGGATCGCCCCCAGCCCCGCGGCTTCGGCCGGGGTGGCATCCGCGCCGAGGATCGCCAGCGCCTGATCGGAATGGCAGGCCAGGATGATCTCGTCAAAGGTCTGCGCGTCGGCGCCCTGCGCCTGCACCGACACACCGCCCGCAGTGCGGACAACGCGCTGAACCGGGCTGGCGGTGCGGATCACGCAGCCGCGGGCCATCAGCGCGGCCTCCAGACGGCGGACGTATTCGATGCTGCCGCCCTTGACCGTCCACCACTGGTGCTTGCCGGTGCCCGCCAGCAGCGCGTGGTTGCGGAAAAAGCGGACCAGCGATTTGGCCGGGAAGGCATCGACGTCGCTGACCGGGGTCGACCAGATCGCGCCGCACATCGGCATCAGGTAGTGATCGCGGAACCAGCTGCCGAGGCCCAGTTCCGCCACCAGCTCGCCGATGGTCTTGTCGTCATCGGTGGCGGCGGCCTCGGCCCGTTTGCCGAAGCGCACGATATCGGCAACCATCTTGTGGAACTGCGGCCGCACCAGGTTGCGCTTTTGCGCCGTCAGCATGCGCAGGCTGTTCAGCCCGTACTCCAGGCGGCCGTCGTCGATGCTCGCGCAAAAGCTCATCTCGCTTTTGATCACCGGCACGTCCAGCTCGCGGAAAAGGCGGGTCAGGTAGGGGTAGGTGGCGTAGTTGAAAACGATGAAGCCGGTATCGACCGGCTGGTCGCCGTTCTTGCCCGCCATCACGGTGCGCGCGTGACCGCCGAGACGGGTCGCGGCCTCGAACAGGGTGACGTCATGTGTGCCAGCCAGGTAATAGGCGGCGGACAGCCCGGAAATGCCGCCCCCCACGATGGCGATCTTGCGGCGTGGCCCCTGTGTTTGATCCAGCATGTGACGGTTTTCCTTGCTGTTGTTTGGACCGGATACGCCGCAGGCAGGAATGCGGATCACATTTTTCCCGATAAAACTGTGCGGCCAGTGATCCGGGACCGCTGCCCGCCCGTATCCGTTGCATGATTGAACATGTTGCAGCCCAGACCTTTCACGCGCGCCGGGGGCGGCTGAAAAATGCCTTTCGCTACGGGGTGGATTTCATCCTGACCGACATGACAGACGGCGCACCGCCGCTGCTGTCGCGCAACCGCTTCAACCTTTTCTCGGTCCATGACCGCCGCCACGGCGGCCCCCGCGGCAGGGGGCGCGGCATCGCCTGGTTCCGCGCGGAGCTGGAACGACGCGGCTTTGCGCTGGAGGGCGCAGAGCTGTTGCTGCTGACCCAGCCCAGCTTCCTGTGGTTCCATTTCAACCCGGTCAGCTTCTGGATCGCGGTGAGGGACGGCAGCCCGCGCGCCTTCATCGCCGAGGTGAACAACACCTTCGGCCACCGCCACTGCTATTTCGCGGCGCATCCCGATTTCCGTCCGATCCTGCAGAGCGAGGTGATCGAGGCGGAAAAGCTGATGCATGTCTCTCCGTTTCAGCAGGTGGCCGGGCGCTATCGCTTCAATTTCGGGATGACCGAGCACGCCTTTAATATCCGCATCCACTACACAAACGGGGCCGAGGGCGTGCTGGCCTCGCTGAACGGCCTGCGTCGGCCTGCCACCACCGGCGGGCTGGCGCGCGCCGCGCTGCGCCGACCGCTGGGTGCGGCGCGGGTGGTGGCGCTGATCTACTGGCAGGCGCTGAAACTGTGGGTCAAGCGCGCGCCCTTCCTGAGAAAGCCCGCGCCGCCGGAGCCGCTGGTCTCGGACAGCTCAACGTTTTCGAAAGGATAGGCGTGTGACGCAGTTTGCAGGCAAGTCCTTCTGGCTGGTCGGCGCCAGCCACGGGCTGGGCCGCGAGATCGCCCGGCAGCTTGACCGCGAAGGCGCGCGGTTGATCCTGTCGGCACGCTCGGCAGAGGCGCTGGAGGCGCTGGCGGCGGAACTGACCGCAGCAAGAGCGGTGCCGGTGGACGTGACGGACATGCAGTCGGTCCGGCAGGCCGCGCAGCAGGCCGGGCCGGTGGATGGCATCATCTACAACGCAGGCACCTACGAGCCGATGCGCACCCAAGACTGGGACAGCGCCGCGGTGCTGGCGATGAGCGACGTGAACTTCACCGGTGCGCTGCGGGTGCTGGGGCAGGTGGTGCCGGGTTTCGTCGCGGCGGGCCGGGGCGATATCACGCTGATCGGCTCGCTGGCGGGGTACCGGGGCTTGCCGGCCTCGATCGGCTATGGCGCCAGCAAGGCGGCGCTGATCAGCCTCGCGGAAACCATGCGGCATGATCTGAAGGGCAGCGGCGTCACCCTGCGCGTGGTCAATCCCGGCTTCATCAAGACCCGGCTGACAGACAAGAACAGTTTCAAGATGCCGCAGCTGATGACACCGGAGGCCGCCGCCGGGCATGTGATCGCCGCCATGCGGTCAAGTCGGTTCCGAACGGATTTTCCGCGGCCCTTTTCCTACGCGATCAAGGCATTCAACCTGTTGCCCGATTGGCTGGTCTACCGCGGCAAGTAGATCCGCCGCCGTGGCGGCGGCTCCTGTCAGATTCGGAACAGGGGCTGCAAGAGGCGCGGCATGAAGGCCTTGAAACGCAGCGGCGCATCGGTGGCAGCCAGGCAAATGCAGGGATCGCCCGCATCCGCCACAGGCGTGTGCTCCAGCGTCTCATCGCCGATTTCCACGTCACCAACCCCAAAGCGCCCGGTCTCATCGCTGAAACTGCCCTGCAGTACCAGGGTCAGCTCTAGTCCGCTGTGGCTGTGATCCGGCACCGCCTGTCCCGCAGGGATGTACAGCAGCCGGGCGGAGCCCAGATCATCCTCGAACAGGATGTTCTGCTTTACGCCCAAGCCCAGCGTCTTCCAGCGCGGCGGCCGCCCCTTCAACGACTGCATCACCGGGCCCGGATAAATGCCCTTGGCGTCATAGACCGGCTCGGGCGTGGCAGGCTCATCCAGCCGCGCCATCAGGTTCGATTTGGCATTCTGCGACATCGCCACGCCTGTGGCCTCCTCCAGCAGCGCGCCACCGACGGCCTGATGCGCGCCAAGCGCGGCGCGGCAGTCGCGGCACAGGGAAAGGTGGCTGGCGACCACCATGGAAAAGGCATGCGGCAGGCTGCCTGCCGCATAGGCTGCGATCATCGGGTCGGGGATATGATGTGTGATTGCAGACATTCAACGCAATCCTTTTAGTTCCTTGCGCAGCCGCCCAAGACCAAGGCGGATGCGCGATTTGACTGTTCCCAGCGGCAGGCCCGTCTGGGCGCTGATTTCCTGATGGGTCAGATCACCGATATAGGCCTTCTCGATCATTTCCTTCTGATCGGGGTGCAATTGCGCGATGGCCTGTTTCAGATGCAGTGTCTCTTGTTCTAGGGCCAGGATCTGGGTGGCATCGGGTTCTGTGCCCGGATCCTCGCCCAATTCGTCAGGGACGGGACGGTTTTCCTTGCGCAGGATGTCGATATGCCGGTTCCGCGCGATCTGGTAGATCCAGGCCGACGCCTGCGCCTTGTGCGGATCAAACAACGCCGCCTTGCGCCAGATCGTCAGCATGACATCCTGCACGATCTCCTCGGCAAGAGCGGGGCGGGCACCGCAGCGGATCACAAAGCCCTTCAGGCGCGGCGCGAGATGGTCGAACATGTCGCCAAAGGCCGCGCGGTCCCGATGGTCGCGCACAGCCAACAGCCAGACCGTCAGCTGCGAATAGGGTTTATCGTTCGACACTACTGCTTTGTCCTCAGGGAATGCCCGAAGCTCGGAGTTTTTTTCGGGTGGCCTGTCCAAGTTCAGTGTCAGCATAGTCCGGATACGGTGCGGCATGGAAGTTGGATCATGTCTTGCCGAGAATTTACAGCCCGGTGCTGGGAAGAGCAGGACGACAGTCCTACTTGATGATCCGAACCGCGGTGCGCGGCGTATTCGGGTTAGTCGTCAACAAGAAAGAGTGGAGCCATGCAGAATATCGTAGTCACCGGCGGATCCGGTGCGATCGGGTCCACTTTCGTGAGCGAATTGGCCCGCAGGTATCCGCAGGCGCGCGTCCACTGTCTGTCGCGCGGGCCTGCCGCGGCCGCCTCGCCAAACATTCGGTGCTTGCAGGTGGACTACGAGACCGAAGACAGCCTGCAAGCCGCAGCGGAGCAGGTCGCACAGGCGGGCGCGGTCGATCTGGTTGTCGTGGCGGGCGGGATTTTGCACCAGCACGACATCATGCCCGAAAAGTCCCTCCGGGAGGTGAGCGCGGAGAAATTCCTGACCCTATTCACGGCCAATACAATTGCGCCGGCGCTGATCGCAAAACACTTCCTGCCGTTGCAGCCGCGCGACAGGCGGGCGGTGTTTGCCGCCCTTTCGGCCCGCGTCGGCAGTATTTCGGACAACCACCTGGGGGGCTGGTATGCCTATCGCGCCTCGAAGGCGGCGCTGAACATGGTCATCCGCAACGCCGCGATAGAGACCCGCCGCCGCAATGCCGAAGCCATCGTGGTCGGGATGCACCCGGGCACGGTGAACAGCAATCTCTCCCGCCCGTTTCAGCGCAACCTTGCCGCCGGGCAACTGTTTTCACCGGAGGTGTCCGTGGCCCGGATGCTTGACGTGATCGACAGGCTGGAGCCCGAGGATAGCGGTCACTGCATTGCGTGGGACGGCACCCGTATCGCCCCCTGAGCGCCCCGCTGACTGCCACCGTGTCCGCCGCCTGTCCGCGACACGGCCCCTGCGAGGCGCGCCGTCACAGGCTGGGGCCAATCATGCCTTATTTATGTCGCCTTGCTACTGGAATTTGACGGCCAATTAAGCGTGCCGAAGGGGGCGCCTCTTTTCTGGGGGTGCCGGTGTCCATTGTTCTTGTCATGTGCGCCCGGGCATGCTGCGGTTTTGTGCAAAACCTGGAGAATTGTGCCGTGCCAGTCATCGATGTTGTCAGGACGGAAGGAACCCCGCATGAAAGCGTGCACGGGCTGCGGGAGGATACGACCTCGCGCGGGGTGGATCTGGACGGCGCGCGCATCGTCGCCACGTATGCCGATGGCAGCACCGAAGTTCTGACCTGGCAGGCGCTGGATCCCTACACCAACGGCGGGGCGACCGGGCAGGGGATCGATCTGTTTTTCGGCAACGATTGGCACGCGCTCTCCACCAGTAAGCTGCTGACCTCTCTGGAGATCGACCTGCAGCCTGCAAGCTCGGTCTTTGATACGACTTTTACCACCGATGATGACCCGGCAGGCGGGTCGACACCGGGGTCGAAGAACGGGTTTCCGTTCCACCTTGCCCCGGAACACGACGGGATGTCGGGACAGTTGGCAGTTACCTATTCGGGTGTCGTCAATCTGGAGGGCAGCCCGGCGCAGGGGGACTTGTACACCACGATGGTGGTGGATTTCACCGGCCTGCCGGAGGGCGGGTTCCTCGGCGATCTGAAGTGGAATTCGGATATCGACACGATGAAGGTCGACGGAGACCTGGTGCCGACGTCCGTGCCCTGCCTGACCCGGGGCACATTGGTGGCCACCCAGGCCGGGGAGGTGCCGGTCGAGGCATTGCGCCCGGGGGACATGGTGCAGACGATGGATCGCGGGTGGCAACCGGTGAAGCTGGTGCTGCGCCGACGCGTCACGCAGCGCGAATTGGCACGCAACAAGCGGCTTTACCCTGTGCGCATCCGGGCCGGTGCGCTGGGCGAGGGGATCCCGAAACGTGATCTCCTGGTGTCGCGTCAACATCGCATGGCGGTTCGCTCGGGCATCGTTCAGCGCATGTTCGACTGTGAGACAGTGTTGGTGGCCGCGATCCGACTGACCAGCCTGCCGAACATCCATGTCGACGAGACGCTGGAGGAGGTAGAGTATTTTCACCTGATCCTCTCTGCGCATGAAATCGTGTTTGCCGAAGGTGCCGCGACGGAAAGCTTCCTGGCGAACCGGCAGACCATCGACAGTCTGGCCCCCGCGGCCCGCCGGGAGTTCACGGCGCTGTTCCCGGAGTATGTCAATGGGCTGTGCAATCCTACCCCGGTGCGCAAGCTGCCGTCGCGGCTTCGGCAGAAAAGGTTGATCCGTCGTCATCTGGAAAACCACAAGGATCTCTACTGTTCCTGAAGGCGGGCGCAGCCTGCTGTCATTGGGAGTAATCCACCGGCTACAAGGGGCGGGGCGGATATTCTGCTCGCCCCCTTGGCTATTTCGGTGTGATGGCTGTATGGTCGCGGCCTAGAAACTTGCCAGCCATCTCAGGTCCGCAGGCCAATGGCCTGCCGTCCCCGCAACATTTGCCAGCAGTTCATCCTTATGTGTCAGGCAAGGGACGTGCAGATGACGCTGCTTCAGAACTTTCAGGGGCAAACGGCCGGGATCGAAGTTACGGAGCCCGCGGCCTCCCGGTTTTGCAATGGTGTGCTGGGCTTGCATTGGCAGGCACGGGGCGGGCGCGGGGCCGGTGGCACCTATTGGTCCGATGTGCCGCGGCTGATGCTGTTTCTGGACGACATGTCCACCGTCAAGATCAGCGAGGGCGGTGCGGATCCCCGGCGCGCGGGGCGACCGGTTTCGGACATTGTCTATGTGCCTGCCGGGTACACGCTGCGCAGTCACTTCACCGCTGCGCTGGAGTTTCGGCACCTGGACCTGCACTTCGACCCGATCTGGCTGCGCGACTACCTCGGGCCCGCGCTGGGAGAGACGCTCGCCGAAGGGTTGATGAACCGCATGATCGAGCGCGACGCGCCGCCGCAGGTGCATAGACTGGCCGAGCTGCTGATCGACGAGATCTCCGGCAACGCCTTTGATGATCTTTACTTCGAGAACCTGACCCGCGCGGTTCTGATGGCGGCCCTCGCGCCGGAAATCGCGGCGCCGCAGTGCTGCTCGGGGCGGTTGACGTCCTACCAGATGCAGAAGTTGAAGACCGCCTTTGCCAAGCGCGGAGGGCGGCGGATGCCGGTGTCTGACATGGCAGCGGTCGTGGGACTGTCCGAAAGTTGGTTTTCGCACGCGTTCAAGAGCACAACCGGCATGTCGCCGCTGCAATGGCAAAAGGAGCAGCGGGTGCGCAGTGCCCAGGAATTGCTGCGCGAAACCGGGCTGAGCGTGGCAGAGATCGCCGGGCGCCTCGGCTTTGCGGACCAGTCGCATTTCACCAAGGTCTTCCGGGCGGTGGCAGGGCAGACGCCAGCCAACTGGCGTCGCTCGTTGACCGGCTGAGAGGCCCCCGCCGACAGCAGCGGTGGGGCAGCCCGGACAGCCAGCTGTCCGGGCCTCCCTGTGTCACCAGCGACGGGTCAGCGTGGCGCTGATCGTGCGGGCCGGCGAGTACCAATTCGCCCCGATGCCGCCGGTCACATGTTTTTCGTCCAGAAGGTTGCTTACGTTCAGCTGCAGGCTGGTGTCCTCGGCCAGGTCATAGCCAAAGGCCGCATCCACCACGGTGAAGCTGTCGCCCTGGCGGGTGTTGGCGTTGTCGAACCACATTGCCCCCGTGTAGCGCGCGCCGAGACCAAAGGTCATGTCGCCGCGTGCGCCTTCGCCCGGCAGCGTGTAGTTCACCCAGACCGAGGCCACGTTGTCGGGAACGAATTGCAGTGCGTTGCCGCTGTTGCCGCCGTTGCCATCGTTCCGGATCTCCGAGTCCATGTGCGAATATCCCGCGATGATCGAGAAGTTGCGGTAGAGGTCGACCTTGGCTTCCAGATCGATGCCGCGGACACGGGATTCGCCGATTGTCTCCTCCCGCAGGGTATTGGGGTTGGTCACGGTCATGTTGAACTTGGTCAGGTCATAGATCGCGGCGCTGAGCAGGGCCCGCCCGCCTGCAGGGCGATATTTCACGCCGGCTTCCAGCTGGCGGCCACGCTCAGGCTCCACCGTCAGCCCGGCCGGAACGACGGATTCGGCATAGTTGCCGTAGACCGAGAGGTCCGGCGTCACCTTGTAGGTCACGCCGAGGCGAGCCGTGGTGTCGCTGTACTCGCCGTTGCTGACGTCGTTGTTGAACAGGTTGGTCTGGGTGGTTTCGCCCTTGTCGTAGCGCAGGCCAAGGTTGGTGATCAGACGATCGCTGAAGGTCAGCTCCTGCTGCAGGTAGAGGCTCTTGGTCGTGGTGTCGGTCCGGCGGTTCTGATACGGCGTCAGCCCGTTCAGGCTGTAGCCTCCGGTATAGGTGAAATTGTCGTAATCGGTGATCGGGTCCGCCGTCGTCCACCAGCTGGTGCTGTATTCGCTGGAATCGGAGTATTCCACCCCGGCCAGGGTGCGGCTTTGCACCGCGCCCAGCATTGCGTCGTATTGCAGGTGCGCGTTCACGACGAAGTCGTCGCCTGCGCTGTCGTTGGCAAACAGGAAGCGGTCGGTTGCGCCATCGCCGGGCGAACGCCGGTCATCCAGATAGATGTATCCGAAGTCCGTTTTCTGGTCCGAGTAGCGCGCTGAAACCCCCAGTTGCAGACCGTTGCTGAATTGGTGATCGAACATCAGCGTCGCGGTGGTGCGGTCCACGCCACGGTAGTTGAAGTCAGGTTCACCAAAGTAGCGGCTGGCCTCGAAATCGGTGTCGACCGGATGGCCACCACCACCGGGCACGGAGTTTCGGTCCAGATGATCCAGCGCGAACACCAGCTGGGTCGCATCGGAGGGACGCCAGGCCAGGCTGGCCGCCAGGTAGGTCTCGTCGTCCTGCGAATGATCCCACTCGGCATCGGCGTCGCGCAGCACGCCGACCAGGCGGTAGGCCAGCGTGCCGGTGTCATTCAGATCATCGCCAAAGTCAAAGCCCGCCTCTTTCTTGTTGAAACTGCCAAAGGACAGATAGGTCTCGCCGTGGCGACCGGACTTGGGCGTCTTGCTGACAAAGTTGACGGCGCCACCGGGGTCGGAGATGCCGAAGGTGGTGGAGTTGCCGCCCTTGACGACCTCAACCCGGTCAAAGGCATAGGGCTCCTCGCGCACGCCACCGAAGTTGCTGCCGATGCGCAGTCCGTCGCGGTAGGTATAGGCATCAAAGCCGCGGATCCGGAAATAGTCGAAGCGGTTGTCGGCGCCATAGTAATCCGTGACCACGCCGGCGGTGTAGTTCACCACCTGTTCGATGGTTTCGGCGCCGCGGGCCTGGATTTCACGGGCCGTGACCACCGAAATAGTGGCCGCAGTGTCGAGGATATCGGCTGACAGGCCCGAGCCGGCGGTGGTCTCGTCCGCGACGAAGGTGGTGCTGTCGTCACCGGAATGCACGGTGATGGTCTGCAGCACGACCGGATCGCTGGTGTCGTCCTGTGCCAGGGCCAAGGCCGGGGCGCAGGTCAGGGCAGAGCAGCCGAGAAGAACCGTGGTCAGGCGACGGGCCGTGCTGCGGCCGCCGCGAAGAGTCAAATAGTCAGGTTGCATGTTACTGGTCCCGTAGGAGTGTGAGTGGTGGTCCGCGCATGCGGGTAAAGGAGGTCGGCGCACAGCTTGTGGGCCGAGCCGGAAATGAAGACGGTGCCGCTGATGCCGCCGGACTGTCCGCGGACAGCGGGGCGTGGCTTTTCCTTCGTTCGCGGCGCTCTCTACGCAGGCTCGGGACGGCAGGTATTGTAAGTTTCAACTTTTTTGGTTGGTTTCTGCGGTTAGTTTAGTGTTTTTGTCGGAAAAGCGTGTCGGATCCGCGCTGCATCGGTTGACCGCTGGCCTGCCCGGGGGCTACCGGCAGCCGAAAGCGCCGATTGGATCAGGAGAAACCCATGCAGACGAGACACCCCGGGCGGTTTGGAATGGCGGTATGGCGGAGCCTGTTGCGCGCCGCGATGCTTGTGCTGCTGGCGGCCGTACCGGTGCGGGCCGATGATTTCCCAATTCGGATCGAACATGCGCTGGGCACCACGGTGGTGCCGCAGAAGCCCGAGCGCATCGCGGCTGTCGGCTGGAGCAACCACGAGGTGCCTTTGGCATTGGGGGTTGTGCCGGTGGGCTTTGCCAAGGTGAATTTCGGCGACGATGACGACAACGGCGTCTTCCCCTGGGTCGAGGCGCGGCTGGCGGAGCTGGGCGCAGAGATGCCAGCACTGTTTGACGAGGGTGACGGCATCGATTTCGAGGCGGTGGCTGCCACCAAGCCCGACCTGATCCTGGCGGCCTATTCGGGCATCAGCCAGTCCGATTATGACACGCTGAGCAAGATTGCCCCTGTGGTGGCCTATACGGTTGGCCCCTGGGCGATCACCTGGCGTGAGATGATCCGTCTGAATGCGACGGCGATGGGGCGGGCCGCGGATGGTGAGGCGCTCATCACCCGGATCGAGGGCCGGATTGCCGAGGCGGTGGCCGAACACCCTGAGATCAAGGGGAAACGGGCGATGTTCATCACTCACCTGCGGGCGCGTGATCTGAGCGTGATCCGTTTCTATTCCGCCAATGACCCGCGGGTGCAATTCTTTGAGGATCTCGGCATGGTCTCCCCGCAGAGCGTGCAGGACGCCACCCGGCCGGGCCGCTACTCGGGCGAGATCAGCGTCGAGCGGATCGATGAGTTCACCGATGTCGATATCGCCGTGACCTATGGCAATGACGAGCTGCTGCAAAGCTTGCGCGCCAACCCGCTGACCGCACGAATGCCGGTGATCCGCAATGATGCGCTCGTGCTGATGAACAACGATCCCATGGGCACTGGTGCCAACCCGACACCGCTGGCGATCGAATGGGTGCTCGACACCTATGTCGACCGTCTGGCCCAGGCCGCGCGGCAGGCCGAATGAGCATCGCGGGGTCCAGTGCGGAAGGCGGGGCTGTCTTGCGGCAGGCTAGATCGCGCGGCGGCAGGATTGGCGCGGGGCAGAGCGCGGTTCTGCTGATGCTGGCCCTCGTCCTCGCGGTTGCCGCCTCGCTTGCCTGGGGCGCGCGCCCGGTCGGGTGGCAAGACATCCTGGCCGCGCTGAACGGGCAGGGCGAGACGCTGGAGCAGGCGGTGGTGCAGATGCGTATCCCGCGCACGCTGTTGGCCCTGCTGGCCGGGGCCGGTCTTGGGTTGGCCGGGGCGGTGATGCAGGGGGTGACCCGCAATCCGTTGGCGGATCCGGGCATTCTGGGCGTCAACGCGGGGGCGGCCATGGCCGTCGTGATTGGCGTCGCCTGGTTCGACATGCAGTCTCGCAGTGGCTTCCTGTGGACGGGCATTGGTGGAGCGATGGGGGCTGCCTGTTTCGTCTATGCGGTTGGCAGCTTGGGGCGCGGTGGCGCGTCTCCGCTGAAGCTGGCCCTCGCAGGGGCGGCGACATCGGTGGCGCTGGCGTCTCTTACGGTGGCAATCATCCTGCCGCGCGGAGACATTGCGGACGGCATCCAGAGTTGGCAGATCGGAGGTGTCGGCGGGGCGACCCATGATGCGATCCTGCCGATGCTGCCCTTTCTGGCCGCCGGGAGCCTGCTGTCGCTGTGGTCCGCGCCCCGGCTGAACCTGCTGGCACTGGGGGATGACGCCGCCGCCGCCCTTGGCGAGCGTGTGGTGCTCGCCCGGTTGGTGGCAGCGCTGGGCGCCGTCATCTTGTGCGGCGCGGCGACTGCGATCTGCGGTCCGATCGGTTTTGTCGGCTTGGTGGTGCCGCATGCGTGTCGCTTGCTGGCCGGGGTGGATCACCGGGTGCTTCTGCCGCTGAGCGCGCTGGGTGGGGCGATCCTGTTGCTGCTTTCGGATGTTGTCGGCCGCCTGCTGGCGCGGCCGTCAGAACTGGAAGCCGGGGTGGTGACCGCCTTTGTCGGGGCGCCTGTGTTCATTGCCATCGTTCGCCGCAAAAGGATCCGCGCACTGTGATCCATTCCTCCGTTTCGTCCCTTCAGACTGGTATGGCGCAGCCTGATGCGCTGGTCGCGCAGCGACGTTTCCGCAGCCTGCGCCAAGCGCGTCGGCGTGGGCTGTTGTCGGTGACATTGCTGATTGCCGGGCTGGTGCTGGGGGGCATCGTGCTGACCTTGACCGTGGGCCAATCCGTGACCGCGCCGCTGGACGTCTTGCGGGTCCTGTGGGGCGCAGAGGTGCCGGGCGTAACCTTTGCGGTGCGCGAGTTGCGGTTGCCTAGGGCCATCGTGGGGGCGCTCGCGGGGGCAAGCTTTAGTCTGGCAGGGGCCGCCTTCCAGGTCTTGCTGCGCAACCCCCTGGCCAGCCCCGATATCATCGGCATCTCCGCGGGGGCCAGTGCCGCCGCGGTTGGCGGCATCGTGTTCTTGGGACTGGGCGGCGTCTGGATCTCAGTCTTTGCGGTGGTGGCAGCCTTGGCGGTCGCTGCGGCGATCTATCTGCTGGCCTGGCGCGACGGGGTCGCGGGCGGGCGGCTGATCCTGGTGGGGATCGGCGTTGCGGCGATGTTGAACAGTTTCGTGGCCTACGCCCTGTCCCAAGCCCCGTCCTGGAGCCTGCAGGAGGCGTTGCGCTGGCTGAGCGGGACGCTGAATGGCGCCACGCTGGTGCAAGGCCTGCCACTGGCGGTGGCGCTGCTGGTGTTCGGCGGGGTGCTGCTGGTACAGAGCCGTGCCTTGGCGGCGCTCCAGATGGGCGATGACACGGCCGCTGCGATCGGTGTGGCGGTGCCGCGCACCCGGCTGCTGGTGGTGCTGTCGGCAGTGGCGGTCATCGCCGTGGCGACGGCGGTCTGCGGGCCGATTTCCTTTGTCGCCTTTCTGGCGCGCCCCATCGCCAGCCGCCTGACCCGCGCGGGCGGGCCTCTGTTGGTCCTCTCGGCGCTGGTCGGGGCGCTGCTGGTGGTGCTGGCCGACTTCACCGGCCAGATCCTGCTTCCTGCGCGCTATCCGGTCGGCATCGTGACCGGAGTTCTGGGCGCGCCTTACCTGCTTTACCTGATTGTACTCATGCACCGAAAGGGAGCCGCCTGATGCGCCGGAACCAGCTGGTCGCCGAAAACCTTCATGCCGGATACGGCGGTCGCCGCGTGCTGCGCGGGGTGGATTTCGAGGTGCCGATGGGGCGGATAACCGGCATCGTTGGCGCAAACGCCTGCGGCAAGTCAACGTTTCTGCGCACGCTGTCCCGGCTGCTGCCACCGGAACAGGGTCGGGTGCTTCTGGACGGGGCAGACGTTCACCGCATGGCGCCGCGCCGCCTGGCCCGAAATCTGGGCCTGTTGCCGCAGACCCCGATCGCGCCGGAAGGGATCACCGTTCTCGATCTTGTTGGCCGCGGCCGACACCCGCATCAGGGGCTGTTTGCCCGTTGGACTGCCGCTGACGAGCGGGCCGTCCTGGCAGCACTTGAGGCCACCGGCACCGTCGATCTGGCTGATCGGGACGTGGATGAACTATCGGGTGGGCAACGTCAGCGGGTGTGGATTGCCATGGCGCTGGCGCAGGAGACGGACATCCTGTTGCTGGACGAGCCCACCACTTTTCTCGACATCAACCACCAGATCGAAGTGCTGGATCTGCTGCACGATCTGAACCGGGAACGCGGCACGACCGTGGTGATGGTGCTGCACGATCTGAACCTGGCGGCCCGCTACTGTGACTGGCTGGCGGCCATGGCAGAGGGGCAGCTTCGCTGTGCCGGGCCGCCGGAAGCGATCCTGACCCCGGACATGGTGGAAGAGGTCTTTGGCCTCAGGTGCCAGGTGGTGCCGGACCCGGTTTCGGGGCGACCGATGATGTTGCCGATCGGCCGCCACGGCGTGCGTTGATCTCTCAGCGCCTGCGGGCCTCTGCGTGCAGGACCACTTCGGCGGCGGCGCGGGCATCCTCGCCCGCATCGTGATGTTCAAAGCATAGTCCCAGGTGGGTCTTGAGCGAGGCCAGCCCGTGACCGCCGTTGCCTTTGAGCTCTGGCCAAGCGCGGCGCGCAACCGTGACGCTGTTCTGCCAGCCCCATTGCGGCTCGGCCCGTTGCAAACCGGCACAGGCGGCGCGGATCGCGCTGCGGTCAAAGCCCGAATGCTGGTAGACGGTGCGGTCGCGCAGCACCTCGTCCAGCAGGTCGATGACGCTGCAGATCGTCGGCGCGCCCCGGACCATCTGTGCGGTGATGCCGTGCAATCCGCTGAATACCCAACGGGTTGTCAGAGGGTTGACCAGCGTCGACCAGGTTTCGATCGAATTGTCCGGGCGCACGCAGGCTACCCCCACCTGGCAGATGCTGCTGCGGTCGTGGTTGGCGGTTTCCACGTCCAGCGCAAAGAAGCGGAACGGGCCGTCCGGCATCGGCGGCGGCGTGGCCACAAGTGGCTGGTTCATCAGGCCGGGAAAGGCGGGGGTGTTTGTCATCAAGGCCTCCGAGACCGGCTGCCGCCATGCGGGGCGCCAGGAAATCGGGGCAAATAGACAGGCAATTGCCCGCCTTGGCAAGCGCGACACCGGAAATGGTCGCAGGTGGCAGGACAAGTTTCGCTTGCTGTGGATCTATATTTCGATAAAACGTGAATTATGAAAAAAGAGATTCCCCTCCGCCTGTCCGTGCTGGGACATCCCCAGCGGCTGTCCGTGTTCCGGCTGCTGATGCGTCGTTACCCGGACCGCGTGCCCGCCAGCGAGATCGGTGCGGCACTGGACGTGAAATCCAGCACATTGTCGTCATATCTGTCTGCTTTGATGCAGGCAGGGCTGGTGACGCAGACCCGCGAAGGAACCTGGTTGTACTATCAGGTGGATCTGGGCGGCATCCGCGAGACGATGGATGCGCTGTTCTTCGATTGCTGTCGCGGCCGCCCGGAATTGTGTCTGCCCGTCCGGGCGGACTGGAAGCAGGAGAACACCGGAATGACGGATCCGCGATACAACGTGCTTTTCATCTGCACGGGCAATTCCGCGCGCTCCATCTTTGCCGAGACGCTTCTGCGCAGCATTGGCTCGGATCGCTTCAATGCGTTCTCGGCGGGCACGAAACCCTCCTCCGAGTTGAACCCCTTTGCGGTGGAGACGCTGCGTGCCAAGGGGCATGACGTGACACCCTTGCGGTCCAAGAACATCAGCGAGTTCATGGGGGACACCGCGCCCAAGTTCGATTTCGTCTTCACGGTCTGCGATCAGGCCGCCAACGAGGACTGCCCGGCCTGGGAGGGGCAGCCGATTTCGGGCCATTGGGGCATGCCGGACCCGGTGAAGGCGGAAGGCAGCGACGCGGAGAAAAGTCTCGCCTTTCAGCAGGCCTATGGCACGCTGAAGAACCGGATCCAGGCCTTCGCCGCACTGCCGATTGCTGAGCTGGACCGGATTTCCCTGCAAAAGGCGGTGGATGACATCGCATTGAACACCTGACAGGCCGAGATCGCCTGTCGCTACCGGATACGAAGGAAGACCATGACTGTATATGCTTTGAACGGCCTGGGCCGGATGGGTAAGCTGGCGTTGAAACCCTTGCTGGACAGCGGCGCGCAGATTGCCTGGATCAATGATGCGGTGGGCTCACCCGAGATGCATGCGCATCTGCTGGAGTTCGACACCGTGCACGGCCGCTGGCAAGCGGAGTTCGGCTATGACGATGACAGCATCACCATCGACGGCACCCGTCTGCCGGTCCATTGCGCCCGCAGGATCGAAGACCTGCCGCTGGACGGGGTCGATGTGGTGATCGACTGCACCGGCGTCTTCAAGACCGAGGCCAAGCTGGCACCGTATTTCGAGGCGGGCGTGAAAAAAGTGGTGGTTTCGGCCCCGGTGAAGGACGGCGATGCCGCCAATATCGTCTATGGCGTGAACCACGACATCTACGAGCCGCAGCGCCACCGCATCGTGACCGCCGCCAGCTGCACCACAAATTGCCTGGCACCGGTGGTCAAGGTCCTGCACGAGGCCTTCGGGATCAAGCACGGCTCGATCACGACCATCCATGATGTGACCAACACCCAGACCATCGTCGACCGGCCTGCCAAGGATCTGCGCCGGGCACGCTCGGCACTGAACTCGCTGATCCCGACGACCACCGGCAGCGCCACCGCGATCACGCTGATCTACCCGGAACTGACAGGCAAGCTGAACGGCCATGCGGTGCGGGTGCCGCTCCTGAATGCCTCGATCACCGACTGCGTGTTCGAACTGGAGCGCGCAACCAGCGCCGAGGAAGTGAACGCGTTGTTCAAGGCGGCCGCCGAAGGCCCGCTGGCCGGGATCCTCGGCTACGAGGAGCGGCCGCTGGTGTCGGCGGATTACACCAACGACACCCGCTCCTCGATTGTGGATGCGCCCTCGACCATGGTGGTGAACGGCACCCAGGTGAAGGTTTATGCCTGGTACGACAACGAGATGGGCTATGCCCACCGGCTGGTGGATGTGGCCCGCATGGCGGGTGAAAGCCTGTGACACCGCGCCCTAACAATACCGCCGCAGCACCCAGCGGGATGGCGGCCTATGCGGCGGTGACCGCAGCCTACTGGGCCTTTATGCTGACCGACGGCGCGCTGCGGATGCTGGTGCTCTTGCATTTTCACACGCTGGGCTTCAGCCCGGTGCAGCTGGCCTATCTGTTTGTCCTCTATGAGGTTGCGGGCATGGCCACCAACCTGTCAGCGGGCTGGATCGCGGCCCGTTTCGGGCTGACCTCGACGCTCTATGCGGGCCTTGGCTTGCAGGTGGTGGCACTGGTTGCGCTGGCGCAGCTGGATCCCGGCTGGCAGGTCGCGACCTCGGTGGCCTTCGTGATGGCGGTGCAGGGGCTGTCGGGCGTGGCCAAGGACCTGGCCAAGATGGCGTCCAAATCCGCGGTCAAGCTGCTGGCGCCCAAGGAGGGCGACGGGCTGTTCCGCTGGGTCGCGCTGCTGACCGGATCGAAGAACGCGGTGAAGGGGCTGGGCTTCCTGCTGGGGGCCGGGCTGCTGGCAACCGCGGGCTTTGCCTGGGCGACGCTGGCCATGGCGGCGGTTCTGGCGGTGATCCTGGTGGCGGTTCTGCTGGCCATGCCCGCAGGCCTGCCGCGCGGGCGCAAAGGGGCCAAGTTTTCCGAGGTGTTCTCGAAATCCGCCAACATCAACTGGCTGTCGGCGGCGCGGGTGTTCCTGTTCGGCGCGCGCGACGTCTGGTTCGTGGTCGGCATCCCGGTCTACTTCTACGCCGTGCTGTCGGACGGCAGTGAGGCGGGCAACCGCGCCGCCTTCTTCCTGATCGGCAGTTTCATGGCCGTCTGGATCATTCTTTACGGCTCCGTGCAGGCAGCGGCGCCGCGTCTGCTGCAGGCCGCGCGCCGCAACGAGGCGCAGCTGATCGCGGCCGCGCGCACGTGGGCGGCGGTGCTGGCCCTCGTGCCCGCGGCACTGGCCGCTGCCGTGCTGGTGGCGGGGGCGCCTGCGCCCTGGCTCACCGCGGTGCTGGTGGCAGGGCTGCTGGTCTTCGGCGGGCTGTTTGCTGTCAACTCGGCGCTGCATTCCTACCTGATCCTTGCGTTTTCCAAGGAGGAGCGGGTGACCATGGACGTGGGCTTTTACTACATGGCCAACGCGGGTGGACGGCTGCTGGGCACGGTGCTGTCGGGGCTGACCTACCAGGTCGGCGGCGTGCCTGCCTGCCTCGGCACCGCCGCGGTGATGGTGGCGCTCAGTGCGCTCGCGGCCGGGCGTCTCGATGGACGGCCCCAAAGCGGCATTCGGGCGTGACCTTCCCATGATGGCATGGCTCAGGACCGCGGGGGCCGTGTGATGAGTCTGCCCCGCCAGATGGCCGGGCGGGGCAGGACCGTGCCGTTGCAGCCGTGCACGCCGGTCGCGGGCGCGGGAACTAAATCGCTTCTGCGGGGTTGAGGTGGTGACTGCAGTTGATTGCAGCCCTGCTGAAAGGAGTGAGGAAAATGCTTGGTTGGGCACTTACATTTCTGGTCATCGCGCTGATCGCGGCGCTGCTTGGATTTGGTGGCGTTGCTGGTACCGCCGCCGGGATCGCGAAAATCCTGTTCTTCGTCTTCCTGGTTCTGTTTGTCATCGCACTCGTGGCGCGCGCGGTGAAGGGCAAGCCCCCGGTCTGATAACCGGACCAGATTTGAATACTGCGTAAAACCCGGCGGCACACCGCCGGGTTTTGCCATTCTGGCCGGGGATGAAGATCGATGCGAAGCGCTTTCAGTCGGCGATTTTATCCATCACGCGCCCGATGGAAAATCCGTGCAGCATGGTGGAGAGAAGTATGGAAAGACCGATCAGCACCCACAAGTCCAGCTCGTTGGTGAATTCGATATGGGTCCCAGCATAACACAGGTAGTAGATCGATCCGATGCCGCGCACACCGAAGACCGATACGATCAGGCGGTCCCGGCCCGACAGATCCGACCCCACGAGCGAGATCCAGCCTGCGATCGGGCGGATCACGGCGATCAGTATCAACGCCATCAACACGTGGGTCCATGTCAGGTCCGCAAAAAGGACCGGCAGGACGTGGCCGAGGGCGACGAGCAGTAGGGCTGTCAAAGCGTGTTCAATGGTTTCACAAAAGTCGTGCAGGCGGCGGTGGAAGCGATGGGCGCTTTCGATGCGGCGCAGGGTCAGCCCCATCATCGTCACAGCGATGAAACCGTAGCCTTCGACAAGCTCGGTAGAGCCATAGCACAACAGAACTCCGGCAATCGCCACAACACCCGAGCCCGTGTCGGCCAGAACCGCATGGCGCGGCACGTTGAACAGGACCTGCCCCAGTGCCCAGCCGCCACATGTGCCCATCAGGGCTCCGACGGTGATACGATAGGCGACGTCCACAGCCAGCCATTCGGCCAGCCACCCCTCAGGATGCAGGCCTTGCAGGGCAATGATGATCCCGAGATAGACGAAGGGGAAAGCCAGGCCATCATTTAGGGCCGCCTCGGTCGTCAGGGTAAAACGCACCGGGTGCTCCTTGCCTTCCTGCGGCGGGCCGACCTGCACATCGCCTGCGAGGACCGGGTCGGTTGGTGCCAGCACCGCGCCCAACAGCACCGCGCCTGCCACGGTCAATCCGCCAATGGTCGATCCCATGAGGGCCACGGTCAGGATCGTCAGCGGCATCCCGATCAGCAACAGCCGCGCGGTCGCCCCCCACTTCTTCCATGGGCCAAGGCTGTCGAGGCGAAGCCCTGCGGTGAACAGGGCGATGATGACCGTCAGCTCGCTGACGATCTCCCAAGGTTTCGGAGCGTGTCTTGGATCCGGAAATTCCGGCAGGCCTGGCACCAGCCAGTAGCTGGCCATGCCCAGCAGGATCAACAGTGGCGCGGCAGCGGGCTCACGGGTGGAGACGAAACGGGGCGCCCAATGGGCCAGGATGATCACAATCCCAACCGACGCCAGCAGCAAATGATAGGGGGCGAAACTGTAAATATCCGCGAAATTCACCATCGTCATTGATATGCGTGCCCCTCAGCAAGACCAGTCGTTCTTTCGGCGCACTTGGCTTGTGTGTCGGATGTCCTGTTCGGTGCGCCTTTCAGCGTTGGCGCAAAGGTTGCGAGAACGACTGAGGCGCAGCATGTCTGGCCCGTGGCCGGGAAACCAGTCCCTGCTGCGCCTCGAAGAATGGTCAACTCGGCGCCTGCCGGAACGGGGGCGGGCCGTTCAGGCAATACGTTCACAGAGTTTGCGATTGATCTCCTTGGCGCGCTCCACCAGCTTTGCCAGCGCGGGATCATCCTCCGCATCGGCGTCGATCTTGCGAGCCTCCGCCGCCCAGTCTTGGATCTCCGCCTCGGCCTCTTCCAGCGTTTGAAGACTGTCCTGTTGGCTGTGACGGGTTCTGGTCCGCTCGCTTAGACGTTCGCTGAGCGCGCTGCAAAGTTCGGTGTGCAGTTGTTCCAATCGTTCATTCGGGAGTTGCATTTTCACCTCCTTCGCGTGCGTACAGGGACCCAACGCGCAGACCTGCGGGTTGGTTCCAGACCGGCGTGATGCCCCTGGGGCGCCCTGGCGCCGCATCATCTGCATCGAAAAGGGCAAACGAACAGCCGCCGCTTCTGAGTGGTGAAGCGGCGGCTGCGGGCATGTGTCAGGCCTGACCGGGAGGAGAAGGTCAGCGGTGACTTTTCACCGCGAGGCCGATCAACATGCCGACGCCTACTGCGGCAGCCATCGACAGGCCGGGGTTCTGGCGCACGAAACGCCGACCGTCTTCCGCCAGACCGTCGAGAGATTTGACGGCCTGCTCCGCGTCAGCGGCCATTTTCTCGCGGACCTGCGTTCCGGACTCGACGATCTTGTCCGCCGCGGTCTGGGCAGCCTTGTTCAGCGACGCTGCCGCTTCCCTCGCATAGGCGCCCGCTTCGGACACGTCGGTTTTCACGGATTTCTTGCTCTGTGTTTCAGCCATGTCTTTTCTCCTTTCGAAGGGTCAACGAAGGCGCTCGGGCAAAAGTTCCGTGTGTTGCGAAGTTCTGCGCTGCTGGCATGCGAAGGGGGCGTTCATCCCGGTACAGGCGGTCGCTGACAACGCGGATGAGGGCGGGAGTTCGCCGGTGGCGGTAAGCAGGGCGCGCGCACTCAAGCAGACAGGAACTTCTGCCGGGCTGGCGGGTTTGTCTGCATATGACGCAACTGAAAGGACATGGCATGCTGAACTGGGCCTTGGTTTTTTTGGTCGTCGCAATCATCGCCGGCATCTTCGGATTTGGCGGCTTCGCTGCGGCGTCCGCCGGGATCGCTCAGATCCTTTTCTTCATCTTTCTCATCCTGTTCGTCGTTGCCCTGGTGCTGCGGCTCAGACGGTGAGAGCGCAGAGGCCGCGGGCAGTGATGTCTGCGGCCTTTGCTTGCGCGAGGTGAGGTTCAGCCCGCCGGTGGCGCGACGCTGGCCAAGCGGATCGGAACCATGGGGGCCGGTTCGCGTTGTCCTCCCGCCCTATGTGCCGAAATTCAGATAAGGAGCTTTCCATGACTGACTCGCTTTCTACCACCCCGAGTGCGGATTCCGTTGAAACCGGTGTGCGGGATACTGCCGCGATTGCCAAAGGGCTGACCAATGTCCTCGCGGACACCTACCGGCTGGTGTTCAAGACGCACGCCTATCACTGGAACGTCGAAGGTCCGGCTTTCTATTCGATGCACAAGCTGACCGAAGAGCAGTACGAGAACATGTTCGCCGCGGCGGACGAATTGGCAGAGCGCGTTCGTGCCCTCGGCCATCTGGCGCCGTCGCGCATGCAGGACATTCTGGACTGTTCGCGGATCGAAGATGCGGAGGGAGACCTCAACGCGCGCGAGATGGCGGAAGACCTGGTCGCGAGCCATGAACGCATCGCGCACCGCTTGCATGCTCTGGCCGAGATGGCCGCCGATCGCCGCGATATCGTGACCGAGGATCTGGCAACGGCCCGATCCGCCTTTCATGAGCAGGCAGCCTGGATGCTGCGGGCGATTGCGAAATCCTGATCGGAATCGAGACACGGCGGCAGTCAGCCGCTGCCCCTTGCCCCGATCGGTTCCGGGACCGGTCGGGGTTCTTTGTTCAGGTCGCAACGGGTCATGGTGTGCGGGCGATGCGCGAAGGCTTGCTTTCAAAGAGGCCGAATAGGGAAACGGGCCGCACTGGGCGGCCCGTCCGTGAGTGGATGCATGTCCGCCCGAAGCGGTCTGCGTTCTTAGACTTTGAGCGTTTCGGTCGAAGAAAAGAACATGGCCTGGCTGACCGCCGAACGCACCTGCTCTTCCGCATAGGGCTTGGAGATCAGGAAGGCAGGTTCCGGTCCTTCGCCGGTGAGCAGCCGTTCCGGGTAGGCGGTGATGAAGATCACCGGGCGATCGCCGTGCTTTTCGAGGATGCCATTGACCGCGTCGATGCCGCTGGACTTGTCGGCCAGCTGGATGTCGGACAGGATCAGATCCGCCGGTTCCTGGGCTGCCAGTTCCAGTGCGGCGGTCTCGGTTCGGGCGATGCCCGTGACCTGGTGGCCCATGTCGGTGACGATGGCTTCCAGATCCATCGCGATGATTGCCTCGTCTTCGATGATCATGATGCGCCCGGTGGTGGCGCGCGACATCTCCTGATAGGCGATGGAGATCAGCTCCGACGCCTCTTCGGTGTCGATCCCCATGATGGTCGCCGTGTCAGCTGCGCTGAATTCCTCGATGGTGTGCAGCAGCAGGGCCTCACGGGTATTCGGGGTCAGTCGCTTGAGGTAGCGCTGGGCCTTGGCCGCAAGGCTCGACGGATCGTCGTCGTCCTGGGCCAGGGCGCCGGAGGACGACCAGATCGCATGGAACACCCGGAACAGGGCCAGTTTCGGGGGCAGGGTGCTGTCATAGTCAGCCTGGTCTGCCAGGATCGCCTCGAGTGCGGCCAGTGCATAGTTGTCGCCACTGGTCTGGCTGCCGGTGAGCGCTCGGGCGTAGCGGCGCAGATACGGCAGGTTCGCCCCGATCTGACTGGCGATGAGATTTCCCGGTTGATCGGTCATTTTGCGAAGTCCCTTTTTTTGCAATATGTATGGAACAATACGCGCTGCTGTGCGTTTGGTTCCAGAAACTGCGTAAAAAATAGTGATGGATTGCATGACACAGGCACAACGCGCCCGGCCACGCGATGAACAGGCCGATCGCGAAATCGATGAGAACCTCAAGCGGGCATTCGACCAAATCGCGAATGAGCCCGTGCCGGACAGGTTTACCGATTTGCTGAAACAATTGCAGCAGAAGGAGGCCGCCTCGGCCGCCGGACGCGGTCAGGAAGGGGAGACCGGGGCCAATGGCTGACATAAAATCTGCCTCCGAACCTGCCGACCCCAGAAGTGAGTTGGTTGAGCATCTTGGTGCGCTTCGTGCCTTTGCGATCAGCCTGACACGCAACAGCGCGACCGCCGACGACCTGGTGCAGGATACATTGATCAAGGCCTGGACGAACATCGACAAGTTTCAGGTCGGATCGAACATGCGTGCCTGGCTCTTCACGATTTTGCGCAACACCTATTACTCGCTGCGCCGCAAACGCAAGCGCGAGGTCGAAGATGGTGACGGCGTGCTGTCGGGCGCCCTGGCCCAGAAACCGGACCACGACGGACGCCTGCACATGCGGGACTTCCATGCCGCTTTTGCGCAGCTGAACGATGAACAGCGCGAGGCGTTGGTCCTGGTGGGTGCGAGCGGTTTCTCTTACGAGGAAGCGGCCGAGATGTGCGGCGTGCGGACCGGCACCATCAAGAGCCGGGTCAACCGGGCCCGTGCGCGCTTGTGCGAACTGATGGAAATGGACGGCAGCAGCCGGATGGAGTTGACGGACTCCGTAACCGCAGGAATTGTCGCCCAACAGGGCGCCGCATGATCAACATTCCACGCCTGCAGTCAGGCGGCCTTCTGATGCGTCTTGCGGCGCTGATGACGGTTGCGCTGTTGCCCCTAGGCATGATCGCCGTCTACCAGACGAACGCCGTGGTGAACGAAGCCACCCGTCTGTCGCATGCCTCGTTGCAGGCCCGCACCGAGCGGGCCGCAGCGCGGCAGCGCGAGCTGTTGCAGCGCGCGGGCGGCGCGACCGAGGGGCTGGCTGCGTCCATTCTGCCGGTGTTGGATGATCCCGCAGGCTGCTCCGAGCTGATGCGGACGTTTACGCAAGGCCCGAACCCGTTCACATTTGCTGCCTTTCTCACACCCGATGGCCGGGTAGATTGCGCGTCGGCAGGAACGTTGGAGTGGGTGTCGGAGAAGTGGCTTTCCCGAAAGGCGCAGGAATCGGCGCGCCTGACCTTCGCGGTGGACAGAGGTCTGCTGGGCAGTGAAGGTCCGCAACTGGTCGCAACCAGCCCGGTGCAGCGCGGGGGGGTGCTGCTCGGCTACATTGCCATAGCGATCCCCCATCAACTGGTCGGATCGCTGCCCGGCAACCCGGGCAGCGGAGATGAAGGCATCCAGTATTTCACGATCGACGCCGAGGGCGAGGTGTTGGCAGCCAGTCTGCCGATGGAAAAGGCCAGGATGGTCTTGCCCAAGACCGTGCCATTGAATGAGCTGGTCAATCGCGCCGGCGACAGTTTCTTCGAAGACGCGCGCACCGGTCAGGAGCGCTTTTTTGCCGTTAGTCGCATTCTGCCGGGCGAAGTCGCCGTGGTCGGCAGCTGGCCGGTGGAAGATGCGATGCTGGTCAGCTCCAACCCCGCGTCCCTGATGACGCTGGCCTTCCCGGTGCTGATGTGGCTGGCCGGGATCGCGGTGGCGATTTTCGGGTTGCAACAGATGGTGATCCGCCACCTCAGCGCGCTGCGCCGGGCAATGCGCCGTTATGCGCTGGGCGAACGTGAAGCGCCGCAGCTGGAGCTAAACGCGCCGCCGCGCGAATTCGAAGAGGCCCGGCAGTCTTTCAACCGGATGGTGCTGATCCTGAGTGAGGCCGAGCGCCGCCGGGAACTCGACCTGGAAGAAAAGACCATCCTGCTGCGAGAGGTGCACCACAGGGTCAAGAATAACCTGCAACTGATCGCGTCGATCATGAACATGCAGGCTCGCGGGGCGCGCACTCCGGAGGCGCGACGGATGTTGTCGCAGTTGCAGCGCCGCGTACGCGGGCTTGCCACCATTCATCGCAGCCTGAACACGAACCCGGATGTGACCACCGTCGGCAGTCGCGAACTGATCAAGGAGCTGATCGGGGAGATCGGCTCGATGGCACCGGGGACGGGCAAGGCGCTCAATATCGAGACGGACCTTGCGCAGGCCCCGCTGAGCCAGGATCAGGCGGTGACCCTGTCCATGCTGGTTTCGGAGGCGATGACCAATGCGATCAAATACGTAGGTACGCCCGAGAATGGACGACCGGAAATCCGGGTCACTCTCAGGGAGACGGCGCCAGGATGGTTGGAGCTTGAGATCAGCAACACCACGGGTAAGCCGCTGTTGCCTGAGGAGGAAACCAGCGACGGCACGGGCATCGGCGCGAGGCTGATGGCGGCGTTTGCCGCACATCTGGACGGGCAGACCGAAACCCGCGAAACGGAAGACCGCTTCATCTATCGGTTGGGCTTCCCGGCGGCCGAAGGGGCAGAACCGCCCCGGCCGTCTTTGCCGGAGCAAGAGTGCGATGCCAAAGCAGCTGCAAGTTGAGCCGACGGAAGATGACTTCCAGGTTCTGATCACCGCCGAACAGGCCTGGCCCGCGTTCGAACGTGCGGTGCTGGCCGCCCGGCGCGAGGTGACCGGGTGTTTCCGCCTGTTCGACCTGTCGACAGATCTCCTCAGCCCCGAAGCGCGGGCGGTCGGCGACACCTGGTCCGACCTGATTGCTGACGCGCTGCGTCGTGGGGTCCGGGTGCGGCTGGTGGTCAGCGACTTCGATCCGGTGATGGCGGCACCTCTGCACGCGGCGGCGCAGAAGACCGTCGCACAGGCCCGCCAGATTGCCGACACGCTGGATGCCGAGGCTGCCGGGCGGCTGTCGGTCGTGGCTGCGTTGCATCCTGCCCGGGCGGGGTTGCTGCCGCGTCTTGCGCTGTCGCCCTTCGTGCTGCGTAAACTGCGCAAACTGCCCCGGCGGCTGCAACCGGCCGCCGCGCGGCGGTCAGCCGTGCCGCAGCTGTATCCGGTGTCGCACCATCAGAAGGTTGCGGTCATCGACCGGGAGATCCTCTATATCGGCGGCCTGGATCAGAACCGCCGCCGCTATGACACGCTGGACCACGACCAGTCGGCCCATCAGACCTGGGCAGATGTTCAGCTGCTGCTGAGTGGTCCCGAAGCGCGGGAGGCTGCGGATCACCTGGATCGGTTCCAGGACGAGATCGCGCTGCGGCAACCGCCGCACAGGGGCAAGCATGTGCGCCGCACGTTGTCGGTCCCGCGTCGCGCTGGCTTCTGGGCGCTGTCGCCGCGCACCGTGTTGCGAGAAATCGAGGAAGATCATCTGGCGGCCTTTGAACGTGCGCAAAACCTGATCTACCTTGAGACGCAGTTTCTGCGCTCCAGCGCTATTGCCGCGGGACTGGCAGCTGCCGCGCGGCGCAACCCGGATCTTTCGCTGATCCTGATCCTGCCGGCCCTTCCGGAAGATGTCGCATTTGACGGCAACCAGGAGCTGGATGCCCGGTATGGTATGGCCTTGCAGGCGGAGGCGCTGGGTCGGGTGATGGATGCGTTTGGGTCGCGGGCGTGCATTGCCAGCCCAGTGCAGCGCCGGATGGCGGCGCGCGACGCCCCTTCGGTCCTGTCCGGGTCGCCGGTGATCTATGTCCACAGCAAGGTTTTGATGACCGACCGCGATTTCGCAATGATCGGATCTGCCAACCTCAACGGTCGCTCGCTGCGCTGGGACACCGAAGCGGCATTGCGGATCACCCAGCCTGACCGGATCGAGCGGTTGTGGAAGGCGCTGGCCCGGCACTGGTGGCAGGAGGATCTGCCGGAGGCGGCGCTGGATCCCGTGCGGGCCGCCGGGTGGTGGCAGCAGCAGATCCGGCGAAACCAGGTCTGCCGCCCCGAGGCCCGGCGCGGGTTTCTGGTCCCGCACGACCCGGACAATATGTCCGAGTTGCAACAGCGTTTGCCCGGGGCCACCGAGGATATCGTCTGAAGGCGGCCCGTGAAAGCCGCGTTGGCCGACGGGGGACGTCCTGGGACTCTCATGCGACCGGCTTGGCCCAACGCAAGTAAACGACCCGGCACCTTGCGGCACCGGGTCGTTTGCGTGTTCAGTCCGGCGTTCGAACGGCGTCAGACCTGACGCGGAGTGGACTTGGGCCCGAACAGCAGCCAGCAAATGAATCCGATCAGGGGCAACACCAGAACAAACAGAACCCAAAGGACCTTGGCGCCTGTGCTGGCCGAAGAGCCAATGATCGAGACGATGGCCCAGATCGCCAGGACCAGAAGAATGAGACCGCCGATACCTGCAAGTTCAACCATGGGTTAGCTCCTTTGTTGCCACTGTGAGGCGAGGCTGTGCATCTGGGTGCCTGTCGCCGTTGAAGGGAAAACGTCCGGCCGGTCGAAAGGTTCCGCAAGTCACTTGTCTGCGCGGCGCAGAGAGGCATGTTCAGGAACGAAATCGCCCGACAGCTGGGGGCTGCCGGGCGACGTGGTGAGGTTAGGAAGACGCCAGGATTACTGCGCTTCTTGCGATTCCTCGGTGATTTCATTGCCCAGTTTGGACACGTCGCGGCCGAAGCCCTCGGTGGTTTCGCAGGCGGCCACTCCGATCAGCAGGGCCAGGAAAAACGGCATACGCATGATGCTTCCTCCTTGCAGATGTTGCAGTTACTTCAGCTTCGAGGCGACGTTGGCGGCAAAGGCGTCGATGACCGCCTTGTAGAACACCTCGCTGTCGATGCTGACCTGTGCAATGTCGGTCCCTGCGGGGTAATAAGCGTTGAGCTGGTCTGCGCTCACCGTCAGGTCATAGCGCAGGTCGTCCGCGGCATCCGGCATGTCGATGTCGACATCGCCCTTCAGGACCCATTCCCCGACACCGAGAGCCTGTTCGAAATTGTTGGCCAAAGCCACTGAATCGATCTCGATGTTGATCTCGGCGCCCTTCTGGGTGTCATCCTTGGCGATCTGGTTCACCAGCTGGGTCGCCAGGGCGGTTTCAAGGTCCGTTTCAAGGTCGACCCAGGCTTCCGCTGCGCTGTAATTCTGGATTGCGGACAGATCCGCAGTCACGTCGATTTCGGAAACCATGGTGGTGGCGGAAACGGCTGTGGCCATGGCCGAAACGAGAGCGGTGGTTCGGATCAGGTGAGTCATTTTCAATGTTCCTTTCCATGTCTTCCCCGTGCCGGGGATCTGTTATGGAAACGTTGATCCGGGCAGGATGGTTCCTGCCATCGCGTGAATTCTGCAGGCTCTCGGATGTCTCCCGGGAGGGCGGCGCACGGCTGCAGGGCAGGGGAACTTGGCTTGTCACCCAAGCGTTGTGGTTGAGTAACCGTATAACTACATGCAGGACATTATGGACAACTCCCGACATCCCGCCGCCGAGGTACTGGACGACGTATCGCAGATCATCGAGGACAATGACGGCTCAGTGACCGTCAGCCGCCTTGCCGAGGAATTGGGCCATAAATCGCTCTCCGCGGTTCTGGCGGTTCCGGCACTGGCGGTGGTGTCACCGCTGAGCGGCGTGCCGCTGTTTTCCTCGACCTGCGGGATCCTGATCTGCCTGGTGTCCGGCCATATGTTGTTCGGGCGGTCCAATCTGTGGCTGCCGGGCTGGCTGGGCCGCAAGCGGATCGAAGGTGCGCGCGCCGAGAAGGCGATCTCGGCGATGCGCCGCGCCGCAAACTGGTTGGATCGGCACGCGTCCAAGCGGATGCAGGTGGTACTATCGCAGCCCTTCATCTCGCTGATCCGGCTGGTGTGCCTGTTGTGTGGCGCGCTGATGCCGGTTCTGGAAGTGGTGCCCTTCTCCTCTTCCATCCTTGGCGCGGCGGTTGCGCTACTGGCCTTGTCCATGCTGACACGCGACGGGTTGATCGCAGTGCTGACCCTCGTGGCGCTTGCCTGTGCTGGTGTCGGAGTGTTGGTGGGGCTGTTTTGACCCGCGATTGCGCGCCGCGGCACGTAAGTGCCCGCGGCGTATTTTTTTTGGCCGCTTGCAGAGGATGCAAAGAAAAAGACCGGGTTCCGCATCGGAACCCGGTCTTCTTGTGCCGCCCATTTGCCTAAACCGGTACGAGGCAGGAAAACCGGCTAAGGGACGAGGCGAAGGGGCGGCGTCCAAAGGGGTCAGGCAACCCCTTTGAAACCGTGAATCTTACGAGCCCTGGTATTCGGGCAGGCCGTTCAGCTCTTCCTCACTCATGTGAGTGGTCACGCGGATGTCGCCCTCGGCTTCATGAATCGTCAGGTCGGACATCGGCAGTTCAACCGGCTTCTCGCCCAGACCCAGGAAACCGCCAACATCGACGATCAGTGCGTCGACACCACCGGTGGTGTTGACGATCACTTCGGACACTTCGCCGATATGCTCGTCCTTGGCGTCATAGGCAGGCGCGCCGGTCAGGGCTTCCGCGGTCACTTCGTTCATGTCCAGCGGCTCCATGGCGGTCGCATCCGCATCGGCGCTCAGCGTGGCATCCAGGTCGGTCGAACTGCTGGACTGAGCGGTGGTGGAGTCTTCGTCTACAGTGTCGCTTGTCGGGGCAAGCGGGGTGGTCGTGGCCTTGGCCTCGCCCATGGCATTGGCGTTCGCGTCGGCGGAGACATCTGCGGCCGAGCTGTTCACTTCGGCGTTGGTCGCGGCGGAACCGGACAATGCGGCTCCGGCTTCGGTATCTGCAAAGGCAGGTGCAACGGTTGCGGCAATCAGAGAAGTGGTCAGCAAAAGACGTTTCATCGGTTTGATCTCCTTTGTGTTTCACTCATCAGCGCGCTTGAGTTACAGCCACTCAACTCGCCGCGGCTCGGCATGGTTCCGGGCGAGGGAGAATTTTTTCAAAAAAAGTTTGGCAGCCCCTGCAATGCCGGAAACCTTTTAGATTTCATCGCAGTAAAAGGGGCTTGGCGCATGGGGCCTGTGTCGGCGGCAGGGAGAAATGAAGCAGCGCACCCGCGGAGGCCGCGGATGCGCTGTGTGTCCTTGCTGGAGGGCAGGGTGATCCGCCATCCAGGTGGGACAGCCCCAGGTCTGGCGCTCAGGCGACGGGGGCGGTCGGAGAGATATTGGGGGCGGGTTTCGGTGGTGTGGCAAGCATGCGGCCACACCACAGCAACACCGGTAGAGCCACGATAGCGCCTATCGGTCCCCAGATCCAAAGCCCGAAAACAATTGCCCAGAACACGAACAACGGGTTCAGGTGCAATTGACGTCCAACAAAATATGGCGTCACGAATTGGGCTTCGGTGAGGTTCAGCAGCAGGAACAGGAGCGGCGGCAACACGGCTCCGGCCCCGCCGATCTGGGTAAGCCCGGCAATGGTCAGCCCGACAAGGATCAACAAGGGGCCAAGATAAAGAATGAAATTCAGCATGGCCGCTGCCATGCCCCATATCAGTGCGCCTGGCAGGCCGATGACCATCAAGCCGGCCGCCGTCGCCACGCCGAGCCCGCCGTTGACGATGGTCACGGCGGCGAAGTACCGGGCCACGGCGCGCTCGGCACGGAAAAAGCGAACCGAATGGCGTCCTGACTGCTGGTACAGTTCGTTCCGCGTGAGCACGAAGAAAAACAGTGTCCCCGCAAAGATGAACATCTGCGCGCCGAAGTTCGGTGCCAGCCACAGGGCGTCCATCAACGTCGGAAGGCCGCTGCCTTCGTCCTCCTCGCTGCTGCCCATGGTCTGTTCCAGCTCGCTGCTGATGCTTTCAATCCCGCGCAGAACGCCCGAGGCCATCTCGAGCCAGCCCCGAACCTCCCGCTGGATGCGGGGGATGTTGTTGGCAAGCGTCGACAGCAAGGGGTCGAGGGAAAGGATCAGCAGCGCCAGCAGCGCGGTGGATAAAAGAAGCAGGCTGGAGGCAACGACCACGCGCCCGATGCCAATTCGTTCGAGCCGGTCGGCGAGGGGCGACACCACGATGCCGACCACGAGCGCAAACACAGCGGGGGCCAGTACGGGTTTTGCAAAATACATGGCCGCCGCAAGAGCGATCAGGGTGATGATCAAGAGCATGACCCTGATGGCACGCCGGGCCGTTATCGTTTGCCACATGGGTCACAATTCCCTGTCGATGTATTGCCCTGACCGGCAGACGGCCGGTCAGATGGTTTTGGGCAGGACGGGCTACAGATCCGAGGAGCCGTCATGAGAGGGGACGTACTGGGCCGTTCTGGCTGCAACCGTGCGTGCGGTTTCTGTCACCGCGTCACTCAGAGAGCTGACGAGCTGCTCTTCCTGTCGTGTCCGGGGCATCAGGGCCGCGGCGAGGGCTCCGAGTCCGAATGCGGCCCCGCCAAGCGCGACATAGCGAGCCGCCCGGGACGGGGCGCGCGCGCGCCGCTTTCCGGAAGGCGGGGTAGACTTCCTGTTCGCAGCCGACAGCAGCATCGCAGCGCCGGTGCCGACCCACGCCAGATCGCCGGCATTGCGCTGAACAAGATCCAAAGCCTGACCCGCCGCCTCGTGGCCAGCCTCCTTCACAGCCACAGCCGCCTGAGCCGGAGAGAGGCTCTGGGTGAGACGGCTGATCGACTGCTCCAGCGCCACGCGATTGCGGGCGGCTTCGGCTTCGAGAGCCTCCAACTGCATCTTTGTGTCATCATTTGACATGGGGAGCCTCCCTGATGGCATGGGTGTCCTTTCGCAGGCTTTGCAGGCTGCGGCGGGGCTTCAGGTGATCGGGATCAAGACGGGGGCGGGCCGCCGCCGCCAGGGCCAAGGCGATCAAGCCAAAGGTTACGGCGGCGAACAAGGCCGCCAGCGGTTCAGGCAGACCGAGGGCCGCGAGCCAACCTGCCAGCGCGGTCGCCAGCTGCTGGGCGGCGACAAGGACGCTGACGAGGGCCGCCACGACCAGCGCCAGTCCGGTGCGGGCACGGGACAGGCTGTGGGCCAGTTCAGCCCGGATCAGCGCCGTCTCGGCTCGGAACAGGCCAACGGCATTTCGCATCACGGTGGCAAACAACTCCGGTGCATCTTTCGGGTGAGGATAGGGCATCAGAGGTCCTCCTGCGTCTGCATCGTCGCCTCCGGAGCCGGTTGCTGCGCAAGAGCGGCAGCCGGGGCGCTGGCGGGCTGGTGAGCAAGGGGGGCATCGGTTGCAGCCGACAGATCCCGGCCTGCAGGGACGTCGTGATCGCGTGGCGGATCTGCGGGCGGATGGGCGCTGGCCTTCAAAAGACGGACAGCCGCAAATCCCGCAAGGGCCGCGCCGACACAAAACAAAGCCGGTCGGCGCCGCGCCAAGTCAGCCGTCTCGTGCAGAAGCGTCTCGGCCCCTTCTTGCAGATAGCGGCTGACAACGGGTTGCAGTTGCTCAGCCACCTGGGCGATGTGGGCCTGGTAGTTGATATTGGCGTTGGATGGTGTGCCGCTGGATCTGGATTGCATAACGTTCCTCCACGTGCGGGGTCATTCGCGGATCAACGTTTGAAGGGTCGGTTTGGTTCCCGGAGCGGGGCTGGGATCGCCGCCTAGCCGTCGTGCGAGGCGTGGCCCTTGCAATGGGTGTCGGCCTTCTTTTCGGCGATGCGCAGCACCACCACCGTGACCAGCGCGATCGCGGTCACAACAGCGGCCAGCGACAAAAGCCCGAGGGCGCAGCACACGCCAACCGCCGCGCACAACCACATCGTTGCGCCGGTCTTGAGGCCAAGAACATTCCCTTGTGAGAAGACGACCAGACCGGCCGCGAGAAAGGCAACGCCCTGGGTGACGGCTTCGATAACGCGGATGGGGTCGGTCTGGACCTTTTCGCCATCGAACACGCTGGCGGTGGTCATGTGCAGCATGACAAGGGTGTAGAGCGCCGCCGCGAGCCCGGTGAGCATATGCGTGCGCAGCCCGGCGGGACGCTTGCCGATCTCCCGCTCGAAACCGATGATGCCGCACAGTATCAGCGCTGCAAGAAGGCGGGCCAGCCAGACGGTCCAGTGCATCTCCATCGTGGTGGTAATGTCGTTCAGAGTGATGTCCACGTGACACCCGTCCCCTTGCCGTTACGTGTCGATAGATGAAGATAAAACGCCCATGCGGACGGGAGGTTCCACATGGGCGCTGTTGCTGGTCTCCCCGAAGAGGGAGGTCAGTGGGTCAGAGCCAATAGACCGGCACGCGATAGTGGTCGTGCATCTGACGCTCCCAGTCGCGATCCGCGTACCAGCCGTCATGCCGGGCGGGCGCACCTTTCACCTCTTCCTCGGTGATGTCGGTGACAAAGCCGTTTTTCTCCGGGTCGTAGTGCAGCTTGTTCCACGGAACCGGGTGATGGTCCTCGCCCAATCCCAGGAAGCCGCCAAAGCCCATAACGGCATAGGCGACCTTGCCGCTTTGCTTGTCGATCATCAGGTGATCGATCGAGCCGATATGCGCACCGCCGCGGCCGTAAACCTCGGTGCCGGTGACGTCTGCCGATGATACGAGAGTGCTAGTGGACATGGTTCGGTCCTCCTTTCTTTCGACAGCGGCCCAACGAACCGGCCTGACCCAAGGTTCCAAGGCTTGACTGATCTGCGCTGACTTTTGCTGATCGCTAGCCGGGAGAGGGGCGGGAGGGTCTGAGCGTGGTCTTCGCAAGCCGCGTGTGGCGCGTCTTGCGGCGCGAATCCGCGACATTGTAATACCCGGCTTTTTCGCAACGCCGCTGCGGTGAAAAAATCGATGCCGGGCGTCAGAAAAATGCAAGGCGCGGGAACTTTCGCGGCTGGGTGCGGTTGTCACGGTATAGGCGCTGCTGGCGCCAGTCATGACCTCAAAGGAGGAAGAAATGAAACGCATTCTGTCTACCACCGCACTGGCCGCACTGCTGGCTACCCCCCTGGCGGCCGCGAGCGAAAACGAAGCCGATTGGGCGGAAACCTTCCGCGACATGGCGACTGAGCACCATGTCCACGCCTCCGACTTCATCGGTTCGCGCGTCTACGTGTCCGAATCCGAAGTGTCCGAAACAACCATGAACGAAGCGGACGCTGAATGGGAAGATATCGGTGAAATCAGTGATGTGTTGCTGAGCCGCGACGGCAAGCTGGATTCGATCCTGGTCGATATTGGCGGCTTCCTCGGCATCGGCGAGAAAACCGTTGCCGTTCAGATGGACCGGCTGAAACTGGTCTCCGACGGCGACGCGCCGGATGAGTATTTCGTCGTGTTCAACGCCGATCGTGCGGCTCTGGAAAATGCGCCGGCTTTCGAGGAATGGGATGGCATGGCTGACGCCACCGACGTCAACGAGGTGGATGAGAACGCCGAGTTGACCGAAGAAACCGCTGCCATGGAGGCCGAAGTTGCCGAGACAGCGGAAGCCGCTGAGACGGCTGCCATGGAAGCCGAAGCTGAAATGACCGACGGTGAACGCCCGGTCGAGGGTTATCCGGCCGCACCCGAGATGGAGCTGGACGGCTACCAGACCGTGATCGTCGATGAGATCAAGGCCGAAACGCTGACCGGTGCCGCCGTTTACGACGCCCGCAGCGACTGGATTGGTGAGGTCTCGAACCTGATCGTGGACGCCGACGGCAAGGTGACTGACGCCGTGATCGACGTCGGCGGCTTCCTGGGCATCGGCGAAAAGCCGGTCAAGGTTGGCTTCGACTCGCTGACCCTGAAGCAAGCGAGCGAATCCGACGAGCTGCGGGTCTACATCGATGTGACCGAAGAGCAGCTGGAAAAAATGCCGGAATTTGAAGACTGATCCAATCTGTCTGTGAATACCACAGCGAGCCGGGTTTTCCCGGCTCGTTTTCGTTCGCGGGGCGTTTTCGCCCTCGGGTCAGCGTGAGATCTGGGTCAGTATGAGATCTGGATGGTCTGGCGCAATTCGCCGCTGCTGCGGTCAAAGATCAGAATGCTGTCTTCCTGGCTGACAATGGCGATCCAGTCGCTTCCAAGAGTCACGGCCTCGGCCTCTATGCCGGGGGGGAGGGCGATTTCCGCGGGCAAGGGCACATCATCTGCGGAGAGGCGGATGACAAGCAGAGCGATTATCACTAGAACCCCGCCAATCATCGCCACGGTCAACGTGGTAACCAGCCGACGCAGGAACCGGATCTGCGGAGGTTCCTGTTGGATTTCGGTCTCGGAAGGATCAGTCATGGGCAGCCGCCGGATTGAATTTGTCATCGCGGAAAACCCGCCTAAACGGCTTGATAAAGCGGTTTCGCGTGATGTGCCAGAGGAGGCCTCGCTGTCTCGCACCCGTCTGGCCAAGCTCATCGAGGCGGGCGCTTTGACGGTGGATGGCGCCGTGGTGCAGGATCCCAAGGCGCGGATCGAAGCCGGCGCCCAGGTGGCGATCGAGGTGCAGGAAGCCGAGGATAGCCACATCGGCCCCGAGGATATCCCGCTGGAGATCATTTTCGAAGATGATGACCTGATTGTCATCAACAAGCCTGCGGGCATGGTGGTCCACCCCGCACCGGGGTCTCCGTCGGGCACGCTGGTCAACGCCCTGCTGCATCACTTCGGCGGCGCATTGTCCGGGGTGGGAGGTGTCAAACGGCCAGGCATCGTGCATCGCATCGACAAGGAGACCAGCGGTCTCCTGGTTGTCGCCAAGTCCGACGCCGCGCATCAGGGGCTGGCTGTGCAGTTCGAAAAACACACGGTTGAGCGGTATTACCAGGCCATCTGCTATGGGGTGCCGGACGCCAGCGATCCGCGGCTGCGTGGGATCAAGGGTACCAGTTTCGAGGCGGGCAACATTCTCAAGATTACCACTCAGCTGGCCCGGCACAAGACCGACCGGCAACGGCAGGCAGTGTTGTTCCAAGGGGGCCGTCACGCGGTGACACGGGCACGGATCGTCGAGAGTTTCGGCACTCCGCCAGTGGCCGCGCTGGTGGAATGCTGGCTAGAGACGGGCCGCACCCACCAGATCCGGGTGCACATGGCCCATGCCGGTCATGGGCTGATCGGTGACCCCACCTATGGTGGACGGCGCAAGCTTGCGGCAAAGGCACTAGATGAGACAGCACAGGCCGCGGTGCGGGCGTTTCCGCGGCAGGCGCTGCATGCAGCCGTTCTGGGGTTCGATCACCCGGTCACCGGCGCAGCCCTGCGGTTCGAAGCCCCCTTGCCGCAGGATATGGCCGATCTTTTGGCAGCGTTGCGCGGATAGCCGCGCATCTGCCGCCGGGCCAGTAAACTGCCAGCAAAACATCGTGTGAATGCCTGTGATACAATTCACAGACGCCGCATCTGTCTCTAGCATAGAAGAATGCCAACACGGTCCTTGAAAAGGATTTTGCGCTAACCCATATGCGCTAATGTTAAGTCCTTATACATTTGGGAGGGACACTTTAGATGGCGAATTATGCGAACCTGCCTGCCCCGACGCCCGAAGGCGGTCTGAACCGGTATCTCCAGGAGATCCGCAAGTTTCCGCTGCTGGAGCCGGAAGAAGAGTACATGCTGGCCAAACGCTGGGTCGAAGAGCAAGACGCGGCGGCAGCGCATAAGATGGTGACCTCGCATTTGCGTTTGGCGGCCAAGATCGCCATGGGCTACCGCGGCTATGGCCTGCCGCAGGCCGAAGTGATCTCGGAAGCCAACGTTGGCCTGATGCAGGCGGTTAAACGGTTCGACCCGGAAAAGGGCTTCCGCCTGGCGACCTATGCCATGTGGTGGATCCGCGCCTCGATCCAGGAATACATCCTGCGATCCTGGTCGCTGGTGAAACTGGGCACCACGTCTGCGCAGAAGAAGTTGTTCTTCAACCTGCGCAAGGCGAAGGCCCGCATCGGCGCGCTTGAGGATGGCGACTTGCATCCCGACAACGTCAAGAAGATCGCCACCGACCTCGGCGTGACCGAGGACGAGGTGATCTCGATGAACCGGCGGATGTCCGGTGGCGATGCTTCGCTGAATGCCACAGTCGGCTCCGAAGGCGAGGGCACGATGCAATGGCAGGACTGGTTGGAGGATGAAGACGCCGACCAGGCCGGAGATTACGAGGCGCGCGACGAGCTGGAGGCGCGGCGCGAGCTGCTGGCCGCTGCTCTGGACGTGCTGAACGACCGCGAAAAGGACATCCTGACCCAGCGCCGCCTGATGGATCAGGCGGTAACGCTGGAAGAGCTGAGCAGCCAGTATAACGTCAGCCGCGAACGGATCCGCCAGATCGAGGTGCGGGCGTTTGAAAAGCTGCAGAAGAAGATGCGCGAACTGGCGTCCGAAAAGGGCATGCTGACCAGCGCCTGAGCGCCTGCAACGATCTGACATGCGAAAGGCGGTGCCATGCGGCACCGCCTTTTTGCGTTTGGAACTGGACCCTGTTCAACGCTGGCGAAGGGCTGGCGGTGGGTCTGGCGGCTGGCTCTGATCCGTGGCGGTGGCTGCGGGCAGGGCTGGATGGGGCTGGCGTAGAGCTGGCCATCAGAACTTGCGGAGATCGGCAGTGCTGCTGGCAGATATGCTGGCGCTGGTGCTGGCTGAGGGCCTGGCAAGCGGACGGGCTGGCATGAGGCTGGCGATGTCCGCTGGCGATGCGTGGCTGGCTGAAATCGATCCGGTGGCTGGCGATGCTGGCGATCTGGCTGTCCCGAAGGATGGCTGGAGAGCTGGCCGCTTGCGGCCTGTCGATTCTGGCTTGCGTGCAATCTCTGTAGCCTGTTTAGGCGGCGCGGCGGCATGGGTCAAGAAAAAAGTGTTTGAAATCAAATAGTTGATAGTTTTACTTGGGTTTGTGTGGCAACTGAAACTGTCAGGAATTCCGCATTTCTGGGCCAAGTGTCTGGAGCCGCGCGGAAATCGCTTGCGGTGGAAGCCGCTGGAAAGGGGGCTGTCGCCGCGCTAGGCTGGCGCAACCGGAGGCCGTACAGCAAGGGGAGGCAGCGCCATGGCTGGAGGATGGGCACAGGACGGTGCCGTGAGCGAACAGATCGAGGCATCGATCAGCGACGAGCTGGCGCGGATGAAGGCGCAAAAGCGCCCTACAGGCGAAAGCCTGACCCATTGCGCCGAATGCGAGGAGCCGATCCCGGAAAAGCGCCGTTTGGCGATTCCGGGCGTGAAGCTGTGCATCGACTGTCAGCAGGAGCGTGACGGCGCGCAAAAGGCCCGCGGCGGCATCAACCGGCGTGGCTCCAAGGACAGTCAGCTAAAGTAGGACGGGCAGGCGGGTTTGGTCCGCTGCCCGGGTCGCTTCAGCGCAGCGCGGGGTCACGCGAAATCGATGTGGTCCGCCAGGAGGTCCGGGGTGAGGGTTTCGGCCACACCCCCGGTCAACTTGATCACCAGCCGCTCGGTTTCTTCGGTTTCGGTGTTTTCGACCCGCAGTCTGATACCGTTTTTGCCGATGAACAGAAAATCTTCGTGGAAACGGAAATCGTCGTTGGACACGAACCGCAATTGATCCCCGTCTGAAACCGAGAAGTCCCGGATCCGTTCTGTGCCTGGCGCGGCTGAGAACACAAAGGTGTCTGCGCCGCTGCCACCGGTCAAGGTGTCCTGTCCGAGGCCGCCGTCGATGGTATCGGCGCCTTTGCCTCCTATCAGTCGGTCGTCGCCTTGCTCACCAAGCAAGCTGTCGCGACCGGAATTGCCCCGGATTACGTCATTCCCCCATCCGCCGGACAGCGAGTCATTGCCCTTGTTGCCGTGGATCAGGTCATCTCGACCGGCCGCGTTGATCGTATCGCCGCGGTGGGAGCCGATGTAGCGGTCCACAAAGGCGTTTCCGTCGATGATTTCAAAGTTCGTGAACGAGACGCTGGTATCATCGGTGGTGATTGTACCGGTCTTCAGGTCAACGACAAAATTCTCAGGTGCGCCAAAGTCGAAGAGGGAGAGCGTGTCTGTGCCGTGTCCGCCATCCAGCAGGCGGTCGTTTCCACGCGGCCGCGTGAGAATGAACTCGTCATCGCCAGCGCGCAGCGAGATTTTGTCAAGATAGATCAGAAAGCCGCGGTCATCGATGGTGTCGTCCGACCGCGAAAAGGACATGGTCTGGATGGACGTGGCGAGGAATTTTTCGAAATGATCGTTTGAATAGCGGTCGCCGCTCAGCCGGGCATCAAGGATTTTGGTGAAGTCGCCAGCTGATAGGGAAATGTCCGAAATCTCGGCAATCTGGCCCCGGTTGCTTGAGCCAAAGGTGATGCTGGTGATCGTGCCGGATGCCTGGCCGTTTGCATTCACCGTCAGATCGGCCCCTTTGAGCGTCACGCGAGGGTGAATGTTGTAATATCCGGTGGATGCATAGAGCTGTGTGCGGGTGTAGGTCACTTCGCCAGCGGTGGAGGCATCAAACGTGTAGTGTGGTGTTGGAAACACCGAGCCACCCGGAACAAATGTGCGCCCGAAAAGCGTGAAATCGATGAGTTTTTTGTAACTTGTGGTGGCCATGCCTAAACCTTGAAAATACGGGTGGCCCGACCCGAGAAATATTCGGGTCGGGAAAGGCGGGATTAGTCTTCCATCGCCTCCAGCTCATCAATGAAGCCGGAGATCATGCTGAGCCCCTTGTCCCAGAATTTCGGGTCAGTGGCGTCCAGACCAAAGGGGGCGAGCAGCTCCTTGTGGTGCTTGGAGCCGCCGGCCTTGAGCATTTCGAAATACTTGTCCTCAAAGCCTTCGGCGCCGCTTTCGTAGACCGAGTAGAGCGCGTTCACGAGGCCGTCGCCAAAGGCATAGGCGTAGACGTAGAAGGGCGAATGCACGAAGTGGGGGATATAGGCCCAGAAGGTCTCGTACCCGTCCATGTACTCAAAGGCTTCGCCCAGGGATTCCGCCTGCACCGACATCCAGATCGCGTTGATGTCATCCGGTGTCAGCTCACCCTCGGCGCGGGCGGCGTGCAGCTTGCATTCAAAGTCATAGAAAGCAATCTGGCGCACGACCGTGTTGATCATGTCCTCGACCTTGCCCGCCAGGAGCACCTTGCGCTGCTGCTGGGTCTCGGCTTTCTCCAGCATTTTGCGGAAGGTCAGCATTTCGCCGAACACGGATGCGGTTTCGGCCAGCGTCAGCGGGGTGGAGGAGAGCATCTCGCCCTGTTCGGCGGCCAGCACCTGGTGCACGCCATGGCCCAGCTCATGCGCCAGCGTCATCACGTCGCGCGGCTTGCCCAGGTAGTTCAGCATCACGTAGGGGTGCACGTTGGTCACGGTGGGGTGAGCAAAGGCGCCGGGGGCCTTGCCGGGTTTCACGCCCGCGTCGATCCAGCCCTTGGAGAAGAACGGCGCCGCCAGTTCACCCATGCGCGGGTCAAAGGCGGTGTAGGCCTCCATCACGATCTGCTCGGCCTCGTCCCAGCTGACGGTGCGGCTGTCTTCCAGCGGCAGCGGTGCGTTGCGGTCCCAGACCTGCATCACGTCCAGACCCAGCCACTTGCGCTTCAGCTCATAGTAGCGGTGGCTCAGCTTCGGGTAGGCCGCGACAACCGCCTCGCGCAGCGCCTCGACCACCTCGGGCTCGACATCGTTGGACAGGTGGCGACCGGTCTGCGGGCTGGGCATGCCGCGCCAACGGTCGACGATTTCCTTTTCCTTGGCTTGCGTGTTGTGGATCCGGGCAAAGGTCTTGATGTTGTCGGCAAAAACGCGGGCCAGTTCGCGGGCCGCGGCCTCACGCTTGCTGCGGTCCTGTTCGGTCAGCAGGTTCAGGGTGCCTTCGATGTTCAGCTCTTCGCCATTCACGGTGAAGGTGAGACCGGCGATGGTTTCGTCAAACAGCTTTTCCCAGGCGTCGCCGACGATGCCGAGATCGTGCAGGAACTTCTCCAACTCGTCCGACAGCTGGTAGGGTTTCATCGCGCGGATGCGGCGGAACACGCTTTCATAGCGGGCAAGCTCGGCGTTCGCGGCCAGATGGGCGTCCATCACGCTGTCTTCTATCCGGTTCAGCTCCAGCGTGAAGAACACCAGCGGCGTGGTCGAGATGGTGACCTTTTCTTGGCAATCGGACAGGAAGGCGGCGCGGTCGGCGTCGGTGGTCAGCTGGTAATAGCGCAGACCCGCATAGGACATGATGCGCCCGGCAACATTGTTGATCTTTTCGTTGCGCTGCACGCAGGTCAGCAGGCCATCGGCGTCCAGATCGGCCAGCTTGCCCTCATAGTCCGCGGCAAAGGCCGCGCATTCCTGCTCCAGCCAGTCCAGGTCGCGGGCCAGTTCTGGGGCCTCGTCAGAAGTGTAGAGATCGCTGAGATCCCACTCCGGCAAGTTGCCGAGGTCATCGGAACCGGCTGAGGCGTTTGCGTCGCGAACGGGGAAGGGAAGCTGGAACATGCGGGCTCCTGTCAAAATGAGTGCGTTGCCCAACATCTAAGCGCCGTGCCAGGGGATCACAAGCAGCCGCATGGCGGCCGGGGCCAGGATCGCAACAGTCGGGAGTTTCCGGGGCGCGTCAGCCGCAGTGGCGGTCGAACAGACCGCAGATGCGGTCCAGTACATGGGTGCGGATGTCCGGGGTCTCCATCAGCACTTCGTGGCGTCCCTTTTCGATCAGCTCCAGCTCGCCACCGGGCCAGCTCTGCATCCGGCGGCGGATGGCATCGGGGCTGACGATCTGCTCCTCGGTGCCCAGAAAGGTGATGCAGGGCTCCACGGGCGAGGGCAGCCGCGCCAGTTCGGCGCATTCCCGCAGGCCTTCGCGCAGCCAGCGCACGGTGGGGCCGCCAAGTGCCAGATCGGGCTGCGCCGTCAGCTGATCGGCCATCAGCTGATACATCTCCGCATCACCTGTCAGCGTGTTGCCCTCGAACGGGGTAAACTGCACGTATTGTTCTGGCGCGGTGGTGGGCATCAGCATCCCGTCCAGCCGCAGCAGCGGCGCGACGCGGCCCAGCAGGCTGACGGCCGGGCGCAGCAGCAGCGGGATCTGGATGCCCCACATCGGGCCGGTGAAGCAGCAGGCGCGAACCTCCAGCCCCTGCATCAGGGCGCGCAGCCCGATGGCGCCGCCCATCGAATGGCCGATCAGGAACCGCGGTTCCGGCGCGTCCAGTCTTTGTGCCAGATCCGTCAGCGCGACCACATCCGACTGATAGTCGGCAAAGCGCACCACATGGCCCAGCCGCCGGTCTTTCAGCATTCGCGCCGACAGCCCCTGGCCGCGCCAATCCACCGTCAGCGTGGCATAGCCGCGCTGGGCAAGGGCGGCGGCGGTCAGGCCGTATTTTTCGATGTATTCGGTGCGGCCGGGAAACAGCAGCACGGTGCCACGTGCGGTGACCTCGGGCCGCCAGAGGGCCGCGCGGATGCGCAGCCCGTCTGCCGTCGTGATCCAATGTGCCGCGCCCTGCGACGGCCCCTGCGCGATCTCGGCGAACAGGGGCGCGGGCGCCAGCTCCATCGGAGGTCCGTCCATCAGGCCAGAGCCGAGGCCAGTTTCATCGCGGCACCCATGTCACCGTCGATGGTCAGCTTACCGGACATGAAGGCGGCGGTTGGGTTCAGCTCCCCCTCGAGGATCGCCTGAAAGGTGTCAGCATCGGCCGTCATCGTGACATCGGCCTCGTCATCGCCCACCCGGGCGCCGGAGCCGTCCAGCATGATGGCGCCAAGACCTTCGATCTGGAACTTGGCGGTGGAATCGAACTCGCCCGCATCCAGTTTTTCGTTCAGGGCCTCTGCCGCCTGCTCAAGGGTAACGCTCATTTCAGTCCTCGATCTGTTTGGCGCGCTTGTAGCACAAACCTGTGAGGCATGTGCATCCAATACTGTAAAAAAGCAGCGCGCGTGATTACACTGGGGTCATCATGCTGGCAAAATTCCCAAACCTCAAAGCTATCGTGGCGGCAACGGCGGTCTTTGTCGCGATTTTCCCGCCCGCACCTCTGCGCGCCGAGGATGCGGCGGCCGGGGCGCAGCGCGCGCCGGGCGTGACGCCCGAGGTGCTGTTGCAGGACCTGGCGCTGGCGGCGCCTGCCGAAACCGCCGCCATCGACCGGGAAATTCAGGCCCTGTGGTCCCGCAGCGGTTCGGCGGCGATGGACCTGTTGCTGCGTCGCGGCCGCGA
>NZ_JBGFGM010000078.1:0-677 GCF_041224635.1 Leisingera sp. XS_AS12
ACCAGATCCACGCCGCGCTCGACCTGCTTGGAGCTGTCGGAGATCAGCGTCTTGATCTCCATCGCCGCCTCGGACGAGCGCTGCGCCAGCGCCCGCACCTCGCTTGCGACCACCGCAAAGCCCTTGCCGGCCTCGCCCGCCCGAGCGGCCTCAACCCCGGCGTTCAGCGCCAGGAGGTTGGTCTGGAAGGCGATGTCGTCGATCACCGAGATGATCTGGCTGATATGGGCCGAGGATTGCTCGATCTCGGTCATCGCGGCGACGGCGCTTTGGACCACGGCGTCGCTGGTCTCGGCCTCGTCGCGGGCCTGCTGCATCGTCGCCTCGACGCTGCGCGCACCCTCGGCGGCGGATTTCACGCTCGCGGTCAACTCGTCCAGCGCGGCGGCGGTCTGTTCGAGGGTGGCGGCCTGGCTTTCGGTGCGGTGCGACAGGTCGTCGGAGGCCTGGCTGATCTCGGCGGCGCCGCTGCGGATGCTGCCGGAGGCCGCGATCACCTGCTGCACGGTGGCGTTCAGGTTGCTGACAGTGCTGTTGAAATTCTGCCGCAGCTGTTCGTATTCCGGCGGGAAGGGGGTGTCGATGGGCTGCGAGAAGTCGCCCTCCGCCAGGCACATCAGGCCGTTGCTGAGGTTGTCGACCACCTGCTGCTGCTGGCGCTGCATCTCGGCGCGCTC
>NZ_JBGFGM010000098.1:0-51058 GCF_041224635.1 Leisingera sp. XS_AS12
CTCGCAATCCGAAAATTTGAGAAGGATGGCCGGAACGTACGGGAATGGTTTGCGGCCCGCAATCAGTTCGCCATAATGTTCGGCGAGCGCTTCGACGCTTGAGTATTTGAAACCGCATGGGCCGGGCCAGATACACAGACTTCAGGACACTCCCGGCTGAAGGACGCGGCCGCCAAGGTGCTCGGTTCCACCGTCCAGCGCTGTCGGGTCCACTTCATGCGCAACGCGCTCGCCTGCGTTGGCAAGAAGGACCGCCCGATCGTCACCGCGGCGCTCAGAACTGCCTTCGACCAGGACACGCTCGAAGCGTCGAAAGAACACTGGGCAAAGCTGATCGACGCCTTCGAGCCCCGCCATGAAAAGCTCGCCGAACTGATGCGCCGTGCCGAGGATGATGTCCTGGCCTACAAGAACTTTCCCAAGGAACACTGGGCGAAGATTCATTCCACGAATCCACTTGAACGCCTCAACAAAGAGATCAAGCGCCGAACCAACGTCGTCGGAATCTTCCCCAACGAAGCCGCGGTGACGCGCCTGGTAGGCGCCTTGATGCTGGAGCAAAATGATGAGTGGGCAATCACACGGCGCTATATGACACTGGAAACCGTCGCCGCCATTTGCGACACTGCCCCCATGGACCCGGCGACTATCGCCGCCCTGTAACTGCGGCCGAGCTAAGGCCGAAGAACGAAGTTACACCATTCCCCGGGACACTGCTGCGGATCGTCAACAGATTCCGGCTGACGCAGGGCGATGATGTCGGTAGTGTTCGTCATAGGCGTATCGTTCCTTCTGGAAGTTCTGGCAGGCTTTGACACCCGCCACGATACGCCGCCTTCTCAAACCCCGTCACCCATTTCCCAGCATAGCTCCTCCACCTATGTCCGCCACGGTAGCAGCAGGTTGGTGGGAAGGCAGTTCATCCCATTAGTTCAACCTGTTTCATGATTGGCCAGAGCTGATCTGGGCACGCCTATCTTCTCAGCAAAACTCGCCTGAGTTTCATTGTCGCGTAAGGCGCGGATAGGCTTGCCAGTAGCGTTGCCGGAAGGCTCTTGTCTCATTTGTGTATCCCTTGAAGCGCGTGCACTAAGTGACGTTTGGGTATGGCAGAACAAAGGGGGGACGGTGACAACGAATGTTTGGAGGTGCCTCGTTTTCGTGCCGCCCCCAAGTACACAGAGCAGTTGGAAGAGGTTTGTATCGAGCCCTCTGTCGGCAGATCTCCGCGCCGGGGTCCCTTGCTCGCCCTGTTTCAGGGTGAACGCCTTCTGCGCCTCCGTGAATTTCCATGCCTTCAAGTGATTCCACTCCCTGCCAAGAAAACTTAGCCGAAAACACCAACTTCAAACGGCGCAGTTCTCAAGGGGCAGAGCAGTGCAGCCTTAGGGCGATTTTCAGGTCAGCCCCGGCCATAGATTTCTGGCTGAGAGAGGGCCAGGCAGCCGCTGGCCACACCGGTGTGCAAAGCCGCGCGCAGCAACCAGAAATTGCGCTGGTACGCCGACCAAGCTGTGACCAGCGCTGCGGCCGCGCAAAATAGCATCTTGCATGTGGCCGAGGCCGCAAGGGCTGCGCGCTGCGGCAGGGTTTGACTGCGGGCAGCATGGCTTTGTCCGGCGCGGTATTTTCGCTGTAGCAGCCAGAACATCTCCAGGCGTTCGGGGCTTACGGTTTCACGCACAACTGCTTGGGGGCAAATGTCAAACCGGGCACCTGACCGGTGCAGACGGAAAAAGAATTCGGTGTCTTCGCCGCCGGACTTTCCGCGGGCGGGGTCAAACCGCTGTGTTTGCCACGGAGTGCTTTTCCACCGCAGTAGGGCATTGCAGGTGTGGCCGGTTTCCACTCGGCTGCCCTGACGCACCGGATGATTGGAATGATGGTCTTGGCGGCGCATCCAGTCGGGGGCCTGCGGCCCGTATTCTGCCAGGGCTGGGCCAAACACCGCGTCGGCCCGGCTGCTGAGGGCACAATCCAGTAGCTGCGCCAGCCAGTCCGGTTCAGCTTGCTCGTCATCATCAAGAAAAGCGATCCAATCTGCATCTGCCGCCTCCAGGCAGGCATTGCGAGCAATGGAGATGTTCCGGGCTGGTGCGTGCAGATAGAGCAACGGCAGCTGCAAGGCTGCTGAGGCGCAGTCGATTCGGCTCCGGGCGCTGTCGGTTTCGTCATTGTCGGCAATAATGATGCGCATCTGCACGCCTTCGGGCAAACGCTGTGTCGCCAAAGATGCCAGGGTGCTGCAGACCGAAGCCCGGCGGAAGGTGCAAAGGGCGACGTCGATACGTGTCATGCCTGCTCCTGTTCCGTCGTCCGGTTGCGGGCTGTGACGCTAGACAGCAGCTGAACCAGAAAGCCGGCGCCCCAGCTGTTGTGTATGATGGCCAGCGCTGGTCCGGCCCACAGCCCGCAGGGGCTGCGCAGCTTGAGAGCGCAGACGGCGGCGGCACAGGCTAGGGCGGTGGCATAGGCCGCGGGCCACAGAGCCGCCGCGGGAAACAGCGGGCTCAGCATCAGCGTTGCCAGCAGTCCCAAGAGGTTGGCAACGGGGATCATCTGCCGCAGCCGCAGCCGCATACGGTGTTTCAAAATGGTGCGGCCGCGGCCGCGGCCATAGTTCCAGTACTGGCGGCAGAGCGCCCCTGGCGTGGTGCGCATGCTGTAGGTCAGGCGGATCTGCGCATCCAGCCAAACCCGGCCACCAGCCAGGCCCAGGCGGTGATCTAGTTCTGCATCTTCGTTGTGGCTGAAGCTTTCGTCATAGCCGCCGACTTGCCGGAACCAGTCCAGCCTGAACCCGGCATGATGGCCATGATCTACCCAGCCCGATTTGCGTCCGCCCCGATGGGCCGAGCCCCCCGACCCGAGCGGCGTATCAACGATCCAGGCCGCCGCGCGCTGAAAGCATCCGGTGCCCGTGGCGTCCATTGGTGTGGCCAGGGCTGCTGCGTCCGGCCGAGTTGCCAGGCTTTCGGTGACGGCTCTTACATAGCCTTTCGGATAGATGGAATGGGCATCGCAGCGTACAAGAAACCGGTGGCCGGGGCTCGCCATCGACGCAACCGCCGTATTGATTGCAGCGGATTGCAATTTGCCGGGGTTATCGATCAGCCGCAGTGCGGGATAGCGCTGTCGCAGCCGGGCGGCCAGGGCCGCGGTGCCATCCTGGCTGCCGCCATCGGCAACAACCACGCGCACGTCGCGCATGAAATTATCGTTGCCAATTAGTGAGTCGAGGCATTGTTCGAGATGAGCAGCTTCATTGAGGGCAGGGATCGCGACCAAGATGTCCTGCGGCGCGCAAAGCCCTAGGGCAACCGGTGGGCTTAGCTTGCTCTGGGGCATGGTTTCCTCCTCTGCTTTGGCGGCTTACGGCTTCCATCAATAACCGTAGTCCTGGCCATTTTGCGCTGTGGACATCGAGAGCACGCTGCAGGTGGGCGGGGCTGAGGCATCGTGCAGAATCCGCAAGCCGTTATTCAATTCGTCGCTGGTCGTATGCCCCTCCCGTACCAGTAGCACCACGCTATCCGACATCCGCAGCAGCGGCACGGCATCCGCAAGCGCCAGCAAGGGTGGGGTGTCAAATATCACCATGTCAAACTGCTCTTTCAGGGAGGCGACCAGATCCGCCATCTGGTTGGACATGAGCAGTGCAGCCGGGTCCTTGAGATGGGCCCGGGCATTGAGAAGGAGCAGCCCCGACTGGGTGTCCGGCTGCAGCGCGTCATCCAGCGCAGCAGCACCGGTCAGCACGTCAACAAGGTCCGGCCGCGTCGGCAGACCTAAGATTTTGCCGGCATTGCCCTTGCGCATATCGGCCTCGACGAGCACGCAGGATTTGCCCATTTGCGCAGTGGACCGACCCAGCATGATGCAGGTGGTTGTTTTACCGGAATCCCTGTTGCAGGAGACCACTGACACAGCATGCCCGGTTCCGGGGCCGGAGTGCACCAAGTAGCTGCGCAGGGAACGGACGGCTTCGGAGAGCATCGATTGCGGCTCCCGCAGGACAAAGGCTGACGGCTCTAGCCGTCGCAGGAAACTACGCAGGCGCGGCATCACAAGGATATGCGCCTCTGGCATCAGGCTGCGCAGCCGACTGTCAGAGGTTACAATGTCCTTGCTGTAGGCGCGGGCAAGCACCAGCCCCATACCGAGAACCGCACCCGCCAGGAAACCCAAGGCTGCGCTGAGCTTTTTGCGTGGCGCCACGGGAGATACAGGCAATTGTGCATAAGAGATGACTTGCGCATCGGCTTCCTGCAACTCGGTGACTTCGCTGGTCTCAGTAAACTTCCCCAGAAAGGCTTCATAAGTGACGCGGTTGGCGGTCAGTTCACGCTCCAGCTGCGCCATCGTGACGGCCCGCTCTGATAGTGTGAGGTTCTTCTGTTCAAGATTCAGCAGCTGGCTTTGCAACGCTGCCTCCTTGGCGAGGGCCACGGTTTCGAGGTTGGCCTTGTTGCCGCGCAGTCGGAGCACTTCGGTTTCCAGCGCGGTTTTGAGACGGGCCATGGAGTCGGCAGCTTCGCTGACCTGGGGGCTGTTTTCCCCGAACCTTTCACTCAGCTGGCTGCGGCGTTGCTCAAGGGACGCGATACTGCTGCGCAGCTCGTCCAGCAGCGGCGAGTCGAACAGCCCCGCCGCGGCCGTGGCCCCGCCGCTCTTGATCAGCGCGTTGATTTCGGAGAGTTCCGAGGAAATGAGAGCCCGTTCGGCGCTGATGGTGCTCAGATGGCTGGACAGTTCGCGCAGTTGCTGATCCAGCCGTTCCTGCGACCCCAGCCCCGCTGCCAGATTCTGGTTGCGGAATTCCACGACGGCCCATTCCGCCTCTTCCAGCCGCTGGCGCAAGACGGCGAGCCGGTCGTTGAGGCCGGTTGTGACGCGCTGAACGGCTTCGAATTTGCGGTTCAGCTGTTCATGCAGATAGACGTCGGCAACTGTGTTCGGAACCGCTGCAGCCAGCTCGGGGTCGCTGGAAGTGAAGGAAATATCTACCAGATAGGAATTCCCGACCTGAACGACCGACAGGTTTCTGGCCAGAGTGCCGATGAAATCCGCTTGGGTGCCGTATTGTTCCTGCCCGGCCGCGGCGGCGCGGGAAATCGGGGTTGGCTTGCCTTCGGTTGCGGGTGCAGTACTACCGCTGTCGGTGCCCCCAAGCAGGTTTTTGACCCATTCCTCGGCTTGCTCGGCAGCCTGTTGCCACGGCGGTTGTGGCGTGGTGCCCCGCAGCTCGGGATTGAACAGCGGATGCCCCCCCAGCTCCAGGTCCTCGGAGACTTTGGTGAGGATCTTGCCCGAGGTGATGATCGCGATTTCGCCGAAGATATCGGCGTTGTCCATGTTGAATTCCTGGAACAGGTTTCCCAGGGTGTCGTCTGCCCGGTTCTGCTGGCCCAGCATGATCTGTGCCTTGGCCGTGAAGACCGGTGTGGCGCGAAGCACCAGGGCAGCCGCGGCCAAGGTGCCGAGAAATGCGCCCATCACAATGATCCACCAGCCCCGGCGCAGGATCGAGAGCAGCTGTGCGACGGTGAATTCCGGATCTCCAGCCATGCCGCCCGGGCGCAGGGCGGCCGGGGAAGTGATACGCCGGTTCATTGGCTTCCACCCTGTCCGTTCAGAGAGCTGCAGGGCGGCATCGGATCCGCAGTTCGGCCTGCCAAGAGGCGGCAGCCGGTTTCAGCGACGGGATCACCTGAAACTGCCATGGGCCTATCTCCCCGCCTGTTGGGAACTGGTCGCAGTATCCTGAGTTTTGCGGGCGATGGCTTCGGCATCCTGCCGTTGAATAGAGCGGACCGTGTATTGTTTCATCCGGCGAGATTGAGAGAAGATGATAATCTCGCCCACCAGCCCCAGGCCGATGATTTGAATCCCCAGGACAATCATCAGCACAGCAAAGATCAGAGCAGGCCTGTCGGCCAGTGCTGCGCCTCCGAAGACGCGGTAGCCGATAAGCAGAGCCGTGGAGAGCAGCCCGAACAGCAGAACCGGTACGCCGATGGCTCCGAAGAAGCGCATTGGCCGCCGCAGGAACTTCAGCACGACATAAAGCACCAATGCATCCAGAACCGCGCGCATGTGGCCCAGGGGTTTGAAGACAAAACGCATGTGGGTGCTCTGCTCCGGGCGTGCCGGAGGCAGCTGCGTTTCCGTGACCTTGTAGCCGCGCTGCGCGGCGATTGACGGAATGAAGTGCTGGCGTACACCCAGGCTGCTGGTTTCTTGCAGCACCGGCTTGCGGGCCAGCCGCACCCGGCAGAACGGATCTGCCACTTGCAGGCCAAACAGGCCTTTCAAAACCCGGTGGAACACATTGCGGCGCAGGCGTGCCCAGCTGCTCAGGCGCGGGCGGGTGCGGGCCGCGATCGCCATATCCGCACTGCCAAGCGCGTGCAGCAGATCCGGCAGACCCGCGGGATCGATTTCGGGCCAGCCGGGCAAGGTGAGCACCAAATCGGCCCGGGCCCGCTGCACTGCGATCTGAAGTGCAGCATCCTCACCGCCCCAGGGGTGCTGTCCAAGCACTGCCAGCTCAGGCCAGCCGGCCGCCAGCGTCTGCAAGGCCAGCATAGTTGCGGTTTCACGGCCGTCGGTAATGCAGATCAGCTCGTAGTTCAGTTCCAGGGAATCCAGCCCGGCGCGGTAGCTTTCCAGCATGCTGGAAAGCTCCGGTATCTCGCTGACGGCGACAATGGCTGAAAGCTGTGGCCGGGTTGCGGATTCAACAAGATCAAGGGACATCACTAAACTCTACATTAACATACATTTACGAGCAGGCAGGGCTGCTCTGCGCAGTGCATTTTTTATTCTGGCTCTTTTTCGTCGCCGTCGTAGGGCAAGAACCTGTTTCCGGTCCCCTGGAATGTTACCGCCGATACCAGCCCTAGAAGTATCAGATAGAGCGATAGGCTGCCGAACAAGCCGGCAACGGCCATTTCAACCACAAGTAGTTGGCCTTGGGACCGCATCAGCAGCGCCGAGAGCAAGGCGCACAGCGCAGCAAGCCCCGCCAGCCGCAGGAAACTGCTCAGCGGCTGGCGGGCAAAGAGCAGCAGTGTTTTGATCGACAGAAGGTCCAGCAGAACCTTGAACACCCGGGACAGCCCGTATTTCGACGTGCCGAAACGACGGGCGTGGTGGCGGACCCCGACCTGCGCCACCCGGGCGCCCAGCGGGATTGTCATGGCTGGAATGAAACGGTGCATGTCCGAATAGAGCGGCACCTGTTTGATCAATTCGCTACGGTAAACCTTGAGAGAGCAGCCATTGTCGCGGATTGGCAGCCCGGTGACTTTCCCGATCAGCCAGTTGGCGATTTTGGAGGGCAGTTTGCGTGACAGGAACTTATCCTGGCGCTTGATGCGCCAGCCCACCACCAGGTCATAACCCTCCTTGAGCTTGTCCAGCATCATTGGAATATCCAGCGGATCGTTCTGCAGATCGCCATCCATTGTCACCAGATAGCGTCCGCGGGCGTGTTCGATACCTGCGGTCATCGCGGCGGTCTGCCCGTAATTGCGCTGGAAACGGACCAGGGACAGGCGGGGATCGTCCGCAGCAATCTGTTCCAGCCGCCGCAGGGTCTCATCGGTACTGCCATCGTCGACAAAAACGATTTCATAGGGGCAGCCCAAGGGATCCAGTGCTGCGTTGATGGCGGCATGCATCGGCCCGACGCTGTCTTCTTCGTTATAGACCGGGACACAGATCGAAATTTCGATCTGGGCCGCCGCAGGTGTCTCCTCTGTGTTCATCTGGGTCTCCTGTCTGCCGTTCCGCGGACGCCGGGGCTGTCCCCCGATCGCGGTCGGAGGCGGGCGAGGGGCAGGGCCCGGAATCTGCAATGCTGCCAGTGTCTCGTGACGCTTAGCCTCCTTCGCTGCTTGAGGCCGCTTCCAGCGGGTCTTCAAGGATGACTTCCAGCACGTCGAGCGGCTGCAAAACCGTGGCGCGCCCTGCTGGCTGGGCGGCGGGTTCACCGCTGTTGCTGCGAAGAATTTGGTAGCGGACAATACTGACGGGCTTGTCCGGGGTCTCCCCAGCAAGCATCGCGCCTGCGCCGGATTCCCGCAGGATCCGGCGGTTGACGACTTCCCGGTTGCTGAGACGGTCAATCTCGGCTTCAGTTGCTTGCAGCTCCCGCAGCACCTGGAGGCGACGCGTGGAAATCAGGTCCGCTTTGCTCCGATCCAATTCGGAAATCTGCTGCTGCGCCTTGAAGATGCCAGTTTCATTGTCCAGTGCCCGGGCTTCCAGCTCAATCAGGGTCTGTTGTGCGACAACCAGGCTCTGCGACCGTGACAGTCCGCGCTTGAGCAGCGTGTCAAGCGTGCCAACGGATTCCCGGACCAGGCCGATCTGACGCTCCAGCGCGGTCAGTTTTTCCTGCCGCGCGGCGATCTCAGATTCCAGGAGTTTGCGTGATGTATCCAGTTCCGCCAGTGCGTTGGCCAAGGTTTCGCGGCGGCTGGCAAACAGGATCTTTTCCTGTTCGAACATGGCCGCAAGCGCCGCCTCTCCGCCAGGAGAACTCAGCCCTTCGGGGCGCAGGAGGCTGTCCTGGTCGGCTTGCTCAGCTTGCAGGCGGGCCGCGCGCAGCTGCATGCGGGCCCGGGTCAAGCCAACCTCCCGGTAGGTGCCCGAGGTGCGGATCGCAGCGATCAGATCGCCGGTCTCTTCGCCATTCAGCCGGTAAAGCCCGCCGGCCAATGCCACCGCCTGCACGGTGGTCAGCCCAGGACGGAAATCATAACTGCCGGGCCGCATCACATCCCCAAGCACATAGACCGGCCGGTATTTCAGGATGTTGACCGTGGTGCTTGGCGGTTGGCTCAGGCCGGTTTTTTGCTGCACGGCCGCAGAAACTGCGGCTGCGAGGCTGGCGCCGGTTTGCCCCGCAGCACGGATGGAGCCGACCAGTGGCATCATCATGGTCCCGTCGATACCAATCGTGTAGTTGCCGCCCAGTTCGTCGAACTGGGCGAAGGCCATTTTGCTGTCATCCCAAGCGACGACCCGGATGCTAATCTGATCCGCAGGCCCCAACACATAGGCCTGGACGTCGCCGGTGGTGCTGTTTTGGGCGCTGGTCGGGACGGCTGCTGCCGACAGTGCGGCAGCCAGCAGCAGTATCAGCGGTCTGACGTAAACCGGGCACACAAGCGGCAGGAATTCCAGAACTTTGCGCTGTGCACGCAACAGTGCAATTGAAACGCTGTGCTGTGCATGGAATGTTTTAGTCAACAGGTTTCTCCGTTGTGTTTCCGGAAATGATGACTTCTGATAAGTTCACTATTACAGCTATCGTGCCAACGTACAACAGATCCGCATTTTTGTCCGCGGCTTTGAATAGTTTAGCTGCGCAGAGACGCATTGTTGACGAAATCATCGTCTGGGATGACGGCTCCGACGACAATACAGAGGAAATCGTCCGGGCAGCGCCTGGGCCGGTGCGCTATTTCCGATCGCAGAACGGGGGCAAGTCGCGGGCGCTGAACCTGGCAATGGCGCAGGCGCGGGGCGATTGGATCTGGATCTGCGACGATGATGACATCGCCCTGCCGCACGCCGCTGAAACGCTTTCTCAGCTGCTGCTGACAAATCCTGCGGCTGGTTTTGCGGCCGGCAGCTACAAGCGCTTTTACTGCGCAACCCCGGATGGAGAGCCGGTGCTGTCGGGGCCCGGGTACTGGCCGGACCTGGGCCAGGGATCGGTGCTGCGCCATTTGCTGGAAGATATCTTCCTGTTCCAGAATGCCACACTGGTGCGCCGGAGTTGCTATGAGGCGGTGGGGCCGTTCCGCGAGGACCTGCCCCGCTCCATAGACTATGACATGATCGTCCGGCTAGCAGCCCGCTTTCCGGCAGTGGTCACGGAAGCTCCCCTGTTCCATCAGAGAAAGCATGACGGTGCCCGCGGCCCGGCTGCTGCGCGTCATGCGGCGGACCGCTCCGAAGAAGTATGGAAGAAGGCTGATAAGCAGGTGTTCGCAGGACTGTCCGGGATTTTGCAGCCGGATTTGTTCACCGGCATGTTCGAGGCCGCGGATCCGGACCATGCGGCGCGCGCGGGGCGGCTCCAGCGCGGCTGTGTTTTTGCCCGCCGCACAGATTGGAAAACCGCATTGGAGGACTTCCATGCTGCCGCAGAGCTGTTGCCCGCAATGGCGCTGTCGCCGCTTGAAAAGGCCATTTGCCGCCGCGCACTGGCAGGCAAGCATGGCTGCGGCGAAGCTTTGGAGCCAGAGGTGCGCGGAGCGCTGGCTGGGCTGGCTGCAGGCTCTGCGCTGGGGGCCGAGATTGCGGCGGCGCTGGTACGCGGAACTGGTTGGCGGCTGCGCAGGGCGCTGCGCAGCGGCGATCTGCGGATGGCATCAGCCGTGGCCGGCTTTGCCGGCCGCTTGCTGGCGGCCGGCAAAACGCGCCGACCACATGTTGCAGCCGGGCGGATCCTGGAACGCCGGGCTTACCCGGAGGGCCGTGCTTAGAACAAGAAGTCGCCTGCCGACAGGGCAGAGGTATCGACCCCAACAATCGTGAGACTGTGGCCCGCGTCATCAGTGATCACCGCATTGCCGTTAACGGAGGTCAGATGATTGGCCTGGAGATCATCGTAACCTGTGATCCCCTTGGCACCTGACAGGTTGATCACATCTTCGTCGGCGGTGAACTTCATTGCCGTGTCTTGGCCTTCCGAAAACAGCAGCTCATCCGCACCGCTGCCCATAAAGAGACGATCATTGCCAAGCCCGCCATCCAGGGTGTCGTTGCCGCGGTTCCCGACAAGCGTGTCGTTGCCGCTTCCGCCGGTCAGCGTATCGTAACCCCTGCCGCCGACAATCTTGTCCTTGCCACCGCCGCCGTCCACTCGGTCGCCGCCGAAGCCGCCCTTCAGGGTGTCGTTGCCGCCAGAGCCATCTAGGATGTCCTTACCCCGGCCGCCCCAAAGGGTATCGTCGCCGGCTTGCCCGTTCAATGTGTCCTGGCCGCCTTTACCTGACAGGGTGTCCTGGCCGCTTGATCCGGTGAGGACTTCGCTGTCGTTGCCGCCGATTAGCGACACACCCTCATCACCCGTGTCACCCCCTGTATTTCCACCTGTATTTCCACCTGTGTCACCACCAGTACCCCCGCCCGTGTCTGAGCCGTCGTGGGAGAAGGGGAAGTCGTAGGTGAAGCCAGGGTTGCCAATGCCCGGAGCCGGGTACTGGGACAGCGCATAAGCTTCCAGCTTGCTGTCATCAAATCCTTTGAGCTGGATGTCGATGACAACCGGATGTTGTTCGCCAGTCAGCCGATCAGTGATCCAGTTGACCACCGGTGCGACCCAGCTGCCATCGGACTTCTGGAAGGCCCCGTGCAATTCTAAGAACTGCTCCAGAGTGAATTCCCGCTGATCAGGGCCGGCGCTGCCGGTCAAAGTCAGCTTGATGCCTTCGAAGTCCTTGCTGGTGCCTGTGCCGCTGGGCGGTTTGGCGATGACATATTCATTAAAGGTGCGGTCGCCGACAGAATCGGTGATCGTGCCGGTGATGTGCAGGCTGCGGTCGCCCGGCCCCAGCACCAGATCCGCGTCCGCATCCTGGGTGAAGGTCACCTCTGCCACCGGTGTGAGGCTGCTGCTTTTCACGATCTGCGGCATCGGGTTCTCATAATCGATGCCATGCTCTGATTTGAAGAATTCGATCAGCGCCGCGCGGTCCGCCGCGCTGTCCACATTCTTCATCAGGTCTTCCAGTACGAACTCCTTGCCAACGCCCTGGAATTCAGTGTCGATCAGAACCACCTCGTGGTTGACGCCATAGCTGCGGTAGCCGATGCCGAAATCATGCATGTCGATATCGTTGAACACCACCGAAGAGGTCTTGCGCTCGATCCGGAAACCAGTGCCCGCGCCCTGCCAGGTCGAGTCGATAAACTCGTAGTTGGACGCGTAGTTATCCAGGTTCACCGCATCTTTGCCGCCCCAGATGGTGAAGTCCCGAAACACGCTCATAGTGTCGGTGTCATCAGAAAACTGGCGGTGAAACACCCGTAGCCCAGTGCCTGAAGCAAGCGAGGTATTGCCGTCGAAATCAATAATCGGCGGTTCCTCATGGTCCAGTGCGACATCAAAGGGGGAGGGGTCGAAAGGCACCTGGCTGCGCTCGAACATCTTGCGGTGGATGCCGTCCTTGGGCGCGCCGCTATGGGCGTCATCTTCGGGGAAGCTTTCGCGGCCGGAATAATTCCAGGCGATCTTTGAGTTGGCAGCGATATTGTCCTGCTGGACGACAACGCGGGACTGATTTTCATAGGCGGCTCCCTCGGAGCCGGTCTGGCTGGTCATGCTGGATCCGGTTACCGAGGTCACCAGGTTGTTCATCCAGGTGCCGGTCTCGTCACCCATTTCCGACACGATCCCGGCACCGGTGACATCATAAACGATGTTCCTGTTGATCATCGCTTGGCTGGAATGCTGCACGATGCCCCAGCCGGGGCTGCCGACCACCGCGTTGCCTTCGATCATCGAGGTGGCAGCGCCAGGTTCGGTGCCGATCATATGCAGGTGCAGCGGGTAGCGGCCCTGGGGGTTGGCGTCACCGGTTTCGGTTCCCACCACTTGGCTATGGTCGGTGCGGCCCAGTTCGCGGAACTCAGCGTAGCGCACGCTGTTGATCGAACTGTCTTCATGGTCCGGGGTGCTATTGTGCAGCATGACATGGCCGCGGGTGCCTTCTGGGTTTTCGGACTGGAACACCACATTGCGGGACAGATTGCCTACGAAAGTATCAAAACTATGCCCCTCTGGCGGCTGGTGGTCATAGGCCAGCGGTTTGTCAAAGGTGATTTTGTTGCCGTCGACCGACACAATTGTGCGGGTCTCGTCCTGGGTTTTCAGGACACCGTTGCTGTCCTCGCCCAGATATTTTGTGCCCACCAGCAGGATTTGGTCGCCGGGTTGCCAGTTGGCAGTGCTGCCCTCGACAGTGATGCTGGTGTCGCCGGCATTGGCACCGCCTGCAATTTTCAGATGGCTTTCCTTGGCAGCGCCCTGAATGTCAGCTTCGCCAAAGGCCACCAGCCCGTGACTGATCTGGCCCGGGTCCCGGGCCAGGTCGATGGGGCCGTCGGTGAAGGTGATTGTGGCCGTGATATGCGCGGGCATCGGGTCGGCCATCGAGCCGACCTCAATCTGCGATCCGGGGCTGGTGACGATGGTCTCCACATGCATCGACGTGTCCTGGCTCCGCGACCAGGTCAAGGTGCCGTCGACCCGCACCATGCTCAATTCCGCGCTGCTAGAGCTGTCGTAGGTGACGGTCTTGCCGGCCGATACCAGCACCATGGCACCCTCTCCCGGCACTTTGCCGCCTTCCCAGGTCGCGGGGTCGGACCAGTCGCCGTCCTGTACCACCACATGCGTGGCTTCCGCCGCTTTGAATAGTGCATCCGCCTGAGCCATGTGCTCCGAATGGCCATCCATATGCATTTTCATCGTTCTGCCCTTCTTTACCGGCCCCGGGCCGGCTTGTTACTCGCCAAAAATACACACACGGCCGCAATGCGGCCGGCCGACGCGGGCGGGCTATCCAGAAGGAATCGGCCCGTCCACCCGGCTCGCCGCACGCTGATGCGTCCGGCAAATGCCTGACAGGGGAACGGCGTCCTTTGATAGCGGTCTGTGTCGCTCTGGTTGGCCTGTGTTTGCTGCTCATGCCCAAGTGGGCTTTGGAAAACTTAAAACCGCTCCCGCCTTGCAGGGTCAACAAAAGCACAAAAGTTAGGCGCAAAGGTGCCGATCTTCGGGAAATCGGTAGGCGGAATTTTGTCATTTCGCACTGCGGGCCTGCTGCGCGGAGCCTGATAAGCGGATTAGAGCCTGTTTTAAGGGGGGAGCCGGGGTTCCGGTCACAGAAACGATGCTGCCGCCCCGAAGGGCGGCAGCTGCAGAGGATTCGCTGGTTAGCTCGTGTTCCCCAAGGCCTAAGGAGAGGAAAAGCCGGGCCGGAGGGTCAGAACAGCAGGGTGTCCCCGGTCAGGAACTCAGCTTCGGTGACACCGTGCAGAAGGGCCAGGTTAAAGCCGCCGTCAGGGGTGCCGATGGTGATCCGCAAGCCAGCGCTGAGGTCCTTGAATTGCAGCGCCGCCTCGGTTTCGGCCGCGTTCCAACCGTAATGCTGGGCAATCAGCGACAGATCGACCTTGTCGCCCTCGGCAATCGAAAAGTCCCGCACGTCGTCGCGGTACCCGTCCAGCGTCTCGAAGGCGAAACGGAACACATCGGCATCGCTGCCGCCGTAGAGATTGTCGCGCCCGGCGCCGCCGTCCAGAATATCGCTGCCACCATTGCCGTAGAGATTGTCGCGCCCGGCCAGACCCAGGATTTCGGTGTCCCCGTCGCCATCGGTCAACGTGTCATTCTGGCTGGTGCCGCTCAGCACCGGCAGTTCGACCACCGTGCTGTCCAGGATCAGACCCGGGCCAGCAACGCTGGCGGTGTTGCCGGTGCTGTCCGTGGCTGTGACCGACAGGCTGAGAGGCCCGTCCTGCAGGCTGGTGAGATCAAGCAGAATGCTGCTATCGGATGCGATCGGTGCTGAAGACACGCTGGTGGTTCCGTCGCTTACCGTCACCACTGCGGTGGCATCCGCATCCAGGCCGAAGACGCTGAAGGTCACCGAGCCGGCTTCGGATGCGGTGATGTCCGTGTCCGGCGCACTGACGGCCAGGTTGCCATCCTCATCCGCGGAGACGTCCGGAGCGGTGTCCAGTGTCAGGGCAGGGCCGGCTGCGGTGCTGCTATTGCCGTTGCCGTCGGTGGCGGTCACCGAGGTGGTAACCGGCCCGTCCGGCAGGCTGGTCAGATCAAAGATCAGGGTGCCGTCGGCGGCGGCATTCTGGGTCAGGTCGGTGCCGCCGCCGCTGACGGTCACCACTGCGGTGGCATCTGCGTCCAGTCCGGAGAGGATGATCTGGACCGCCCCGGCCTCACTGGCATCAATGTCTATGTCCGGCGCCGCCAGCGCCAGGTTGCCGTCATCATCGCCGGTGTCCGGCGGCGGGCCTGCTTGCAGGATCAGCGTGTCTGCGGCCAGGAATTCCTGCATGCCGACGCCGTGAATGGCTGCCATGTTGTAGCTGCCGTCCGGGGTTGTGATGCTGATCCGCACACCGGCACTGATACTTTTGAAGGCCAGCGCGTCCAGCAAGTCTTCTTCGCTCCAGCCAAAATACTCAGCAATGGGAGAGAGGTCGACCTTGTCACCTTCGGCAATCGAGAAGTCCCGCACCTCGTCGCGGTTCCCGTCCAGGGTGTCGACGGCGAAGCGGAACACATCTGCCCCACTGCCCCCGTATAGGTTATCGCGTCCGCCGCCGCCGTCCAGCGTGTCGTTGCCGCCATTGCCGATGAGTGTATCGCGTTCGCCCAAGCCGAGGATCTCGGTGTCGGCAATGGTGTCGGTCAGCGTGTCCCTACCTTCGGTCCCGATCAGCTGACCCTCCGGATCGGGGTCCGGGTCGGGATCCGGACCGGGGCCGCCGCCTGGATCCACATTCAGCAGCCCGGCGAGATCGGCTGCGGAGACATTGTGGAAATAGGCCAGCGGCAGCAACCCGTCCGGCCCGTCGATGCTCAGCTCGGTGCCCATGGCATCTTCGGTGAATCGCACCGCCGCTTCGAATTCTGCAGCAGTCCAGCCGTAATGGGCAATGATGCCTGTCAGGTCCAGGCTGTCGCCTTCGGCAATCGAAAGATCCGCAACGTAATCGCGTTTACCATCCAGCGCTGCCGTTCCATAGACGAAGGTATCGCCGCCGCTGCCACCGGTCAGATAATCGGCGCCGCCGCCGCCGGTGATAACATTATCCGCAGCGTCACCGGTGATCCGGTCGCCGGCATTTCCCCCGGTTACATCCGTGGCCGCGGGCAGCGTACCTGCCAGGGTTCCAAAGGATCCGCCCTGCTGGCCGATCTGCGCCAGCAGAAGATCATATATGCTGCTGGCATATTCTGCGTAGCTTTGCTCGGTAAAGTGGATCTGGTCAGAGGACAGCCCGTCCACACCGACCGGGTTATCAAACAGCAGAAGGGTCGGGTGCTGGCCCTGCTGCGAGGCGACCAAGGCCCGCAGCCCCGGCACATAGGTGCCATTGCCCGCATCCCCGACCACCTCAATGCCATCCACGATCGAATAGCCTTCATTGATGAAATAGGCGTATTCCTCTGGGATACCCGAGAGGGTTTTCGGCGCCAGCGTCGAGATGACCAGATACTTCTGCGCGTTACCCGCATAGGTGTAAAACTGGTCAATTGCGGCCTGCATGTTCGTCATCAGGCTGGGGAAGCGGTTGCTGAAGAAGTTATTGGCATTGTAGTCATTGGTGCCGGCCATCAGCAGCATGATGTCGGGCGTGTGGGCTGCCAGATTGACCGAGATATCGGCCAGACTGCTGTCATTGTTCTTAACCATGTTGCGCAGAGCTTCGCCGCTGACCGCCGCATGATCGGGATCAAGCATGCCTGCCGGGCCGTTTTGCCTGTCGCCGACATAATCAATCCAGCCGCCGCCGACGGTGATGTGATCGAACAGATCCTGACGGTAGCCATCCCGTTCTTCGGGCACCTCGTTGGGATCATTGGCATCAACATGCCCGACAGTGAGCGAGTCGCCGAGCGCCATGACCCGCGCGGCGCGGGCAAAGCTGCCTTCCGCGAGATTGATGGCATAGGCCTGCGCCTCTCCGGCAAAGGAGATTGCGCCGCCGGCATCTGTGGGGGCCTCCGGCACATAGGGGGTATAGGTCACGGATGTATAACTGGCCTGGGCCTCGGCGTCTGCTGCGACCGGCCCATGCCAGGTTTCCAGCCCGGAACCGCCGGTCCAGATATTCATGTAGATTTTCATCGGCTCGTCGGGCACTGGCAGCGGCGCGGTTTCACCAGTCACCTCATACAGCAGCGAGCCGTCAGCGTACCAGCGGATGCCGTCAGGGTGCCACTCGATACGATAGCTGTGCATGCCTGCGGCCGCGTCGAAGCCAAGCTCGACCTGCACGCTGCCGTTATCCCCCAGTTTCTGATCGCCGTAATAATAGTTGATATTGACCTTGGTGGTGTCATTGCCCAGGAATTCAAAATCGATCTCATTGTGCCTGGCAGCGCCAAAGAAGGTGTTCGAGAACAAGAAGAAGGACGACACCACCCCCGAAACATTCGAGGCCGTCATCTCGACTTCATAGCTGCCGTAACTGTAAAAATCCTGTGACTGCAGCTCCGCCCCGGTAAAATCCTTCCCGTCTGTATCGGTGCCGTCAAAGGTCAGCACGACTTCTCCGGGAGGCGCCAGCAGGTAATCGGCATCCCAAGCCGTTTGGTTCCAGTTGGCGGCAACAACAAAATCCGAGATGTACCAGCGCTCGGTTTCGTCCAACTGATCAAAAGTTTCATTAAGCAAAGCGGTCCCCACATACTCACAACTCAGAACCTGTAAATCAAAGTCCTCCGCTGCCCGGCCCTCAATATCCGCCCGATCTTTTGCCGGGCCTTGCCCCTGATGGCCGCTGCGCTCCCTTTTCCCGGCGTTTTGGCGTCAAGGTTCATCTTCGGGGGAGCCGCCCTTCTTGCAGCCACTCCCCGCCTGCATCTAGCGTGAACCTTACGGAAGTCATCCCCATGTCAGGCAGAGCTACGGCCGACTGTCGCCCTGACCCGGCAGTGGCGCAGCTTCTGGAAGGCAGGCTTGGGGTTAGTGGCCGAACTTAGCGAGTCCTGCGCGCAAACTGCGCCACTGCAGCCCCGCTGCCAGGATCCAGGCGACGGCCAGCAAGGCGGCGGCAACCCCAAGCAGGGACCAACCGTCTACCTGCTGAGCTAGAATATGCATGACAACCCAAGCCAGGGCTGCGGGCGCCGCGGTTGCTGCCATCGCCCGGAGCGCAGCCAGTCTGCTGAAAGGAACCACCTGACAGGCGTAGAACCAGTACCGGGGCAGATAGGCCAAGGCGAACATCGTGATCACGGCCGAGACGGCTTCGATACCAAAAGGCAGAGCTATGGATATGGCCGCCAGTCGCAGCACGGTGCGCTCGGTGGCCATCCGCAGCCGCAGCCCGGTCTGGTTCATGGCCTGGAACATGACACCAGCAGTTCCGCCGACCGCAGTCTCCAAGGCGATTCCGGGGGCTGCCAGGGCAAACAGCAATCCGGCTCCGCGCCAGGGCTCCGAGAAAATGAAGGCAAACAGATCGCCGCCCGCACCTGCCAGAACTGCCATCGGCGGAAAAATGGCCAGCGCCAACAACCGGATGCTGCTGACATACAGTGCAGCAATATGGGATCGGTCATCTTGGGCCGCGGCCATGCGTACATATGTAACTTGGGCCATTGGTCCGGCCAAAGCCATGACAGACTGGTTGAGCAGCCGTGATGACATTGTAAACAGCCCCAGAGGCGCGGTGCCCAGCTGTTGGCCGATCAGCGCCACAGGAACCTGCCGCTGCATGGTTTGTAGCAGGGATACGCCCAGGGAGTTCCGGGCAAAGGCAAGATGGCTGTGCAGTTCTGTTCCCCAGCGCAGCCGCCCTGGCCGGAAGCCGCTGAGCGCAAAGGCGCCGGCGCATTGTAGCGCGGCCAGCAGGACCTGCTGCACCACCAGAGCCCAGACCCCGGCCCCTGATACTGCCAGAGCAACGGCGGCAGCCATGCCTGCCAGCGCGGCACCGGTGCGGATCAGAGCCAGCCATGCAAAGCGCCCGTCGCGCTCGAGCCGGGCATTGGGCACCGCAGCCCAGGCCAGGAACATCGGTGTCACTGAGAGAGCGGCAACGAGCCCGAACAGATCTGGGGCCCCATGCAACCAGGCCCAGGCCGGTGCTGCGGCCAAGGCTGCCAGGGCCAAGACAGGGCCGATGCAGAACAACAGCCAGAACACAGCCCCCCATTCCTGGGCGTCAATATGCGGCTGCCGGATCAGAGAACGCCCAAGCCCAGCATCGCTGAACAGCTGCGCAAAAAGAACCACAGCCATTGCCAAAGCAACAAGGCCGAACTCCTGCACCGTTAGAAACCGGGAGATCACCGGCAGGATCAGCAGCTGGGAAAAGGCGGAGATCAGCCGGGCAGCGCTCAAGGTGCCGGTGCTGACAAGAAAATGCCTTGCCATTACCTGCGGCCCCGCCCCTGAGCCGGGTGCTGCGGGCTGTCGGAAGCCTGCCAGGTCGCGGGTGCCTGGGGTGGTATGGCTGCCAGCGAAAGCCCGCGCCTGCAAATCAAATGCACAAACAAACTCCTGCTCAGGAAAAGAAGAGGTCTCCCGAGTACACACCACCGCCCTTGCGGCATCAAGCCTGCTTGAATGGGACGTGAAAGCGGAACCGGGGCATTCGGGGCTTGATCAAAGGGGCAGGGACTGCCGGATCGGCCTGTCTTTGTGTCCTTATGGACAATCCGGGCTACTGTAGCCAAGCACGTGCATCTGTTCCCAGAAGGCGACAGGCAGGGCTTCCAGCTCCGCAGCGCTGAGCGCGCTGCGCCACTTGCCGATCGACCGTGGCGAGATCCCCTGGCGCACCTGGCTATGATGGTGCTCCAGTTCAACATCCCCCATTGCCCCGGGCTGGGCCTCCAGCATCTTGGGCGCAAAGCGGAGCCCGGCCCAGTCAAACAACGAGCCAAAGACCGCCTCGGGCGCTGTCACCAGATCCTCGTAGCGCAGCCGGTACAGATGTGGGCACCAGCGGGCAAACCGACCGCAAGCCCGATTGGCCTCAGCCCATCGCTGCGCTGCCGCGGGCAGGCTGCCGTGAAGGTCCGCCTTGACATAAGAGAGCGCGACATCACGACCGTCGCGCATCAGCCAGACATAACGGGCTTGGGGAAACAGAGAGCCGATGGCCGGAAGATGGTATGTGTTCCACGGGGTCTTGTCCCCCCAGCGCAGAGCTTGGCTTCCAGCTTTGCGGGCCAGATAGGCATAAAACGACTCGATCAGGCCCCGCAGGCTCCGGAGCTTGAGCTGTTCGGCCTCGGCGGCAAATTCACCAAGGCTGTCCAGGCCGAAGGTGGGAAAGTGATAGTGTTTCTCGAAATGGGCGCAGAACAACCAGACCCGCTGCCGCCAGGGCAGCAGCTGCATCTGCGGCCAGGTTTCAATAATGTCGCCAAGAACATAGGTTTCTGGCGGAATATAGATTTGCTGCGACGCCAGCAAAACTCGCCGGACCAGTGTATTGCCGCTGCGGCCGGAGCCGATGACAAACAGTGGCTCGGCATGGGCAGGGCTGGGTTTTGACAACCGCAGCAGCGGCTGAGACAGGGTGTGCCTTCGGCGGACGATCTTGGCCTGTAGACGCATGTTTCCCTTTCTTCAGCCCATTGCTCCAGTTGCGCGGCGGCGGTAAAGGCCCGCCAGTTTGCGCAGAGCGGTCAATGGCGGCACAGCCGCAGCCGCGCGGCTGCGCACGCCGTAATCGCAGCAAAAACGCTCCCAGCGCGGGCCTAACGATCCGCTGCCGTATGTCTTGACCGCAAGATCTCGCGCCTGTGCGGCCCGGACCCGGGCCGCAGCAGGGTCGGCTGCGATCCGGGCCAGTGCCGCGACAGTGTCTTCCGGCCTGCAATACTCCGCCATGCTGCCAAAGGTTGCCTCCAGTCGGTGATCCAGCAAGCAGATCCGGCCGCAAAACGCCGCTTCAACGGCCGTACGCCCGAAGGCCTCGGTCAGGGTCGGGTGGTAGTGATAGACAAACACATCCAGCGAGTTCAGAAAGTCTGCAACCGGCTCAGCCCCGAACTCCAGCACCTCCCAGCGCTCTGGATGGGCCCCCTTGGCAGCCAGCACATCCGTGGGGCAGCCCAGCACCCTGACGACAACACCGGCCCCAGTCGGCAGCGAGGCGTCGATTTCGCTGCCGGTGGCAGGAAATTTCAGCGCATCAGCCCGCCCATGGCGACCGATCGTGATGTGCTTCCCCTGCAAGAGCGGCCTCTGGGCCGGGAAGCTCTGGGGATCAAAGACATTAGGCCAGTCTTCCGAGCTCAGCCGCAGCAGCGGGGCAAAACTGGCCAGTTGCCGCCGGACGGTCCCTGATACCGGTGCGAACCAAGGGCTGGAAGCCAGGCCCAGGCTGCGCCGTGCCCGCCACGCTGCGGCCACCGGATCGTATTCCAGCGACCCGTCATTGCGGAAAGGCGCATGATGCGCCACGATCACCGCGCGCTCTGCGGACAGGCGTGCCTGTTCCTCGATGCCGTGGAAGAACACCAGTGGGTGGTGCAGGAAGGCTAGCGGGGCCTGCGCCGCCGCGCCCGGCGGCAGTCGAGTCACCCCGTCAAGCTCGCACAGGGACAGGGCGGCCGGATTCATCGGATCGCGGGAATCGTGCAGATAGGCCGAGCGTACAAACATCAGCCCGATTTTCAGCCCGAGTCCGGCCAGACCGGTCACATCGGCGACCAAGGCTGCTGTGCTGCCGCCGGAAAAGCGGCCGTCCGCCACCACCAGCACATCAAACTTCTGCCCCAGATCCGGCTGCAGGCGCTGCTGCAGAGTGCTGCACAGTTGTCCGACCAGGCTTGAAATCACCGCAGGCGGGGCCCGAAAACAGGCTGCTGCGCCCAGCAGATCACGGTTGCGCTTGGCTGCTATCAGCTGCCGCCAGGCCCATTTCTTGCGCTGCTCCAGCTGGTGCGCGCGTAGCGCCGCGCGGGTGCGCGGGTCCAGTCCGCTGCGGCCCAGCAAGGCCTCGTCAGCAGCAACCAGATGCGCATGTGCCTCAGTCGGGTGGGATCCAGACAGGGAGTCCGGCCGCACCACTGCCACATAACCTGCCGGATCGGTGAGGATGAAACGGGCACCGGCGAGCAGTGCCTGAACATAGAGAACATAGTCTTCACCGAGCCGGATCCCGGGGTCGTAGGACAGTCCGTTTCCTTCCAAAAAGGCCCGGGACATGAGCGGCTTCAGGAAGCCCATCTCATGCCGTCCGCCCCGCCGGGCCGAAAGATTGGCTTCAATGAACTGCGCTGCTCCGATCTGCTGGCGGCCGATCGGAGCCGTCGAGCATAGCCGCCGCCGCGGTCCTTGCGGGTTGGCCTCGTCCACCTTCAGGATATCGTCGGCAATGAAATCTGCACCTGTCTCAAGCGCAGCGGCTAGCAGCTTCTCCAGCCGTTCCGGTTCCATGAAATCATCCGCATCAAGCACCGTGATCCAGGGCGCGCTGCTGTCCGCGATCGCCCGGTTGCGGGCGGCGGCCGGGCCGAGGTTCCGGCTCTGTCGCAGCAGCCGCAAGCGCGGATCCGCAGCTGCCAGATCCGCGGCAACAGCGGCGGTGGCGTCGGACGACGCATCATCGACCACCACCACTTCGACGGAAACGGTCTGCGCCAGTGCACTGCGCACCGCTCGCGTCAGCGTTGCCGCAGCATTCCAGGCGGCAATCACCACTGTGACCAGCGGGCCGGCGGCATCCTGGTCCGGCCTCACTTGGGCGCAGGCAAATCAGAGCATTGCCGACCCGGGTCGCCCGGCGGGCGGTAGGACACGCAATAATAGCGGGCTGCGGCAACCATATCCGGAGGAGCCAAGCCGGACCAATTGCGCTGGCCCTCAGCGCCGCCCCAGATATTCAGATAGATTTTTTGCGCCACGCTGGGGATCGCGGTATCCTGTGCGCTGATCCGAAGCAGTTCTTTGCCATCGGCAAACCACGTCAGGCTGTCCTCTGCCCATTCAATGGCATAAAGATGCGGGTCGGCAGCCGCGTCGAACCCCAGTTCGATCCATTGCCCCGGCAGCTTTTTCCCATCGGCAAAACGATTGACCCAGACCTTGGTGGTGTCACGGCCCAGGAACTCAAAGTCGATTTCGTTGTGCCGGTTGCCGAAATAGGGTCCGGTGTAGGTGAAGAAAGAAGAGATCACCCCCTCGCCCTGCGCTGGAGTCATCACCACTTCGTAGCGCCCATAGCGTGTGGCCCGCTGCCGTTGCAGCTCGGCCCCTACAAAATCTTTCTCTGCCTCAGGCAGGGCCGGAGCCAGCCACAGTAGCACTGCCCCGTCCTCAGAGCCGGTGTCCACAGAACGGCGGCTCCAACGGGTGCGAAAAGACGGCTTCTTGATCGTAAAGTCGGACCGATACCAGCCGCCGCCGTTGAGATCGTCCAACTTGGACAGAAATCCGCTCTCCTGCATGTCGGGGAGCGCTCCGGACGGGAACATAGCCGTCGCCAGAGCAGCAAACCCGACGCCCAGGCACCACCATCGCTCACAAAAAAACATAGCCAAAAAACCTCCTACCCATATAACCTACATAAGGCTGCACAAGTTTTTGTGGAGTTTTTCTTTGAATACCCTGCAGGTTAGATTGCCGGAATGATTGATGCAACCGTGATCATTGCAGCCTGGAAAGCGGAGCAACACCTTACGCGCAGTGTGGAAAGCGCGCTGGCGCAGCAGAATGTGAACTTGGAAATCATTGTCATTGATGATGCCTCTCCCGACGGAACCGCCCGCAAGGCACGGGAGCTGGCGTCGCGGGATGCGCGGGTGTCGGTGCTTCAGCTGGAGGCGAATTCAGGGCCTGCTACGGCCCGTAACGCGGGGCTGGACGCGGCCCGCGGCAAATGGATTGCGGTGCTGGATGCAGATGATGCAATAAAACCCGGACGGCTGGCAGCAATGATTGCACTGGCGCAAGAAAAGGGCGCCGATGCCATCTTTGACGCCCTGCAGTTTGCAGATGGCAGTGGCCGCCCCGGGGAAATACCACGGCTGGCTGCACCAACATCCGGAGCTCCGGTTCCTTGGACGTTTGACGACTTCTTGGCTGGCAATCAAGCAATGCCCGGACGGCTCAGCCTTGGGTATCTCAAGCCGCTGATGTCACGAGATTTTCTGGACCGGCATGGGCTGCGCTACAATACCAGCCTTCGCAATGGTGAAGACTTTCACCTGATGCTGGGCATGTTGTTCAAGGGCGCGCAACTGTGGTTCTTACCAGAGCCCGGTTATCTGTATACCACCCGCACCGGTTCGGTTTCCAACCGCCTTGATCCGGCCCATGCCCAAGCTTTGGCTGAGGCCGACGCGGATTTTCTGGCGCGCAATGGCCCGGCGCTCAGCGCATCCAACGCGGCGCTGATCCGCCGCCGCCAGCAACGAATCGCCAATCTTGCAGCCGCTGAAGCTGCAATGCAGGCCCTGCGGGCCATCCGTCCCGGCCTTGCCGCTGCTAGGCTGATCCGCCGCCCCCAGGCCCTTGCGCGCTTTTGCATTCAATTGGGCGAAGCATTGCGGCAGCGCCTGCTCTGATGTCCTCCAATCCCAAAGGATATATGCCAATTGCCGAAACCACCCCCGCTCAGGGCCTCCGTCAGCTGGGGCGGTGCTCAGCGTCGGATGATCCTGCAATATGATCGGAAGCTGGGTCAAACATGACAAGCTTGGCGTCGGCGCGGTGATCGACACCACCTAGGGCCTGAACGTTCTGGAAGGGGCCAACGCTGCCACTGCGACAGACACGCTCGTCTTGTCCGGAAATATACAAATGCCGGAAAGACAATAAGAGTAAGTAAAATTTGCCTAAACTGGCATCCAGCATATATATTGGTTCTGGCCACGAACCAATAGGGAAGGTTCGGTCAACGGCCAAGGGTGAGTTCAGGTTGTTTTGTTTTTGAGTTCCTAATGTCGAGCAGTAATTCGACGGGGGGTTAAAGAGTGTTGAAACAAGAGAATAACGCAGCTTTTTCGAAGAAGCGCACCAGACCGCAAAGAGGGCGCTGGAGGTTTGCAGCAAAACGGGGCTTCGATATAGCAGTGGGTAGCGCAATGCTGTTTCTGTTCGCCCCTTTGATGCTTCTCATTTCTGCGCTGATCCTGTTCAGGGATGGATGGGGGGTGTTCTATGTGCACAGGCGGATCGGTCGGCACGGTCGCTCGTTTGGGTGCATCAAATTCCGTACCATGGTGAAGGATGCGGATCAGCGGCTGGAACAGATCCTTACCGCAGATCCCGCGGCGTGCCGGGAGTGGCAAACCTATCAGAAGTTGCGCAACGATCCGCGGATCATACCGGGGATCGGGCACCGTTTACGGCAAACGAGCCTAGATGAATTGCCGCAGATCTGGAATGTCATCCGTGGCGATATGAGCATCGTCGGCTCGCGCCCGGTCACCCGGGAAGAGCTGGTACGCTATGGGCCTGCGGGGCAGCTTTACATGGAAATGCGCCCCGGACTGACCGGCCCCTGGCAGATCGGCAGCCGATCCGAGATCAGCTACGAGGCCCGGATCCGCATGGATGTGGAATATTTCCGCAGCTGGAGCCTTGTAGAGGATATCCGGATTACTGCAAAGACCGCGCTGATGGTTCTAAAAGGCCGCTCTCCTGGCGCTTACTGACCGGAACGCCGTTCGCTCACTGCCGCTGATACGGTTGAAGCGGGCTTTAATCCGCGTGCAAACGGTTTAAAGCCCCTCAGACCACGGTATACAGAACCTCTTCCAGACTTGCTCTGACCGGCGGCCTGGGGCGCAAAAATGAGAGTGGCCGGGGCGCCTGCAATCCATACGAACAGTCCCCACGCCCAGATGGGTCCGCCAAAAAACATATAGCCGACAAGGCCTAGCAGCAGTGCTGCCCCATAACCTTTGCCTAGTGTCGCAAGCATTCTCTGCCTCTGCACGCTTTCAAAACTGCTGCCCCGCATTAGGCTGAACTTACAGCATCCAGCTTCGCGTTTGCAGGGCCCCTACATCTTAAGGGGTATCTCTTAAGATAAACATGCGCTCATATATTAGGTTAAGCAAGCCAAACGCAAGCGATGCTGCGCCAAGCGGGAGAATTGTGCGTTTGGCATGTCAGCATAAGCGAAACTCAGCTCATCACGCCAGTTGGGGGAGTCTCTTTGCAAGCCATGCAAATGAAGATGAATACAGTTTTAAGGAGACCTTCTGCGCCTGAGGCCCGCGGCTGCCCAGGCTGCCATCCCCATCAAACCCAAGTAGGAAAAGATATCCCGCCTTTGCGGAGGATGCACATGCAGCGCGTCAACCGCAAAGGTCCTTTGCTGAATGAAAGACCCAGTGACAGACACCCGCCGGGCATTTTCCGGTAGTGGCAGCCCCGTTAGCTGCAACTGCTCGCCGGTCCAGATCTGTAGCGCGGGAGCTTTGCCCGGTTCCCGGATTACCCAGCTGCGGTCGAAGCCGGCCTCGCGGCCGGGGCGTGCTTCGACCTGGCGCAAAGTCCCGATATAATGCGGATCCGCCTGCACCGCAGGCGCCATCAGACCTAAGGGCAGCAACATATAAGCCGCAGCCAGGCAAACCGCCGCCGCATAGCGTTTGCGCGGCAGCAGTGGCACGGCAGCAGCGCCGTGCCAGGGGCGTATGCGCAGCCAGGCCCATGCGAAATAGCCAAAGCCGAAGCTGGTCATCGCCAGAGCAAACCCGTCTTCGGGCCAGTAAAAGCCGAAGTTCAGCAGCCGCCAGTCAAAAGGTGCAAAAAGCACCACCCCATTGGCCCATTTGGTCTGGGTTGCATCCAACAGCAAATGCACAAGGCAGCCCAAAGCGAGCACCAGCCCTGTTCGCAGCGGCCGCGTCGACAAGCAGGCCAGCGCCCCGGCAGCAACCAGGCATAGAGCGAACGCGCTTTGCACAACCATGTAGGTCCGCAAATCATAGGGAGAAATTTCCAACGGCAGCCCACGCACAAGGCGCTGCAGGATCCAGGGCAGATCCGGCAACAAGCACCCGACGAGGATCCAGCCCATACTGGCTTTGCGGACCAGCCCTCGGGTTATCAGCGCGTGAATACCGATATGCGCCAGTGCATTAGGCATGGCTCGCGGGCTCGTTTTCTGGCACCTTGGCTGGTGCGGTACCGGGATATCCGGGCATTTGAAATTAGCACAAGAGGCAGGAGCCAGCAATATGCCCACGCCGACTTCAAAGGATATGGCAATGCATTCAGCCGCCGCTATCCGTTCTTTGCACCCGGTCCTGGCCGCCGCTTTGGCCTTCCTGATTGCTGTCGTAGCAGCCCTGCTGCGGACCGGCCTGCTGGAAGCACCGCCGGAATTCGATGAGCTTTATCACCTGCTGGCGGCCCGTGGCTGGCTGGAAACAGGCACCCCTGCAATTCTGGACGGTGAATACGGCAGAGGGCTTTTGTTTACCCGTGCTGTGGCGCATCTGTTTGCGGCGACCGGCCATGACAATCTTGAAACCGGCCGCCTGATCTCACTGGCGGCATCCTGCCTGCTACCCGCCGTGCTGTTTCTCTGGCTGACCTATAATGCCGGGCTTTTCGTTGGGCTAACCGCAGCAACATTTGCTGTCTTTTGGCCGCAAGGCCAGATTGAGGCCCAGCTTTTGCGGTTTTATGCGCTGCACGTCCTGTTTTTCTTCGCTGGTGCAGCTGCCTTTTATACTGCCTGTACAAGCCCCACTCCCCAGCGCTTCGTCTGGGCCGCCGCAGCGGTTGCCGCCTGGGGCGTGGCGGTGAAATTGCAGATCAGCAGCATCATCGGCATCAGTGCCGCCTTGGCCTGGGGCGGGGGGGGGGCGATTTTCTCGCAGACCGCAAATTGGTACAGGCGGGCAGGGGTGATCGCGGCAGCAGCCGGGCTACTGGCCTTGGCTTTAACCGCAACCGCTTCTGCAGGTTTGCTGGAAAAGGCCTGGGCTTTTTACCGATGGGTGCCAGAGCATAATGCAGCACTGCGGGATTACCCCGGTTTCTACCATGCACATCTGCGGAAGTATTATGGAATCCTTTGGTACGGAACCCCTTTGCTGGCCGCAGCGGCGCTTTGGCTGCAGCCCAAGCCTGCCAGTTTCTGCCTGACCCTTTTTGCCGCGTTCTTTCTGACCCTCAGCTTTGGGGGGATGAAGGCATCCCGGTACCTGTCTTGTGCCCTCCCCATGCTATTTTCCCTCTGGGCGATCGCTCTGGCAGACGGGGCCGCCCTGACGGGCAGGTTTCTGTCCAGCCTCCGCCCCGGCCTGCAACGCTGCATGGCCGCGCTGGCCGCAATTGTCCTGCTGGCCGTCACACTCGCCCTCAGTGGATTTGTTCCACGCAGCCTGGAGGTCGCACGCGGCGAGGGTATAGCGCCGCGCGGCGATTGGCGCCACGCCAGCCAAGCAACCGGCACCTGGATTGACGCGCCGTTTACAGCCACCACCCGTGAGCTGCACATGCTGGCGTATGTGGGACCTTATGACCTGCTCATCAGCTCCAGCCGCATCACCGAGCTACCGTCACCGCAGGAGTTTGGCATCGACCCCCGGACCGGGCGGCCAGTTGTGGGCAGCCCTGCAGCAATCGCCCGGCTGCTGGCCTGTAAACGAGAAGGACTGCTGGTAACCGGAGCCGAATGGTGGTCGGCCAGGCGTGAAGCCGCAGTGATGCAGTCTCAGTTCAAAGCCGCCGGACTGCAGATCGAAACCCGCACTACAGGAGCAGTGCTGGCTGTGCGCTGGTTCGATCCCAGCCACCGCCCTGGCGATTGCACCGGATTGCCGCTGTAAGCGGGCAAGCCGCCACCCCGATCACCCGGAGGCGTCAGCAAGAGGCAGCTGTATGGCCTCCCGGATTTCCTCTGATGTTTGACGGAACAGGCTGTCAGGCATTTCCAGCAACGCCCGGCGCCGCTGTGCAACGGCCTCCGGGGTCAGCCCCCGCAGCAAATCCACCAGTGCCGCTGCACGCGGTTCCGGAAGGCACCAGCCCAACCCCCCAGCCACCCGCCGTCCGGTTTCAGTGCCCGCAACCGCAATCGACGGACAGCCGAAATAGCTTGCCTCATAGATCCGGTTCGGCAGCAGCCAGGTCGAATTGGTTCCCCATTGCCAAAGATCCTGGGACCAGACCAGGTCGCATTCCTCATAGATCCGGGCAAGCCCGCTGGGATACGCGTAGGGACCCGCGTAACTCATGTTCGGATGCGTCGACAGCACAGTATCGAATTCAGGCAGGGCATGGCGGTGCACGACACCATGCATGATGACCTTCAGTCCGGGCCCAAGTTGCTGCGCCGCTGCCGCCAGCAGCGCCAGGCTGCGGCTGCAACGCAGCGTCCCGACCCAGCCCAGCACCAGTGGCCGCCAAGGCTCCCGCATCCAGCTGTCCGGTTCAGAAAACAACGGGCGCTCTGGTCCGTCAGCGCCCATCCAAAGCTTGTTCTCAATCAATGCGCTGGCCCCAGTCCAGCCCTGGATCGGCTCGAAATACTGCCTCAGGAAAGCTGGCGAGGAAACAATCAGGGAGGCGCAGCGCGCCAGCAGCCACCGCTCTGCGGTGCGGAACAGTCGGCCCTTCATCCCGCCGCTGGTCATCAGGCTGTGAATATCGAGGCATTCGTAAATCAGCGGCGGGCGCGGCGTGATCATTGCCTGCGCCACAGCCGCTATCGCCAGCATATCCAGATTGCGGGCCACAATCACATTGGCACCTTGCAGAAGCGCCCGGTGCCTGGCAACTTTGCCCAAGGATCTGATGATCGCAGCCACACGCTCTGGCAGGTTCTCGTTCTCTATGTTGCTGAGGTGGACATTCTGCCAAAAGGGTTCGAAACCCACGTTCATGTTGTCGCGCCGCATGGTGAAGGCGCGCACCTCGAAACCGCACTCCAGATAACTACGGATGCGGCGGATCTGTGCCGCTTCAGCAGCATCAAAACCAAACACGAGAAGTTTCAGCGGCCTGCCGCTGCCCATCATCCTGTCGTCTCCCGGGCTACCGCCTGCCAAGGCAGGGTAGAGCGGTTCAAAAGCCTCCTCAGCGCCTCCATTTCCGGGGCAAACCAAGCCTCCAGTCGGCGGACTGTTTCCGGTTGCATCGGCGGGATCTCGTCCCGAATCCGGACGCTATTGGCCCGCAGCAGCCCTGACACCGGTGCAGTTGCTTTAATCCGGGCCAAGGTTGTCTCCAACCCCTGCTGCCGCATCCACTTGCCGCCGGCCCGCAACCCGGCCCGCAGCACCGTACTGCGGGCTCGATCGCTTTCATTGCGCCGCTCATGCAAAATGGCACTGTCAAAACCGGACCCGGCCCCGAAAAACGCAAAGACCGCTTCTGCGGCCTGCGCCGGACTAGCCGAAATCTCCTCGGCAAAGAGCACTTTGACCTGCGCTTGCGGGAAGGCGGAAAACCAGCGGTTCAAATGCGTGGCATAAAGCCCCTGTTCCAGATAGGCCGGATTGTTTTTCAGCCCTTCCTCAAAGCTGCATGGCTGGATATGCCCCTTGATGATCTCATGCATGTGGTTTGAAAATGCCCGTTTCACTGGATCGCGCAGCAAGGCCAGCACTTTTAGTTCAGGGCGGTAAGTGGCCGCCCGGTCCGGTGCCCGTGGATCGTGAAAATACGAGGGCGAGCATTCAAACCAAATCCGCGCGCCGGTTTTTTGCGGGAAATGGCGCTCATACCATTGATAGCCGCGGTCGAAATAATAAGAGAAGAAATCCACTTCCTTGGGGTTTGAAATCCCGATATCGGGATGTGACCCGGCCACCGCATGCAGCCAGGAAGAAGCGCATTTCTGAGCACCGATACCAAGCACGTCCGGTTTCATCGGATATCTTCCTTTACCGTTGCCGAAGCAGCCCTGGGTCGGGCCAGGACTGCTATAAACATCGCCGGGAGGCTGACAGCGATTTGCAGGCCAAAGAACACCAGCCCGACGGACACGCTGACCGCAGCGGGAACGCCCGCCTCAGCAAAGCTGACCACCAAAAGCCATTCACGCAAGCCAAAGCCGCCAATTGTGACCGGTGCCATCAGCGCGATCAGCAGTACCGGTATCGCAAACAAGGCCAACCCAAGCGGCACCGGAGCGTCAAATCCCCGGTACATGCAGACGAAAACCGCCGTGCGCACGATGGCCAGCAAGACCGAGATCAGAATGGCAGGGCTCAGCCCCCGGCGCAGCATGCCCGGGGCACGCAATTCCGCCGCCAGCGCGTCAAGCTTGGGCCGGAACCGCCGGAACGGGCCGTGCATCAGCAGGCCCAGCAGCCGGTCCAGCTGCATTACAAGCGCAACCGTAAGGGCTGCGGCTGCGATCAGAACCAGACACAGCCCCACCGCAACCGCCCATTGCCCAACCACAGCCGATCCCGCGATGCCGACCAGAACAGTGCCCAGAACAGACGTATACCGGTCCAGCAGCAGCGAAGACACGATGAACTCCGCACCGGCCCGCCCGCCGCTGCCGGATCGCGTATGCAGCAGCACCCCGCGGGCCACATCAGCGCCCACTGCCGTGGGCAGGATCGCACCAAACCCCATCCCCGCAGCCACCATTACAAAAACCGGCCCATAGCGGCGCGCCTGATCCGGCGCATTGGCCGAGACACGCATAATCAGCAGCCAGCGCCAGGCGATAACCATATAAGCCAACAGCAGGCAGCCAGCAGCAGCCAGCAGCCATTCCGGTCGTGCCTGCAGCCCAGTGGCCGCCACCCTGCGCCAGTCCACCATATTTCCCAGCGCCGCAAGCAATGCGAAGGTCAAAAGGAATTTCAGCACGCGCGGGCGCCGCAGGACTTCAAGGCATTGCTTCGTTACACGCTTCACAGCACTCTCTCGAAATCTGCCTGTCCCGGCTGCCTGCCGCCTATGCCGCTGCCTGCTCCCCGCACCGGTCCGCATCAGGCGCGCTGCCCGATTTCCCGGGCCGGAACGCCGACGGCAACCGCATAAGGCCGGACACTGCCGGTCACCACTGCTCCGGCGCCGACAACCGCCCCTGTACCAATCACCGCCCCATCCAGAATTGTGGCTCCGGCCCCGATCCAAACATCGTCGTCGATTTCAATCGGGCCTTTGCTAACCATATCCTGCCGGGCCATCGGCCCCCCGCCGCGGGCTGTCAGATAGCGGCCGCCACCAATATAACATTGCCCGCCCACAAGAACATCATTGCCCAGGCTGATCCCATTGACGCTTCCGATGAAGCACTGCGCCCCGATTGAGCAGTTTTCACCAATGGAGACGGGCCCGCTTTTGGTCAGCAGAATGCTGTCCCGGGCCACCAGCGTGCCGGCTCCGATCCGGAACCGCTCGCCCGGCCGGATCCCCCGAGCATCCAGCATGCAATTGTCGTCAATGGCAGCTCCCGCGCCCAGCTCAATCCGGGACGGGCAGCGCAGCGCAATATTGCGACCGAAGTTCACCCCGCCCCCCGTGGAGGCAAACAACGCGGGGAACAGGGATTTGCGCAGCGCATAGCCAAGCGCCCCGCGGGTGCCTGCCGCCAGCATCATCACCAGCTCATAGTGCAGCAGTGCCGCAAGACCGGGCTTGCCCACAAAGAAGCCCGTATACTTCTGCAATGCCGAGCCCTCGGCGGCAATGTCAGAGATCACCCGCTGCTTCTTGACCTGAGACACATCGGGGGCCAGCCCGATTTTATTGTCAGAGACCGGCTCCATCAGGCGCTCCGGAGGATAAAGCCGCGCCCGTTATGCGGAAACTCGCAGAAATCTTCGGACCGGAACCGGGGGTTTGCGGCCAGCCAGTCCGCATAGGCCTTGGGCTGGCCAAGCTCATCGGTCTTGCCATAGCTGTACCAGTCATCAAACAGCAGGACCGACCCAGCCCGCATATAAGGCAAAAGCCAGTCCAGCGCAGTTTTCGTCGAGGCATAATAATCGCAATCCAGCAAGGCGACGGCTACCGGCCGGAACGGATGCGCCTGTCGGAGCGTATCGGTCAGGGACGTCTCGTAAAACCCTTCGATAAGCACCGCCCTGTCCATATTCATGCCATTGCCCGAAAGGTTCTTTGCCACTTCAGCGCGGGAGCAGGCGAATTGCCCCTCGAAGAAACGAGTATCCGTTGAATCTATGCCTTCCGGCTGCGGCAGCCCTTCAAAGCTGTCAAAGCCATAAAGCGCGGTGTCCGCCAAACCCAGATCCTCCAGCACCCGGCTGGCTGCCAGAAACGTGCCTCCCCGGAAGACACCGAATTCATAATAATCTCCGGCAAAGCGCTTTGCATCGGGATCCTGGCAGCAGGCCTCAAAGGCTTGCCGGATCGCTCCGGGGGCACCCGGGCTCAGTGTTCTGAAGCCGGAGTTGAACCGGTGGTAGACATGCGACCCCAGGCGGTAAAGCGGCGGCGATACCCGTAAAATCGACTCGATTGCAGATTTAAGTCTCATAACAAATCTCCGCTATTGAACCGGTCCTGCTCGCAGAATGAACTGGAGCACATCGCCGCCAGATCAAATGCCAACGCCCCCTTACGCCCGCCACTCCCTCCCGCGGCAGACCGTTCCGGATCTGCCACCGGCCTGAGAGAGGTGCCTTGGCGCCGTCGGCCTGCTGTGGCCGCACACCCGGGCAGATGGTTCCGGCCTCTCTTCATACCTCACCATTATTCACGCGCCCCTGCTGCCGCCGGGCCTGTCGCAGTATCTTCAACACAGTGCGGGTCGCGTCAGGCGTGATATCTGAATAGCGGTAAACTCGCTCTTTCACAGGCGGTTGCGGACAGCGGACGGTCCGACCCTCCAGCACCGCACGCACTGTCTCAGGATAGATCGTCAGCCCGCCCAATTGGTTGCGAGCCCGCATCAGCCAGGGACCGTCGCCCGGTGCCGGATTCAGTGGATGGTGACGGACGATATCGCCGCCATCTACGCTGGTATCCACATAATGAATGGTAAGACCCGCACAGTCCAAATCTCCGTTGTGCACCTGCCAGAACTCGGCCCGTGTGCCGCGGTAACGCGGCAGAAGGGAACTGTGCATGTTCAAAGTGCCGTCGCGCGGCACCGCCAGCAATTCGCCCCCTAGGATCGGGCTGCCCGCGACGGCCAGCAGCCGCGGCGCCCGCTCACACAGCCAGGCGGCAGTACTGGCCCTGTTAATCTCATTTTCGGGAATATGATGCTGATCCACGCCCTTGGGCCAATCCGGCACCGGCCCGGCACCGCGGACGAATTCAGCCTTTGCCTCTTGCTCCAGGCGCCACAGCCGATGCGCTTGCCGGGCCTGCCGTGAAACCAAGCGCCTGAGCGCATGCAAGCGCAATGCCCTGGCAATACCGGGGCGACGTTGCGCACGGGCGGCAGGCGCTTCGAGGACCACAACCGCCGCAAGAGGATCCCCGCCACCCGCCAGCGCGGCTGCCATCCGGGCAGCCATGTGACGCCCGAACGGTGTTTCTCGGGTGATCAGCGCAACCCCCCTCACGGGAAAAACCGGCCCGGCGGGATATGGAAAAACAACTCCCGGTCACGAAAGAAAAAGGAGAGAAACTGCGTTGGCAGGCCTGGCCAGTCGGGTTCATCCTCCAGCAGCCCCAGCTGCGAACGGTGGCAATCAAGCGCCTTGCGCTTGCGTTCCTGAAGCCCGCGCAGCGATACCGACGAAACCCGCGCCCTGCGCAGCATGCGCAGCATTTCAAGCACGCCCAGCACATAGCCAGCCTTGTTGGTCCGCCCTGGCGGCCGCCACGAGCGAAAATCAAAACTCCAGACCGGATATTCCCAATGCACCGCATCGCCCAGCCGCCTCGCCGCAGCCAAATCCTGCACCGCTTGGGCAAGCGCCACATGATCCCGGTGCCCATCCCCAAGAGCGCAAACATAAATCTCGCTGGGGCGGCGCAGTGCAACCATCGCGGCCACCTGCTCGCGCAGGGCTTCTGCGTGCTGTTTCAGATCGCCGTCGGGAAACCTCAGGAACGAAACATACTCTGCCGCAAGCCCCAATTTGGCACAGGCCAAGTAGGTTTCGCGCTCCCGTATCGCCACCAAATCCTGACGCGACGTCTTGCTCGCGGGATCATCAAGATGCGAGGCTCCGCCATCGGTTGCCACCACCACATTCACTTGCGACCCTGCTGCCAGTTTCTGCATAATCACGCCACCGCAGCCAAGGGTTTCATCGTCGGGGTGTGGTGCCAGCACTAGGCAGGAACGTGCAGAAGCCACCGCGGTCATGTCCCGCGCCTTCCACGCCAGCCCCCTCCAAAAGGCACGCAGGGCCGCCTGTTCCATCCCGTTCCAGAAACCACGCACCGGGCAAACAACTCTCAACATACTAGGCAGACACAAAAACTTGATCCAAGCCTACCCCAGGCGCATTAAAAGTAAACACCCCTTCTCCTGGTTTTGACACCTGGCAACATCATTCGGCGGATTTCTGACGCCTGCGCTTATGCTTCATCCGCCGCAGCGCGAATTGCTCAGCCAGCACCGCAACCAGGCCGCGGCGGCCTCCAGTGACACGCGGGTTGCCGGTAAGCGCCATGAGCCGCGCCCTCAGGTCGGTCGCCGGACGGCCCTGATCAAGCCGCCCCTCAAGGGCAAAGCCGTATCCCCCGGCGCCAACCTCCGCACCAGGCACCGGCAGCGGATCTGACCCCGGCAGAACAGGCCGCTGCCGGAACAAGGCCGGTGTCGGCCAGACCCGAGGACGGCCCGCATTGTCGCCTAGGAACAGGCCTGGTCCGGCCTGCACGTGCAGCAGCTCAGCCACCAGCCGCCCGCGACGGCCCAGCCATTTCCCGACACCCCAAGGCAGCACGGCCGGAATCCCCGCCTCCCACAACTCGGCCAGCAATTCGCCAGCCGGGCAGCCATCGCGAAAACGCCGCACTGTTGCCAGCGCCAAAACCTCAATTCTTTCGGCGGTGATCACCTGGCGCCCGGCAATCACCGTCAAAGCTGCACCGTCCCGCTCCCTGTGCAGAACTGCAGCCGCTGGATCGTCCGGCAGTCGCTGCAACCGCCAGCCGACAGGCATCGGCGCGCCAGGCGCGCAGAGCCGATCAAATGCATTATCCCGGGCCGTTTCGGTCAAAAACAAACACGCCGACCAACGCCTCGCCCCCAAGTCGTGCGCCGCGGCAGACATGTTTTCCCAAGCGCTGTCCAGAAACCGCTCCCGGTCGGCGCAGCTGTAAAGATGCACATGACCGTCAGCGACAATCCAATCCCCTTTACCCGGCCGCTCCTGCACTGCCTCCCCCCTCTCTGCACCTGACCTGCCCCAAACACCCAGGCCGCACCTTGCAAAACTCGGGCCTGAACCCCGTCACTGCCGCCACACTCTGTATACTCTTGCTATTCCGGAACTGGATTGCAGCAAGCAGGTCGTGTCAAATAGCACTAGTTTCAAAAAGGCAGCCTGCCTATGCCCTCGCCGACCGCTAATGCCCCAGCTCATGACTGCCCTGCTCCCCTTACATCGGTCCGGAGGGATTTTTTCGCATTCACCCTATGGGTGCTGGTGACCTTTGTACAGTTCAGCTTTGACGAGCTTCTGCTGTACCCGCTCACGCTTTATTTCACCTGGTCGGCCTGGAAAAATCAAAAGCAGATCATCGCTCTGCTGCGCAAAGCCTGGATCCTGCTGAGCTTCCCTCTGTGGTGCCTGATCTCGCCGCTATGGGCGGCGGAGCCGTTCACCGCATTCAAACTGGCTCTCTATGTGACGCTGACAATGCTGATCTGCTTCCAAGCCGCAACCCGGCTTACACCAAGACAGATTATGCATGCGGTGCTGCTGGCGACATCCATTATCGTGGTACTCAACCTTCTGAATATCTATGGCCCCGGTGGGCGGGCGACCGGTATTTTTGCCCAGAAGAATACCATGGGCAAAAACATGGTGGTGGCTTGGGTGGCCGCCTCGGCGGTCACCCTAGATCCAGGCACGCTCCGCCGGTACCGCTGGGCAGCCGCAGCCGTCGCGCTGCTGGCAGGCTATACCACTCTGCTCAGCGGCTCGGCCACCGCTGTTCTCTTGGTGATCGGCACCGGCCTGATCACTATGTTCGGTGCCGCTATTCTACAGGGCGGCATCTTGCGAGCCGGACGCATGGCAGCGCTCTGCCTGATGCTGGGCGCCAGCCTCGGCACACTCACCCTGGTGCTGCCCTATTCGCGCATCGATCCGGTCGAAAAAATGCTTGATACCTTCGGCAAAGACCGCACGCTGACCGGCCGCACCGGCCTTTGGGCCTATGCCGAGCAACAGATAGCCAAAGAACCGCTACTGGGGGTCGGGGCCGGCGGATTCTGGCGCTACCGCGCCTCCCCGGTCGTGAAACGGATCTACGAGGAGTATTACAAAGGGCCGCGGGACGTCTTCAACTTTCACAACAGCTTTTATGAAATCGCAGTGCACCAGGGCATGATAGGTCTGGGGCTTGCGGTGCTTTCGGCACTTTGGGCTCTTGGCCAGGTGCTCCGGGGAGCATTGGCTCTGGCAACCATGCCGCAAATCTATTTTCTGGCGCAATCCTTAGCGGCCATGATGCGCACCGGCACCGAGGCCGATTTCTTCCAACCCTTCACCATCTTTCACATGCTGTTCTGGATCGGGGCCTTATCCGCCTTGGGGGTTTCCAGGGACCGCTGACAAGGCTCCCCCCTTGTCCCGGTGACAGTCGCGGTTATCAGAGCATGCGGTGACGATCCAAGTGGATCATGGCAGCTTCATGCACTAGTTTGCAGCTTAAGGAGGCCCAGCCATGAGCAGCACGATTGTTCCGGATGTGATCATCATCGGCGCGATGAAGGCCGGAACAACCAGCCTCTATGAATACATGGCCGGACACAGTCAGATTGGGGTTTCCGCCGAAAAGGAAGTGGATTTCTTTGTCTCCGGGAAAAACTGGAAACGCGGCATCGGCTGGTACCACAGGCAGTTTTCACCAGGCTTCAGCGTCTATGCGGAAGCCTCCCCCAATTACACCAAACGGGAGCTTTTCCCAAGCGTACCCGAACGGATCGCAAAGATCATTCCGGATTGCAAGTTCATCTATCTAGTTCGCGATCCGATCAAACGGGCCGAAAGCCACTACCGCCATGCCGTTTTAAGCGGCTCAGATGTGCCGTCCGTTGCCGGTCTTTCTGGCTCTCCCGCCATGCAGCATCTGCTGGCGACCAGCAGCTATGCTGCACAGCTCGCGCCGTATCTTGCCCGGTTTCCGCCTCAGAACTTCCTGGTCCTGCGTTTTGAGGATCTCGTGCATGAGCCCAGGCAATTGCTAAGCACCGTGGCAGCTTTCCTCGGGGTCCGCGATGAATGGCAGCAACCCGGGACAATCGCCGCCAATTCTTCGGACACATTGGCGCGGTTACCGCTCTGGGTTTTCGCAGCCCGGGAGACCCGCCTGGCCTCTATGCTGAAGCGCTTGCTGCCACGCCCGGCCTTCACCTTTTTGAAAACGCTGATCAGCACAGGGGGGAAAGTCCGCCATGCAGAACCCTTTACCGACAGTCTCAGGGCTGAAATGGCCACGCTGCTGCAAGAGGACCAAGCCCGGTTCCAGGAGATTTTGAAAGCCGTAGATGCCACACGCAACAGCAGCGGACAGCAACCGGATACGCCCTAGGAACAGGCCAACACGCTCCGTAGCAGCCGGTTTCTTGTATCAGCAATCCTAAACCGGGCCCTGTTCCGGACAAGAGGGCGCGGCAGCAGCCCTTTTGAACCCCACTTCGGCCAGCAGCGCGCGTATTTTTGCCTCATAGATCGGGCGGGCATAGGCTCGACTGTAAAGCTTGCGCGCATTCCCGGCCCGCCGTTTGGCTTCATCCGGGTTGCTCAGCACTTCGCTCATCCCTCTGGCAATCGACTCCGGTGACGACTCGACCAGAAAACAGCACGCCTCATCAAGCACCTGAGTATGCGACCAGATCCGTGTCGCAATCAAAGGCTTGCCGCTGGCCAGCTGTTCATAAATTTTCAATGGGGTATTGGTGCCGTCAATGCGCGGGGACAGCAGCACATCCGCCTCCTTGTTCAACCACAGCGCCGTTTTCTTCGACACCCGGCCCGTGAACAGACATTGGTTGGACAGGCCTTCCTCTGCGGCCAGCGTTTTCATTGCCGCAACCTGCTCCGGGGTGCCGCCGGCCAGCACCAGACGGGCGTCCGGGTGCGCGCCGGTGATCCCGGCAAACGCCTTGATGACGCGGTCGATACCCTGATATTTTTCAAATGTGCCCGCATAAAGCAGCGTTGGGATTTCTGCCGAAAACACAATATCTTCCGCCTCCGAATCCACTGCTGCGGGCGCATCCGGCGTCGCCGCCAGCCTGACGTCTTCAAAGATCGAATTCTCGATCAGGAAGTGTTTTTTCTCCGTAACCCCCTGTTGCAGAGCATAATCCCGCAGATCCGGACAAATCGTAATTACCGCATCAGCAGCCTTCAGGCAGCTGTCTTCCAGAAACCGGAACATCCCAATCAGCAGCTTTGATGTCGTGAACCCGAAATTCTCCAGCTGCTGGGGCAGGCTGGAGTGCATGTCATAGATCAGCCGGAACCGGAACAGGGGTTTCAGGGCTCGGCACCAGAATACCGCTTCCTCATGGGCATGCACCAGCCGGTAGCGGTGCCTGATAAGCAGCCCGATGGTCCAGAGCAGAACAAATATGTCCAACAACAGCTTTTTGATAGACGGGCCGACCGGTACAGGCTCGAGAAACGCAATGCGCGGGATCCGCAGGACCCGGACACCTGGAATATCGACGTCTTGCCCAGGATGATATGTCAGCAGATCAATCCTGACGCCCTCCCCTGCCAGCACCAGCGTCCGGTAATAGACGCTGAAAGGTGTGCCGCGGGGGGTGAAGAACGGATGCGGCGCCACGACAAGCATATCCGCGCGACGATCTGCCTGCGGGCTATCCCGGTTACCCATCAGAGCCACCCCTTCTTGATATACCAGTCCGTTGTATCGGCAAGCCCGCTCTCATTTGTACAGATATTCTCATACTCCGTATGCTCCCGCATCTTCGAGGTATCAAACGCTCGATCCTTGGTAAAAAACGCGACCCGCCGCCGATAAATCGGGGGCTCAATCCCCAGAGGTTTGCAAATCCATTCACAGATATCGCCGGCGATGAAAAACGGCGTGACCGGCAAACGCAGGATCACCGGCACCGTGTTCAGCTTTTTGGCAATTATACGGATCATCTGCTCAATGCTGATGGGATCCCGGGCACCACAGATATAGACTTCTCCTGCGGTTTTCTCATGCGTTGCAGACAAAATCATGAATTGAACCAGATCCTGCACATGCACCAGATGATAAAGCCCATTGCACCCGTAGCCCAGGATCGGCACCAGCGGTTTCTTTGCCATCTTGAAGACTTTTAACAAACGCCGGTCTCCAGGGCCGTAAATAGCGGCCGGGCGGATCACGGTCAGCGCCAGCCCCTCTTTCTCGGCGAACTCCCTGATCCAAAGCTCCGCTTCGACCTTGGTGTCCTGATACTGATCCCCCGGTGCAAAGCGGTACTCCTCATTTGCCGGCGGGTCCGCGATATGGCCATGAACACCAATGGTCGAGACGTGGACAAACCGCTTGAATCCAGGGTTCTTCAACGCCGCCTGGGCCAAGTGCCGGGTGCTTTGCACATGCACTTTCCAATAAACATCATCGCTGATTTTGGCTTCCCGGTAGGCCGCCGCGGTATGGAAGATATAGTGCACGCCTGCGGCCGCGCGGCTGCCCACATCTTCGCTGAACACATCGCCTTGAAAAATTTCCAGCGGCAGGTCCTTAATGCCATCTTGCCGCGAGGTTTCGCGGACGATCGCGCGCACCGTAGCCCCGGTGGCGCATAGCGCCCTGACCAGATGCTGTCCGGTAAATCCGGTCGCGCCAGTCACCAATACAACATCACCCTTTCCAATACTCATATTCAAACCGCCTCCAGACAGTTGATCAATGTATTTTTGAAAGCCGAAGGGGGCAGCCGGTCCAAAACCCGCTGGGCCTCTTCTTGCTGCTGACTAACCGACCATCCGAAATGCCCGGCCAGGGTGTGTAAAACCAAACGGAACTGCTGCGCTCCCATCCTGCCTAACACAAGGTCGTTTGTTCTGCGCAGGACAATGTCGCTGAAGCTGCTCGCCTGGGTATGCTCAACATGCGTTGCCACAAAACCGCGCAGCTGCCCGTCGGACAGGCCGTATGTCTCATGTGGCATATCCGGATAGTCCGGCAGCGGCGTCTGGCGCGTCCGACAGCGGCGGCGCTCATTCCATTGAGCCAGCAGCCGATCGACAGCTCGTTCTGCGACAAGCCGGGCGGTGGTCCATTTGATGCTGACAATAGTAAATACGCCGCTGATCCCATCCGTGGCCGCATGGTCAATGATCTTGCTTTCATGCAGCTTCGCGCCGTCTTCGGCGACATTGCCATCCCCCGGGGTCAACCCCTGATAGCAATACAGGATGTCATCCAACGTCAGGGCCATCTCCGGGCAGGCGGCATTAAACTCATCAACAAATGCAGCAATTTCATCCGGGTCAGTTTCCAGCCCTGCCGGGGGCCCGCGGTATGTAAAATGCGTTGTGCCGATGACCGCCTTGCCCTGCCAGGGCACGACAAAAAACATCCGCTTGGCGGTGTCGATCCGGGAGTCGGACGCCCGGTTGCTTTTGACAGCCAGCGCATAGGGCAGGGCGGGTTTGTCAGTGACAAGGTTCATGCTTTTGACCAAGCCGATCTGCAGCGACAGCCTGGAGCCGCCCGCCCGCCCGATCCAATCCGCTGCCCAGGGTCCGGTTGCGTTGACAACGGAACGCGCCCGTATCGCTAAGGGCATGCCTGTATGCATATCATGCGCCTCGAGACCGCAAACGATCCCGCTGTCCCCAGCGCTGAAACACAGCTGCCCAGCCTGTACACGGTTGGCCACGCAAGCCCCATGATCAACGGCTTGCCGTAAAATCTGCAGCACCGCTTTATCAGCAAGGCCGACCTGAGCATCCGCCCATAGCGCGCCGCCGCTCAGGGCCTGGGGATCGATGCCCGGAGCAAGCGCCCGGCAGGCGGCCGCGCCCATCAGCCTGCCCTTCGGCCACCCTGGCCTGCTGCCGTCGCAGAGCGACACAAAAGCATGCAGCAGCTCGAACAAACCGATCCCGACCCCCAGCGCCAGAGGTCCTCGCATCCCATATCCGTAAGCAGGCATTAGGAACTTCAAGGGGTGAACAAGATGGGGGGCCGTTTTCAGGAAAATCTGCTGTTCGCGAATGGATTCCATGGCCCGTCTGAAATTCAAGTGCTGGAGATAGCGGATGCCGCCATGAATGGTCTTCAAGGAGTTATGGCTGGTCGCACTGCAGAAATCCGCCTGCTCGATCAGGGCGACGCTCAGCCCCCGCAACGCCGCGTCCCGCGCCACGCAGGCGCCCTGGATGCCGCCACCGATGACAACCAGATCAAACTGACGTTCCTGCAAGAGAGATAGATCACGCTTCATCGGCTACCCAGCACTGTCTGGCTTTCGCACAAAAGCAAGCATGTGATAGCCGCTATTGCGGGTCAGCCGGGCTGGAAGGGCATGGAACAAGTCCACAAAAAGAGTGTTGTACACCGCCGCCTTCCAACCTGTGTGCACTTCGGTTTTCTTGGGGAACCGGTATAATCTTATTTCTTTTCCGGGAAACGGCGCCGTCAGCTCCCGGAACCCGCGCAAATCCGTTTTGTGAAAAACCGGCGCATCCATATAGTCGATCTTCACACCCGCAATACGGTGCAGAAAATACAGCCACGAGCGCCTGTTGATCATCATCAGCAGTGCGGCGGCGCCAGGTTTCAAAACCCTGTGGACCTCATGCACCATGTCCTCTGGCGAGGGCGTGAAATGCAAAACCGTGTGGCAATACACGAAATCAAATGCATTGGAAGGCAAATCCAGCGCTTCGCCGTTCATCACCTGAAAGCGCCCCTGAAGCCCCCGCCATTCGAAATTTTTTTTTGCAAGCTCAATAGCTTGATTTGAAATATCTATGCCGGTAACATTGGCACCATGGGATGCAAAACGGGCGGTATCGGTTCCCAGACCGCATCCGATATCCAGAACCTTCTTGCCCGCATAGCGTTCAAACCCGGCCACTGCAGGTAGGTAATCAAGCTTCTCGAAGCGGTAGCGCTCCACCTCTCTAAAGAAGGCTTGCGTCCCAACCTGCAGATGGCTGGCCACTTTCCAATTGGAAACGTTTTGGTCCCAATACCCCGAGATCATCTTCAACGGCTTACACCACCTGTATCTCAGCGCCTGGCCTGACTATGGTGCCTGCACTGTAAAACCCTTCAAACCTCATTAGCAACATGGGGCGATGACGCAGCTCGGCACGTTTTCTTTGTATTTCCTCAAGCTTCCGACACTTCAAAGCTGCTTGCACCCTCATTGTTTTCTAATAGGAGTCCGACTTCAGAGTAGCGCGCTCCCGTGAAGGCTCAAGGGTCGTTGCGACGTTTCCTGCTATCTCAGTTTCATAATTTCGGCCCTGAAGGCTTCAGCCGGTGTGCGCTAACCGAGGCATTTTCTGGGTGTGCCGTTCAAGCGGTCGCAAATCGCCTTCATTGAGCGATTTGAGAGCGCCGCCACAGGCGTATCCCGTGGCAGGTAGCGGCGCGCCCGCTTGTTGAGGTTCTCGACGGATCCTTTCTGCCAGGGCGCCTGGGGATCGCAGAACCACGCCTCCGTTCCGATCCCAGGCTTGAGCTTGCGCCAGTTCCGGAACTGGATCCCCCTGTCGAAGGTGATGGACCGACGCGTCGGCTGGGGCAAGGGTTCCATGACGTCCATCAGCCGGTTCATCAGGTGTGTGGTGCTTCTGTCTTGGTTTCTGAACAAGACAGCAAACCGCGTCTTTCGCTCTACAAGCGTGGCCACGTTGGCATTGCCCTGGGCGCGTTCGAAGATCATCAGATCGCCTTCCCATTCGCCGAATGTCTCGCGGGACTTCACGTGCTCCGGAGGCTGTTGAATGGAGCGCTCCGGCGGGAAAATGGTCGAAAAACCAGGACCGTCTCTGGCAGCCGCAGATTGGTGCGCGGTCACACCATAGTAATCACTCAGGTACGGCAACCCGCGGTCTTCGAAGCGGTTGCGCTTGATCTCGCGATAGACAGTGGATCGATGCCTCCCGAACGCGCCTGCAATTTTGCTCACTGGCATCTTTGCGTTCAGCATATCTTCGATTGCACACCGTTCATGCAAATCAAGCTCTGTATGCGCCATCTTCCATTCTCCTTGCTTTCCAGCAAGATAGGGAATTGTCGCAACCCAATCTAGAATATGCCCGCGCACACAAAAAATATCATAATATTGATTACACCGCGTATATTTGTACGCGCAAAGTTAAAATGTCCCACATCTGCAAAGTAGAAGTGTCACACTCTGCCCCAATGAGAACAGGCAGAGGTTGCAGGCATGGGATGGATTTTGATGAGCGAGCGCGAGCTGAATCGGATCGAAGTGTTGAGCCAGGTGAGCCAAGGCCGGATGACGGCGACGACAGCGGCAAACGTTCTGGGATTGAGCCGCAGGCAGGTTCATCGGCTTCTGAAGAAGTTCCAGACCGATGGTCCGGCCGCGCTACGCCACAAAGCGCGCGGTCGGGATTCGAACAATCGGATCGATCCGGCGGTTCGCGAGTTCGCGGTGACGCTGGTTCGTGAGAATTACATCGACTTCGGGCCAACCTTTGCGGCGGAGAAGCTGGAGGAAGATCACGGGCTGAAGGTGTCGCGCGAGACCCTGCGCAAATGGATGCAGGATGCGGGGATTTGGTTGTCGCGCAAACAACGCCGGACGTTTCACCAGCCACGCTTACGTCGGGAATGCTATGGCGAACTGATCCAGATCGATGGATCAGACCATCACTGGTTTGAGGACCGCGGCCCTGCCTGCACCCTGCTTGTCTTCATCGACGACGCCACAAGTACTTTAATGCAGTTGCGATTTGTCGAATCCGAGAGCACATTCAGCTACTTCGAAGCACTTGAGCTTTATCTGACGCAGCACGGTCGCCCGGTGGCGTTCTATTCCGACAAACACACGGTTTTCCGCGTGGCCAATCAGGCGGCGAAGTCAGGTCATGGGATGACACAGTTCGGGCGTGCCTTGAACGAGCTGAACATCGAGATCCTCTGCGCCAACTCTTCACAGGCCAAGGGTCGCGTCGAACGCGCGAACCGGACGCTACAGGATCGGTTACTGAAGGAACTCCGGCTCGCCGGGATCAACGATATCGAGGCGGCCAACGCCTTTCTTCCGGGTTTCACGGAACGCTACAACGCCAAGTTCGCCAAGCCCCCGCGCCGCCCGGACAATCTGCACCGAGCGCTGAACATTGAGCCGGACCGGTTGCGCGATGTGTTCTGTTTCCGCGACCAACGCTATGTCGGCAAACAGCTTTCCTTTTCCTATGAACGCAAACGGATAATGCTTGATGAGACTGAGATGACGCGCGGCCTCGTGGGCAAATACGTGGATACATTTGCGTTTCCGGACGGGCGGTTGGAGATCAGGTGGAAGGGCATGTCGCTCCCCTACTCCGCTTTCGACAAAGACCAACGTGTGACGCATGCAGCCATCACCGAGAACAAACGCCTCGGCGCCGTGTTGGAGTTCATCAAGGCAGAGCAAGAGAAAGACACGCCGCCGAAGGCAAAACCCGCCGGCAAACAGCGCACGCGCTACAAGAAGACAGGCCGCAAGCCGCCGGGGCGACCTTCGAAAATGGAGGGCTATTACGCGCGCCGCCGCGCCGAACGTGAAGCTGCCGCCATCTCAGACAAGGCGTAGTACGGCCTGGCCATCTGTGTCGAGCTTGAGCGCGGCCTGCCAGAGCGGTGTTTTGTAGTAAGTACCGTCGTCCCAGAGCCTCACGCCCTCCCGGTCTTCCCAGAGCAGGCCCAGCCAGCACAGGGGCCGAATGACGCAAAACTTGAAGGCGAACCGCACATTGCTGTGCTCGGGATCAAAGCCTTCCTTTTCTTCCCAGCCATAGAGCGTCCTGAGAAGATGCGCCAAGGTACAGCCGGTGCGCGCCTCGACATTGATTACATTCAGGAAGATGTCCCAGTTGCCCAAGGGGCCGCCACGCGCCTCCATGCGCTCATCATGGATGGAATGATAAAGGTAATCCGGCGCCACCAGATCAAAGAAGGCATCCGGTGTCTCGGCCAATGCTCGACCCTTCTTTGTCGCGACCAACTTCCCTTTGTATTGGCGCAAGAGCTTCCGATAGCGCAGGAGATCATGTACTGGCCACAATGGCTGCATATCATGCTCGTTGAGGACTTTGTTCATCTCAAACAGCTCCGACGCTGTATATCCCGGCCAATCGAACTGATCTGCGGCCCAATGCACGAACTTGCGGTTCATGGCCCCGGATTTGGTCAGACCGATCCCGCGATTCTCGTCGGCAAAGCGCAATGTGAAGATCATCCCACGCACAAGTGGCGAGTGTTTCAAGACATCGACATCGTCATGAAGTTTGAGCAGCGGTAGCATGCCGAAACGCTAAACCCGAAGCGCCGCGCCAGCAAACCGCAAAGCCAGCCAGGGCTGCGATATCTGAGGTCTCCGCCCTGTCAGGCTTTGCTCCTCTCAGCGCCCAGGTGGGACATTTCTGCTTTGCGGAGCGAGGGACATTTCTACTTGGTTGCAACAATATTTGTACGCGGGTGGATTCACATCCGAAGTGCAAATTCTGTATCAAAACAGATGTTTGCATGGAGGCTATTGAATGGGACGCAGTTACCCTCACCTGAGTTTGGAAGAACGCCGGAAGATTGCCAAGTGGCGTGAAGCCAAAATGCCGGTGCCTGAGGTCGCAGACCGGCTGGGCCGCGCACCGTCTACGATCTATCGCGAGCTGAAGCGCAATCATTACGACGACAAGGAATTGCCGGAGCTGAACGGCTACTACGCGCTGAACGCCCAGGAAATGTATGAGAAGCGTCGCGCCATCCATCGTAAAATGATCGTACATCCCGAACTGAAGGAGGCCATCGAAGACCGGCTCAAGGCTGGTTGGTCGCCCGAACAGATCGCAGGCCGGATGCGGCTGGAGCGCCATCCGATCCGCGTGAGCCATGAGACGATCTACCGTTTTGCCTATTCAAAGGATGGCCGCGAGGAAAAGTTCTATCGCCATCTGCCAGACCATCGAAAGCGCCGCAGACCGCGTGGGCACCGGCGCCACAATCGAACTCACATCTTCGACGTGCAGAGCTTGTCTCACAGGCCTGACCGCATCTCAGAGCGCGTAGAGTTCGGTCATTGGGAGTGCGATCTGATGATGTTCCGCAAAGAACATGGAAAGGTGAACGTGACATCGCTCGTCGAGCGCGTGAGCCGGTATGCTGTCGTGATGCGCAATGAAGATCGTCGTTCCAAGCCAATCATGGAGGCGCTTGTCCAAGGGCTGGCTTCCCTGCCCGCCGACGCACGCCAGTCGATCACCTTCGACCGCGGCACGGAGTTTTCGGCCTGGCGCCATCTAAAGGACGGCATCGGGGCGGACAGTTGGTTCTGTGACCCGCAAGCTCCGTGGCAGAAAGGTACCGTCGAGAACACCAACAACAGGCTGAGAAAATACCTGCCTCGCTCGACTGAGCCGACGGCGCTGACAAACCGATATTTAAGGTCGGTTTGCCACCGCCTCAATTCCACCCCACGCAAGTGCCTCGGCTACAAGACACCAGCAGGAGTCTTCGAAAGTAAGCTGATGGAAATCCAGAACCGTTTGGAATAGAAAGACATATCAGGAGTTGCGCTTCAGCGTGAGTTCACAGGCACAGCTCGGCAATGCTGTCTTCGCCCTTAAGGCCGTCCAGCACGATCCTGATCTTCTCTTCCGCTGAATACTGCTTCCGGGTGGCGCGGCGGATGTCCTTGACGACCTTCTCGCCGTGGCTCTTACGTGTTCCGGGTTTCTGTCTCATCTCCACTCCTTGGTGGTTACGATGTGCCAGAAACCCTCTCTTATCAAATCACCCTAAACTGTCCCATTGGCGCTGACGTCAAACAATCCTAGGAATCTAGGAGCCTAGGGTTTCAGATTGAAAGGCAAAATGATGACAGATGAGGGTGCTGCTCTACGCGCGCTTCCGAAGCTGTTTGAGCTTTGGCAACTCACTGATGAGCAAGCGGCTGCCCTTCTCGGCGTCACTGAGGAGATTTGGATCAAGCTTCAATCTGGAGACCACGATGGCCTCCTCATAGCGGCAGATATATGGAAGCGAGCAGACGCACTGTGCAGGATCCATGCCGCGCTGAGAGTGATCCTGATGCAGCCCCGTTGTAACAACTGGGTGCATCGTCCGAACAAGGCGTCGATGTTCGCCGGTGAGACTGCCCTGAAATTTATGATCGAGGGTGGTTGGCCAGCGATTGAGAGAGTGCGCCGCTATCTCGATGCAGAATTGACCTCCTAGCATCCTAGGGTGATAGGACGGCTCTACAGCACGTGCCAGCGGCAGCCCGAAAGGGGCGGCAACGGCGCATATGGGGGATAACTCATTGAAAAACAAAATTTTGGTGAATTTCGGTCCATTTTGGTTCGCTTTGCACCAAATGTATTGATTTCAGTGGCTTAGTCCAAAAGGCGAGGCCAGGCCGCTCTGCGGCTGAGAAGTCATATGCAACGTATGTTTTACATTATGTCGCCTTAGACGTCACAATGTAAAACATACGTTGCACAGCGAAGGCTTCGATAACGGAGCGCAGCAACACGCTTTGCGGACACGCCCTATTTTTTTGGATGAGGGTTCCTACCTGGGACCTGGCTGGCTCCCTGACATTGCTCAGATGAGCGCCATTTGTGGCTCTTTAACGTTTCCGAAACCTCCTCTGAAAAGCTCTCTATTACGACAGCCAGTCGTGTTGCTAACCGCCGCTTCGCGTCGTCTGCGCAACATCCTGGCAAGGGGGCTGTGCCCCCGTTGGCCCCCGGTGAGGTTCCCTCACCCAACCATAGAGAGCAGGCAACAAGCATGAGCCGATCAGAGAGCAGACAAAAACGAAACCTGTTGGGCATCCGTCTAGATGACGATGTCTATGCACGTCTCGTTGCAGCTGCCCGTCGACATGATGTCGCCCCCACCGCCTATGCCAGACATCTACTCACCCAGGCTGTTGGCGGTGAGCCTGACAAGGTCCTCCCTCGCCCTCGGCGTGGCTCCAACCGCAAAATCAATGAGAGCGCTCAGGCCGCCATCCAGTTCGCTGGCCAGCTGGGAGCTGTGGGCAACAACCTCAACCAAGCGGTCGCCCAGATTCACACGGCCCGCAAATCCGACACCATTGATGAGAACCATTACCGGCAGCTCCAGGCAACTCTGAGTGATGTGCAGGCTCTCTATTCTCAGATTCTGGAGGCGCTCTTAAATGATCATCAAGAGTAGCCGAATACCAGTCAGCGACACCGCCAATATCGCAGCATATTTCGCGGCCGAGGGCGAAAACGAGGAGATCTCGTGGCTCCAGGGCACGCAGGCTGAGATCCAGCTGATGGGTATCACTGCCAAACTTGCTGGGCGCGCTTTCAGTGTCAGACACGTCATTGTCGCGCCAGGTGAGAAACTGAGTGGCAACGAGCTGGGACAGATCCTCGATAACGTCTGTCAGGAATATGGCGTCACCGAAAATATGAGAGAGAGGATCACGGCCGTGGTCCACAAGAAGCCTCGCGAAAATGATGCAGGCTTCGAATATCATTACCATTTTGCGATCCCAGAGGTGGATACTGAGACCGGCCGGGTCTTGGATTCCAAGTTCACACACATGCGGAATGAGAAGCTCAGCAGGCTAGCAGAGCTGCAAACTGGGCACGAAATAACCCCCGGCCGCTTCAATCGCGAGGTCTACGATGCCCTCAGCAGAGAACGCCCAGATCTCGATCTATCTAGGTACCAGGCTGCCCTGGAGGATGCGGCCGAGGCATCAGGCATGGAGCGAGCTGACTGGAAATCATACCGAGCTGAGAGCAGCTACACCTCGACCGGTCACCAGGTCATAAAGCGCAAAGCCAAGGCCGCTGGCGTCGAGTCTGATCTATCGCTGCCGAAAATCAAATCGTTGATGAGATCCTGGGCATCACAGCGAACACCCGAGCAGTTCATCGAGCACGTTCTGGCCAGCGGATATGAGCTCAGACCAGGCAAAAAATCAGGCATCTGGCGCCTCTATGGGCACGGCCACGACCTGGGATCCCTCGTCCGTCTGAGCGGGATAAAACGTCATAAAATTAAAGAAATTATGGAGCAAAAATATGACAACACCAATGCCACCAAAGAAGCCAAAGCGAAAAGTGGACCCAAATCGACCGCAGCTGAGCCAGCCGGAATTCGCGATGCTGGAGTAGGCCAGGGACGGAGTGAGGTACCTGGTTCAAGCACTGGATCAGGACGACCCAACGGATCCGGGCGACAACAAAATGACAGAGCTACTGGAGGTGATCTCCGGCAACATGGAGATCATCATCGATCAAAACCGCCGTCTATTGAGCGCTCTCGGAGTATCAAGCGACGGTTCAACAGGCTGAAGGGCGGTCATGCCGTTAATAGGATCCTAGGATCCTATTCTGGTGGCAGCTCATTCGTGATGGCGCCGCTCGACCCGAGCGCGTTCGACGTGCTCGCTCAGTGGGCTTCGCAGTACAGAGCAGGTCACAGCCGAGACTGATGCCTTTAAGAATTTACAGGTTGGTGGTTGCTGATCAGTGAGAATGTAAATGTATGGTCTGGAAAGATGAAACCCGCTGGCTTCTAACGAAGCAGCGGGCCCACCTGGTAACTCGCCCCCGTAGCTTGCGCCGAGGATGAAGCGTCGAAACTCCACCTCGACCATACACCTCGATGGCCACCCAGGATCACACCGTTGAAGGCGCTGAAATTACACCACGTCCATGGACACTAACCATTCCTGCTCAGCCCGTGACATTTATAGATAGGTGCAACATTCCGGCCCGCAGGCGGCGACACATTCAAGGTGCAGATTCTGCATCGAAACAAACGCTTGCATGAAAGCCGCCGGATGGGGCGCTGCGCCCCTCGCCCGGGAGGCGAGACCGCCGCAAAAACGCCAGGCGGCGTGCAGCCAGAATGCCGCCGCCTGAACTGTAAGCGCTGTCTGCGCCCCACGCGGGATCAGCTTGACGTGGTGAAGTTCCAGGGCAGCAGCTCGTCGATCTTGCTGGCCGGGTGACCGGAGGCGATCGCTTCGAGGGTCGCCTTGAGGTAGGCGAAGGGCTCCACGC
>NZ_JBGFGM010000099.1:0-17890 GCF_041224635.1 Leisingera sp. XS_AS12
GGTCGGCAAACCAAACCTTAGCCGAAGAACAACTATGGCCGCCAAGCGGCTCGCGCGGGCCTCGCTTCGCTACGCGAAGGCTCAGCTCAGCCCGCGCTACCGGCGGAAATTACACCAACCGTTGGGACACTGCTCACTGACTAGCTGCCCATCATGCAACTCAATCCGAGTTTGCTAACTCAGACATTGAGGCTCCAGACCTGAGAGGCTGCTTCGCCCGCTCTGCCGACCTTTGACAACCTATGAATCTTGCAGGCACCGCGAATGGTCAGTCTGTTGAAGATGCACTGTGGTGCGGCTTGGCACAATGAATGGCTGGTAAGGGCTGCTTGTTAAACTTTGCCACGACCACTTTATATAGCATAGCTGCCTTCTAGGTTCACCCTCACATGCTTTGCCGCCGATTGTCCCTGTCTATACACAACCAAAATCTAGTGATGAGTTGCCCGGCTCTCTAGAGCCACAGCTCGGTGCAACATGCGGATGACATTGCGAAGGCTCAAAGAATGCCCTTGTTCATTCATAGAATGTTCGATTACCCGTTCAATTGCGTCTAACGAAGCTTCTGACAACTCCATTTGCGCAGCTTGGCGGCAAGCAAATCCTCGCAGCTGCTTACAAGTGAGTGCTTGCAACTCGATAACAGTGCACCGGTTGACCAAAGGCTCTGGCACACGCGAAGCATCGTTCGCAGTCAGAACCCATGAAATGTGAGACATGTCGAACTTGGTCCGGTAGTAAGGGCATTCCCAGGCAACGGCCGTCGCGGGTTCCAGAAAGCTTAGCAAGGAATCCGAAAAGGCATGATGCCTCCCCCTATCTGAAGTACCTGACTGGGCTTTACAGATTTCATCGACGACGATCAGAGGATTGCCAACGCGGTGCTGGAGGATGGTTTCAAGCGGTCTACCAGGCTGTGCTGAAGACCAGCCCCTTTCCGTTCCTGCGACACTAAAGCCAACGCCTCCTAAACTGGCATCGATCTCGCATCTCGGAATGCCGAACAGTTCGGATAGCCTTCTCGCCCACACCGACTTACCAATTCCCGGTGGTCCACTCAGCAAAAGTGGCGGCAATCGGATTGCATCTTTGGAACTGGCATTTTGCCGCAATGCCCCCCAAGCCTCATTGGTTGCAGACGCCATCCATGGCATTTCTTCATGTAAGGCTGCCGCAGTTTCGTCCACCCAATGCTCATCTTTCGGCTCGACCAAGCGACCCTCATTCATAAGCGGGCGCAGTCGCCGGATTTCCTCACCCGACAGATGCCCAAGGCCAGAGGCTTCAGTTCTACGTTGGAGGATCCTCTGAACCCGTTTCTTGATACGCAGCTTGTCGTCCCAAGTTAGCGCGACCCCATCGGACAGTTCGGTGGCAACTTTTTCGAAATCATCTTCGCCAAGTTCGACCGAGTGTTCGTCATCACCGATCAGTTCCTTGGCAAGCCGGGTCTTGCGCAGGTTTTTCAGGTATTCAGTCAGCCGACGCGTGAGAGCATCTTTTTCCCCATTGGGGTCAGCAGCGAGTAGGAGTCTGATAGTCTTCACAGCGGTTTCCTCATCTATCCAGTGAGACAAACCGACCGAAAACTGTGCGTGAAAAAGGTACAGAAGCAGCCAACGGTCGGCCCGAAGAAGGGCAGATCAGAAGAACCGTATGAGAAAGGTTTGCTGCGTTGAGGTCATAGAATGAAACAGCACGAAAAGAAGAAACGCGTCAATACCCTCGTGCCACAGGCTGAGAAGACGGAAAGCGCCTGAAGGAAACTTCAGACGCTTTCACAACCCTATGAAAACAAGGATTATTCGAACCTTGGGCGGCAATGACCTTGCTTTTGGGCGAAAAAATCGCCGATTTGGGTCTCAATTGCTTGGTGCATCATGTGAAAACCAACAACAGTTTGCAACTGCCCAGATACGAAGCAAATGAAATCAATTATTTAGACAGGGCCGCCTCCGGAAACGTGCGCGCACTTTGCAACTAAGACCAGCATTAGTTTGCAACCAAAGCTCCCGAGAAATAAAAAAAGCCGCGCAGAAGCGCGGCTTTCATTCTCAACTGTCGGAGTTTGTTAGGGCGAAGCAGCGAGGGCCGGCCGCCGCTCATAGAGGTAAACGCCGATCTCCTTCGGGTCCTGAACCGGATTGACGCCCGCGGCCGCCAGATTTCGCCGCACCACCTGATGGTGGCTTCCGGCACGCCGGATCAGATCACCGAGAGTCACATAGCGCTGCTTGAATCGATCCACTTCCGCCTGTTCAATGCGAACCTTAATTGGTCCCGGAAGCCGGTCCTCCACCCATTCCATCAGCGGTGAATTGCCTTTGAGCCCCAACAGTCGGTCCAAGGCAGTCAGCGAAACACCGATCTGCTCCGCTGCGGCTTTCTTCGTCAAGGCCAAGTGCTCGATCTTGCGTGGAAGGGCCAATCGGACCTCCGAAGGATCCACGAGCAACGCAAGATATCCCGCAGTGCCATCGACCATCTCCACCCTGCTCAATCCTCCCTCGAGCATCGCCCGGACTATATCTCCAGAATATCTTTTCGCTTCTTGCGCGGCCGTAGGGATCGGCACAAACTCTGCTGTCGCTTGGGGAACCACTACGGCGCTGCTGGCGAGGCGCGCGAGAAAGCGATCTGCATCGCGAGCATCCACTCCTCGCAAGACCTGAGTGAAAACGCGATGTCCGTTATCCATGGGCCTCAAGAAACCTTCTCGAAGCAAGATATCCACCTGAGGTCGCGTAGCATTCATGCGAGCTGGGAGCTTTGCCACAGGGATGGCCCTTTGGAGTTCTCCTGCCAACTCTTCTGCATCCTGGGCATCACATGTGTCCATGCCGGTCATGCGCTCGGGGTCCGTTGACGCAATCAGCCCCTTCGAGACAAGCGCACGATGAACGGTCTTTGGGTGGAGACCATATTTCACCGCCAAGGAATGCGCGTGATGGCGTCGGGTATTGACGACCTTGTCGCCAAGCAGATCCACGCCCGGGGTCACGGCCATATTCTCAAGGATGAACTCCCGCAGGATTGCCCGAATTGGTCCGGGATCCCGGCCCGACTTGTTGAACTGCAGCCACTCGTAGAAAAATCCGAAAACGGTGTGCGGTCCGACCTTTCCGTGACGCAGATCGAGCCCTCGAAGCACATCCAGGAAGACAGCGCGAATTTCCCCTTCACCAGCTGCGGTGACGGCAAAGCCCAGCCGCCCTGCCCTATCCCAGTCCCGATCAGTAAACGCGCCCAGTTTTTGCCCCGCCCCCCAGCCCGCGAGGACACCCACCATTTCTGTAGCGCGGTAAGCTTGCTCAATGGGCTGGCAATCGAGCCACGGCGCCGATCCGCCCTGACCACGCAAACGAGAGATTACGTAATCTTGCAATGGTGACGTCGGTCGGAGCTCAGACACATCAGCAAGACGACGAAGTTCCCCTCCCCGTGGGGCCTGCGCATGCAAGTCGCGTATTTGGTCAGACCAAGCTGTTTTTTCTGCAAACTGGAGGGCGCAGCCGTGAACGCCGCAGGTCCTTACCGCCTTGAAAAGCCAAGCCCATCGCCCCACCCGATGGCCGTGCCCACGCTGGTCGTCCGCCAGCAGACACTGAGGACAGTAGGTTGTTCGGGTCCCGGCCAAGAAGCCGGCCGAGAACTGGTGGCCGCGAAACCCATACTGTCGGGAGTGCAAGCGTTCAGGCTGGTGAGCGCTCAGGGAGGCACGATCGATTCCGGTTGCTACTGAAAGGGCCGACATCGCTGATCGCCTGCCTGCGAGAAAATCCGGCAGTGGAACCTGCAAGTCATTAAGGAACTCCGGGAGTTTGAGACCAACATGGTGGCGCGCATTGCGTATTGCCCAGGAGACAGTGCTCTCACCCCGCTCCAACGGCAATTTCGGAACGAGGGCACTTTTGGCCGGCCCTCCCGGCAAGAAGCTTTTCTGCCGAGGCTGTTCACCCTCCCACCTCACGAAGCGTAGTTTCCGGTTGCAAACACGTTGTCCTCGAGCGGACATCCTGCTTGCATGAACCAGTAATCAACGAAGTCCTGCCGTGTGAGCTCGGAACGACCTGACCGGAGTGCGGTTTCTATCGCGCCGATTGCGATCTCGATAGCCATCCCGAACTGCTCTCGAGCGGCAGATATGAGGCGTTGGACAAGTTCTGGATCGCACTCGGCCTCCAGACCGACGCGGTTCGCATAGGTGGTGACCAAATTCGCCAGCCCATCGCCATCGCTCGCGACCGAAATTGGCCGCAAGCGGACCTTCGCGAACCGCCGGGATGCCTGCTCATCCAGCTTCAAGAGTTCAGCGACTGGCTCAGTCCCGCTTAAAACCACTACGATGGCCTGCGGCCCTTGCATCAGGGACTTCAGGGTTTTGAGCAGGTCTTCCTTTTCTCTGGCGTTCCCAGAATTGTATATATCGTGGGCCTCGTCGATCCAAAGCACCATTATCCCGAGCATGCTGAGACGGTGTTTGACCATATCCCAGATAGCCCAACGCTCCCTCCTTTCCGAAACCTGCCGATAGCCAAGTGCATTGAGTATCTCGAGCCCGACGCTTTTAAGAGTCGCGGGGCTCGGAACGGTCACATGAAGGCATTTGGTGGAACCAATATCTCCACCAAAGTTCAGACCGGTTTCCCCGGAAAGAATATGACGGACGAGTGAAGTTTTGCCGCTTCCTGGCTCTCCAACAACCGCGAGGCCACGCGTTTCTCGGATGTTGGGCAGAAAACGTGGCGACAGGCCGCAACCCTCACCCGTTAACAACCGACCAAAGGCCGCTCGCGCTCCTTCATCACGAGGGGTTTCGACGTGGACTGCTGAAAGCTGTTGAATGGCATGATCGATGTCCTCAACCTCGACGGCATTCTTTTGTTGGCTCATCGGTCAGAACCTCCACTTATTTTGGGGAGTTTTCGGCGGAACCTGCCCCTTCAGCATTGTGTCGTGCGGCGCATCCTCAGGGCCTTCCTGAAGGTCGACAGGGATTCCATATCCTCCGTCGGCTTTTGCGGAATCTTGTTTCCCTCCTGCCAAAAAACCAATTCCTAAACTTTGCTCGAACCGCGCAACTCCATCCGCTGTCCAACGCTCTGAAAGGATGCCTGCGCGCTGGCCCGCTACAGCATTCATGCGATCGATTTCCTCGAAAGCTGCAGCAATTATGCCTTTGGCAAGCTCCCGGGCGTTGGGATCCCCCCGCCGGATCAAGTTCCTACACAGGGTCCAATCGCGCGCGGTCCTCCCTTGAAACTCGGGCAAGACGGCTTTCACGGGCACCCACTCACTGTTCAGCGATACCTCGATTGTGCCAATCTCGTCGGGCAACCATCGGATATGAAGTTCTCGCGATCTATTGCGGCGGAAGTAGTCTTGAAGAACCTCGTTATTGTAAGCGACCCCCAAAACCAAAACGCCAGCCTTCGTAACCTTGCGGTTAAGCGGCACGCCGAACGCTATGCGCCGAGTGCGGCTATCTGGGCTCGGACGAACCCCATAAATGCTTGATAGGCGGTTCCAGCACTCGAGGGGCGTCTCGCCTTGGAGCCCTTCGTGGGGCGTATTGTGGTATACATCGACGACCCAGCGCACCAGCATGGTCGCGAAGTCTTCCACGGTATTTACGGCTCTTGCCTCAGAAGGATAGTCACCCCGCTCGACCACGTCCGAGAACGTTCGCCCCGACAGCCTGCTCACCAAATTCAATGACGTAGTTCCGAACAAGCGTTCGATCGTCCCCCTGAGCTGAGGCAACCCGGCAGGCGCGCGCATTACGTCGATCCCCAGACTATGCGCAGCGGCAATGAAACGATGGCTCTTGAAGAGGCTACCATTGTCGGTCACCAGAAGATCAAGATGTCCGCACGTTAGCCAAGGAGACATGGCTCCGACCGCGTCCGCATGCCTCCCTTTATCCACCAATGTCATGTGGAGGCAGTCGAGCGCAGCTGAAGTCCCCTCACTCTTTGAAAGAGTTAGCCCAACCAAACACTTGGTAGTGCAACAGATTGCTGCAATCAGGTGCCACCGCTTTTTTCCACCATCGAGTTCCATCTCTCTGACAAGTTCAGGAGCAAGTTTCTCAAGCATACTGGTGGATTTGGCGATAGTCATGAGGTCGACGGTCCAACCGTCCATTTCCACGCGCTCGAGTGGCCGGCCGAGTCGCAGTCCCGTGCCGACTGGGAAAAACTCTTTTCTCGCTGCATCCTCGCCTTTTCTATGCAAGGCAACTTCGAACGGGGAGAACGAATTGATGCGACTTAGAATAGTATTCCTGGCGGGGACAGGGATCTGATGCAGGCCCTTTTTCAGACGACGCGCGTTCTCTTCAGAGAACCTTGTCTTGGTGTCTTCTATGATGGATTTCTTTGTAGGTGAATCGGGATGGAGATACTTCAGGACGCATGTCTGAAGTAAAGCCTCGGTCTCCGCGCAGAGCCGACTACCTTTGCATCCGGACTTCCATCTACCGTCGACAAGGCCCACTAAGCCATCTTCACGATAGGACTTATACCACGACCAGATACTGAAAGGACTTACTTCAGAAACGGTTTCCGTGGTCCCCCCACCGTATTTCTTCCTACTCAGGTTATGCTCTCTGACGAAAGCCTTGAACTCCTTTTTTGCACGCGCTTCGATTTTGGAAAGCCGCTTTCCGATTGATTCATATGTCAGAAGAACCTTGCCCTTCCTATAGAATCTTTCGACGGACAAACAGTATGCAAGACGCACTCCAAACAAAGTGCGGTGCAATTGGGAAAGAGCTGAAAGATCAAATTGTGCGTTCAATTGCTTTAGCCGTCCGAGTTTCGCCGAAAAATGATCCCGCTCTACTCGGATGTTTCCGCTGGCTGCGTGCGCTGTAAGATCGCGATAGGTGAACAGCTGTGAAAGCCCCTTTCCGTCCGCAGAACTGAGGAGGTAGCCCTCTGAAGTTGCCGAAGAAACTTTGAACTCAACCTGCCCGATCGTCACCCGATCGAACTGACCAAAGTAAACTTTTCCTTCAGCAACCGTCATTGAGCCACCCCCCGTTTGACCAAAGCATCCGGGGAAATCAGTTCATGCCGAACGCTTTTCAACTCGCCCAACAACAGCAATCTGACCAGCGCCCGAAAGCCACGGGAATTAAGCTTGGTTTGCGCTGTCAGAACCGCCAGAGAAACGCATCCAAGCAGATCCGCCGCGACCTTCCGCGCCTTGGCATCAGCAAAATCATCTGCCCCCCGAACATTGCGAAGGAACCTCGCGTTACGAACTGTGACGTCGTCCAAACCCTCTTCGGTCAAGACGCGAACTTCATCTACAAGTCCCGATCGCACTGCGCTCCGGGCAATCAGTCGAACGTCCGATTGGAACTTTTCTGTCCTTGCCCTATGGGATGGCTTCACGACCATCGCTACTCTGCGGCCTGAGCGCATGTTAGCGACAAAATCGAAGTAATGGGTGCGCTGCTGGGTTCCATCGTTCCACTCCACGCGCACCTGCTCCTTTAAGCCGGCGACATCTGGATCGACGTCCAGAACTGTTGCCCATTTTAACTCGAGGTCAGACTCAACGAACAGGCCACGCCGTTGGGCGCCATGGCCGACAATAATCTGGCCGTTCGCATGGCCCCGAGAGGACAAGGGGAGTTGCCGCTCCGCGAGGGACGCGGCGGGCAGGTTCAGACTGCCTGGTTGGATCGGTTTTCTCACAAGTTCGCTTTCGACATGGGAGAGCGTTCGCCGCACGTGTGGTGCGACGTTCACTCTTGTTTGGTTTGGTTTGCCGAGGGAACTTGTGTGCGGCAGTGCAAGATGGCACATAGCACTTACGAGAGAGTCGCCCTCGGCGGTTCGGAGAGCGCGTGGACTGTTGCAGCAGTTCACGCGTTTTTTTTGTGCCTTTCATTTTGGGTGGCAGCGGAGCTTGAAATCCCAGAAGCCATCGAGTTTGGCAAGTTCCTCTACTGACGAGACTTTATCCCCCTTGACAGGCGCTGGGACCCCGGGGCCCGAATCATTTCTCTGCGCCAATACCGAATATTTCCCACCATCAGAGGAGGTTAAGCCAAATCCATGAATTCGTTAGAAATTTCGCTTGGGAATATTCCGGTGTCCGTTCGTCCGAACGTTCCCGGAAATTCTTGGAATAATCTGCAGATTTTTTTTCCGTAAACTGAGAAAAGCTCTTCCTCAGACTCGAAAACGACGACTTACCCACTCCCCCAGTAACTTTTTGTTTCAGTCTTTCGCCGTTTTCGCACCTCTACCTCCTGCAAGCTTCCGGCATGAAGTCGGGGCGATTCGCGCTATTGGTGACCAAGTGCCCCACACGGTCTACTGCGAGCCTTGATATCGATCGCGAAGTTGCACTGGGGTCCTATCACCCCGGACCGGCCCACTTGTAACCGCAGTCCGTGCTCGACTGTTGGGAGCCGCCCGCACCAAACCAATGATTTCCTCTGAGGATCACTTGACCCCACTTCTTTCTGGAGCGGCAATCCGCCTCATCAAAGTCATCAGGAGACAATACAAATAGACATCAAATACCCCCACATCGCTGTGCAGCTGTCGGGAGAGGACGGGAACGCCTTTGCGATCTTGGCGCGCTGCGCGAGGGCCGGACGCGATGCTGGCTTGAAGAGGGATGAACTTACTGAATTTAGGAGAGAAGCCACTTCGGCCGACTATGACCACCTCCTCGCTACGGCACTTCGATGGTTTGATTGCTTTTAGGGCCTCCCCTCTCCCGTGATGGATGAAACACGCGGCAGCTGTATCCTCGATAAAAAGCCGCCCTACCGCCTTACCCACCATTGTGAGATCGTCGAAACGGGCGACGAAAGCTGGCGCTTCAGGACCAAGGAATAAACGAACTCCCGCTGGCCCGATACGGCTGCGCTGTGTGGTGGCTACACCACATCGGGCCAGCTACCCGAGGGCACAGCAGGGGGTCATTTTTGGACGCCGATAGAGGGTCAAGATTGCGTGCCGATTGACGCTTCGACCTCCTATCCTTCAACCGTGCCGACTGATGAACCGAACGGAATCGGCCCATTGCTGCCGCTCCACCACCTCGGCAATGCTGCGATGTGGTCCCTCAGACCGGACTTTCACCCCACCAAGGAACCGCTGCTGTGGCGAGCTTTCCATAGTCAAATGATGATTTAGTTCCCTTGGATCGTTTTTTGATGCTCAAAACGCCGCCGAACTCCGAGCCATAATACTTCTCGGAGCCCCAATCGCTGACAGCTTCAAATATATCGCAGTATTCGTGCTGCCTGAGCAAGTTCTCGAAATCAAAATAGCCGACCATGGCCACCGGGATGCGATCACTGGCTGGAATTCCTAATGCATTCGCTTTTTCATGGGCTGATTGAAACAGTTTACCGATGAAAGCATTTCCCAGTATTGTCCAAGGATCATATTGCAGCACAACGCCTGCCATGTTCATAGCTGATGCGCTGTAGAGCTCATGGTGTGTTCGCCAGATCTGAACGATGCCTTTGACAATATCGCTAAATGCATCGGCACAGTCCTCGAACGGGTTCGGGGATGTTAACACTTTTTGCGGAATTCGCCGAATTTTGCATTCAATAATGATACCTGTTGAAGTTGAATTGTCTACGACAAGAATATCCGCACTCATACCGTATGAGGTTTTCCGTTCAGGCTCGACAGATCTGGACGCGCCGATATAATGTTTGACCATTTTCAAGCAGAGACATTCAAATGCTTCCCCAGACCGTCGTCTCGCATCGGGATCGGATACGATATCATAGTAAAGCCCGTCCGTAATACGAAGCATGAGATTGGATCGCGAAGGAACAAAATAAGCTCGTCCTTTGGAATCGGACACTTCAAAGATGGGCCTTTCTTTTGTCACACTACGAAGAAAATCGCGTGGGATGTCAGGATTGCCGGTGTTCCTTACCCACTCATAATGTCCTTCGAGCGTATTACCTATGATCTGCCGCACTTGATGCAATTGCATATTTGTAGTTCCAAGCGGTGAAAGATATCCGGCATGTATCGCGGGGTGTTCTGCGCTACCAACATAGATCCCAAAGCTGACTTTCAGGAATATTTCCAAATCAATTCCGTATTTCGCGGAAAAGGCAGCCTTACCTTCATCTGTTGCATACACATGCCAAGCGCGCCCAACACGAAGCATATTCGACGTGCCAAGCTGCCAATCATATTGCGGCCAGAACAAGCGAGGCATCGCGGCCAAGACACCGTTCGGCGAGTAATCCATGACGCTCTCCGCGTTGGACAAAGATGTATATACGTTGAGCAGCTTGGCTACACCACTCCACGATCTTAGATTAAGGCGTTTGACGTCTTTCTTCGCGGGCCCGAGAAAAAGTTTTTCGCGAAGAGTGGCGTCGATCGACCAAGGCGGCACGAAAAATTTGCCACCAATTTGATGATCAGCTGGGCCGCCTGGCATCTGAAGGCGACGACGCGCCGCTTCCTCGGAACCGTCTCGCATCGCTTCAATTGCCCAGCTCATAACCACAAGATCCTCAGCTGGGACAGGCCGCAGAAGATCATGGAGCCTCCGTTCCCAGTAAGAACGTTTCTCGCTTGAAAACCTTCCCAAAATGCTTCCCTTATCAAATTACATTTCCCAGCCGCCATTCACCTGGTTGATGCGCGACATCGATCTTTGTTCCTTGGCGCCAAATCCAGCTGTCGTGAACGTCAACTGTGCTCGCTATGAAGTCAATATTCACTAAAGCAGCGAAGGTCCGGTTCCCCCCGAATGTTGGGCCGAGGAGAACGGCCCAAACCTGCCCTTTGGCGGAACGGAATGCGCCGCGCTGCAGCTTCGCCAAGGCCGCCATTCCAGCCGAAGTCGCGATATCACCAATCCCCGAAGGTCAAAACATCCTCCAGAAGGGTGAGATCTACATCTCCGCCGAACTGCTCTTTCCAAAACGCTTGTCGACGAGTTCGGTTGCCCGCCCCAAGCCACTCAACAACACGAATGTTCTTCCTACCCCTAACCTGTGAAATTAACCTGTTAAGATGCGCATCGTTCCCAGAATAACCAAACATCAAGACCTCCTCACTCTCGTCAATCGCCATTTCTAAAAATTCCCAGTAGATTCTGAGAATGTCAGAAGTTTCGATGATTTTCGGCTTATGCTTGAAATGCGTGAGAACGATGTGTTTTCCCACGCGCTTCGGGCTGCCGGGCTTTCCAACGAGCGATCCAGGAGAAATCTTCCTAATTGTTGATTTCCCTCTGTCAACGAAGACGGGGCAACCGTGGAGGTGAAGATACCAAGCTCCGTGCTTGTTCTTCCGGAAAAGGTTAGTTCGATCAAACTTGGAGTCTACAAATCCATCCAACATGTCTGGGTTTGAGCCGCCGAACAATCCAGCATCACTTAATGCACTCGATAGAAGCCCATCATAATTTAGGGTTGCAACATGAGTTTGATTTGCTCGGATATGATCTACGAGAGGCTGCAAGAAATCGCTTGGGAGGCCGCACCTCTGGCCAATTTTCTCCCCGCTTGAATGTTTGGCTACGAACATGCCTCTTGCTACGAGAAACGCAAATCTCCGGACGGCATCGGGAAATTTCCTTCCTTGTTCAGATAGCCAATGGCCGGCACCAGTGTCGCGAACACCAAGCAAAACTTCACAAGCACCCACGGTGTCTTGCAAGGTCGCAAGTTGCTCCTCAGAGGTTGGCCGCTCTGTTCCGCTGGGAAGGCATGTTGAAATTAGTCCTTTCTGCTCATCATCAAGATCGCCGTTTTCCCAAACGTCAGACATTACAGACGTTAGGTTATAAGCGTCCGCTGAAATTGACATCCCAAGTCCGTTTCCAAAAATGAAGGTCTTACGCATCCGCAGCCTAAGTGCTTTTCGCTAAACCAATTACCGTTCGGGCGACGTTATGTATCGCCTGAGGGATCGTGTTGTTTACCGCTGAATAAGTTTTGCCATCGACTGCATCAAACATTTTGTAGTCATAATTGGGCGCGGTCTTCCGGAATGCCTGCTGCATCAAGTACACGCCAACACTCGCCCTTGCACGGTCCAGTTTTGGGTTTTGCGCGGCCCAAACATTGAACACAGAGAACCCAGAAGAAGCTTCGATGGCAAATTGTGGTGACACCACGATCACCAGCTCACCGTCACACAGCTTTACTCTTCCCTTTTTGTCAAAGTCAGTCAGTCCACGCTTTTTACCATACTTTGACATAAACATATCGTAAGCGGCCTTGTTGTAACTCTCCTCGCTGGGATTACTGGTGCCTCCCAAGATGAAACGAATTTCATCATCAGTCGCACCTCTTATTTTGGCTTTTATCGCCTCACTAAGCAGTCGATAGAAATCGTAGCCACCGGATTGCTGCATCCTCCGGCTGACTTCCCCAATTAACTTCGAGTGATCAATCGAATAATATCGAATGAAAGTGTTTAGACTAAGTGTGAGGATCGGAAAACTTCCTGACATAACGAAAACCTGCTCTCTTTTCTACGCAACGGTAGTCAGCCGCATGTATGCACGCAACTACTTGTTTCGGTCCCGTGCACGATTACCGCGGAGCCGCAGATCTGCTGCGCAGCTTTCCAATCCAAGGGCGGAGTGGATGCTGACGGATCGAGCGGGGGTATAACGCCGACTGGTTCAGAGATAGGTTGAAAGAAGGTTTGGGTGCGGCGGAAAGCTGCAATGTCCGCTTCCGGGGTGGGAGCGGGGTTCGCTCGCGTTTGCAGCGAACCGCCGATTTCCGCCCTTCCTGCCAGGGTGGCGCGATCGGCCCTCTGCGGACATTCGGCAGCAAGGTCAACGCTGCGTTGCAGTTACCCCCGAACGGTCATTCAAGGCATCGAGCAGCATGGTTCGACGGCCCAAGGTCGGCAGAGTGGAGAAAGCTTACCTTCGCCGCGCTCGGCGCATTGTCAGAATAGGCGCGCCAAGGCCCCTCGAGGCGCAGGTCATCGTGCCTCTTTCTAAGTACGACCACTACTTCGGTCGTTTGCCGAGAACCTCCATAAGCGGCGTCTGCATCACGCCGCACTCATCAGAGTTCTCGCCTTCGCGCGTAATGAACAGGGCTACCTCGTCTTCAGTTCGTTCACCAACCGGCACGGCATCACCCGCCCAACCGCACTCCGAACACACAGGCCTCTCCAAGATCACCTCAGGGTTCTTCGGGTCTAAGCCCTCTTCGGGAAACAGGCGGTGGGAATCACAGGCCGGGCATTGGTCCGGGACACCGCGCAGGTGCCGGACGCAGATTGACGCTGCCATACCAATGGCGTGAGATACGGCATTTGTAGCGACTTCGGCATCCATCCACTTCCCAGACTGGGAATGTGTCAGCCAGTTCGCATAGTCCCACGTCTCTTTTAACGTTGTCTTGATTAGACGCCGACGTTCCCGGTTGTCTGCCCCACTAAGAAAGGTGTCAAATATCCTTTCAACCCACGACTTGAAATTCGAGCGTTGGGGAAGATCCTGTTCGGGCCAGTCGTATGCATCCTGTGCAGCGTGCACAAAGGCCAGAAGGTTCTCACGGCACCGGACCCCGATTGCTCGAAACGCCCCCGGGTCATTTGCCTGCGCCAGCGCGGCCTCGCACTCCCTGATAGCGTTCAGGACATCCGTGAATGGTCGCACGCTCTCGACGTCCACCTGCTTCAGGTCGTTGCGAGGTATGCGCAGGCAGAGACCCATGTGAAACGTAATAGCAAGATCCAGGTTCGGGAACTGCTCCTGCGAGTAGAGGTTCGTCGGGTTCGTAATTACCCACCACCGGCCATCGCTTGCGTGTATGTCCCAGACCGCATGTGTATGCCCGATAACAGACTCGGCGTAGACTTTTTGTGCGAACCTGACTTCTGTGCCTTCCGGTGATTGCCCGAGATAGTAGTCGATGACCTCTTGCTTTTCTTCGTCTGTAAATTCCAGCATTCGCATTCTCCGCTATGGGCACATGATACCGCTCTGGATGTCGAGGAGATAGAGGGACAGGCAAAGACGGAATGACTTGCGAGTTCCTTGTGTAGTATGGCTCTGGGCGGTCCTGCCGCGCCGCAGCATACTGCACGCCCAGGTGAGCAGGGGCTGCCCGGCAAAGACGGCCCTAAGCTGCCGTTCGGCATCAGTTGGCGACTTCCAGAAGCTGCCATTCGCCCCCCTTGCGCTAATCAGCCTATCCGTTTCTGACATGAGCAGTAACCTGTAGGCCCACAGTCTCAGGCGGCGGGTGCTGTTAACTACATCACCCTGTGTACTGCGTCCTCCCATTGACAGAGTGATCACGGCGCCAAGCTGCAAACCGGTACATTCAGGTTGAAAAAGCGTAGATTCGAATGCAACTTGGAGTCGATACTATTGCGTCCCGCGCACCGTCTTTAGGTGTTCGTGCCAACAGAGCGAACCTACATTAGGATAACGAGTTTTCACAGGAGTGCCTTTGAGCTACTGGACCAATCAGCCCCCGTCCGCAAGTAACCTACTTTTGTTTCAGTCCGATGGGACGTGGCTGACGTGGGATGATCGCGAGGAAGACGGAAAGACACGCCGGGGAGCAAAAGGACAGGTCGAAGAACGACTGTTGTCGGCGCAGAATGCGACCAACCTAATGGCTCTACTTGGTTCGGGCGCATCCTTTGCGGCGAAGAACGCGGGCGAAAAACAGGCCCCTGGCATGAGCGATCTTTGGGACGATGCCAGACGGAAGGTTGGGGAGGCAAATTTCGACAAGGTTGTAGCCGATGTCTGGGGTACGACCCAGAAGAAGGATATCGAGTCGCTTCTCAGCCTGTGCAAGATGACAGTCGAGTTGCAGGCTGCGCGCGGAGCAGTCGCTGGGCAGGATGCTGTCGACGACCCGAAAGTTGATCTGCCAGCTTTCGTCCAGGAGGCCGAACAGGCGATTCTGGATCGCGTCGATTTCGTCACGGAGAAAACTGACCTCACCTCGCACAAGGAGTTCCTGCGCCGCCTCGCTCGCCGAAGTGCCGAGAAAGCGCGGGTAAAGCTCTTCACGACAAACTACGACCGCTGCTTGGAAGAGGCCGCCGTCGCCCGCAACCTGGCCCTTATAGACGGCTTTTCCCACTCAGCGGTCCAACGGTTCAATCGCGATCACTTCCAGCAAGACATCGTGCGGCGGTCTGCCAGCAGCACGCGCGCAGACTACGTTGACGGCGTTTTCCATCTCTACAAGCTGCACGGGTCGATGGACTGGCGGCGGCGCAAGTCCGACGGCGTAGTGATCCGCCGACTGACTCACGACGAAGACTATGAGCCTGTACTCATTTACCCGCGCTCCTCCAAGTATCAGGAGGCCTTTGCTCCGCCCTACCTCGATATGTTCGCAGCATGGCAGGCGGGTTTGCGAGAGCCGGACACGACATTGATCGTCAGCGGCTTCGGATTTGCCGACGATCACATCAGCGCACCAATCTGGTCCGCGCTCGAGTCCAACCTTTCGATTCGGCTGGTTCTTTGCGATCCGTGTTTCGTGCCAGTTGGCGAGTTGGATGACACCGGACTGCTTGGCGAAGTCCATGCAGTCGACAAGACGAACGAACAGCTCAAAGACTACCAAGCTCGCATTCTTCGGCTCGTGAGGGAGGGCGACAGCCGGATTACCGTCCTGAACGGCCGTTTCAGTGATCTGGCCCTCGCATTACCGGAGATCATGGGCGAGACCGACAGGCAGCGGCTGGAGGCTCGACTTGAGCGCATCCGGGGGCAGGACCATGACGACGGATGACCGCTGGGCACTGATCGACGGGGAGAAACGCCTTGGCACAGTGACCAAGGTCGGTGCATCCGGGATCGAACTGAACCTGCCACAAGCCCTCGCCGCAGCCGGTCGGCGTGGCATCGCGCGTGGCGCCGTGGGCGATTTTGTCTTTATTGACTGCGACCGTGCAGTCATCCTCGGACGAATCGTCGAGGTCCAAATCCCCGACCGCAACCGTCCCTCCCTTGAAAGACAAATCGAACGCGAGCCAAGCGTGGAGCCGGTCGGCAGAGTTCAACTGCTCGCCACGATCCACAAGACGACACAGACCGTCGTCAGAGGCGTACTCGTGTCACCGAGGGTCGGCGACGGTGTTTTCGAGGCGAACGGCCCGGCCCTGTCACATTCGGTCCAGGCCGCGCTTTTCGGCGGGATCGATGTGCAGGATGGAGCATCGCCTATCGCCGTGTCCCTCGGTCAGATAACTGGCATTGATGACGCCGACCTTGCACTGCCACCGGAAAAGCTGTTCGGCCGCCACTGCGGCATATTCGGCGCAACTGGTGGAGGGAAGAGCTGGACTTTGGCCAAGCTCGTCTCCGAAGTCGCTCGTTTGGGCGGAAAGGCCATCGTCTTCGATCCGACGGGCGAGTTTTCGGGCAAGTTGCCAGGCGCGGTCGAGTACGTCTTCACGCGGGCGGAAGATGGTCAAACGCTCGTCAGGTTTCCTTCCGAAGCCATGACTGAGCTGTCTCTATTCGCCCTGTTGCGCCCAACCGGACAAAGCCAGGGGCCCACGATGCGAGAAGCGATCAGAAGCCTCAGATTGGCTCGAGCCTTGGCGACCGACCAGCAGATACAAAGACAGAACAACGCTCAGCGCACGCAGTATTTTGACCAATCATTCGGGACTGTCTGGGTCGAACATGCGGGCACGATCCGCAAGAGTGGTCAGAAGATTGCCGAATTCAACAGAGCTACAGAGCGCTATGCCGCAGCAATTGCCAGCGAAGCATGCAATTTCGACGTCCATCGGTTGACCGATCAGATTGCGAATGAGTGCATCTGGCCGGACGATCGCCACGACAGATCTAAGTTCGGCGGGCCTAACGATTCCACGTTGGCATACTGCAATACTTTGATCGTGCGGATGCGTGGAATGCTGTCGTCTGCCGAGCTTCAATGCCTCTTCGGGAACGAGGGGGAGGACATCTGCAAGCTGCTCGACACTTTCCTGAACGACCCGCAGCAACGGATATGCTTGATCTCGTTCAAGAACGTCAGTTTCAACCACAACGCCCGTGAGCTACTTTTGAATACAATCGGTGAGTATCTCCTCGGTCTCGCCCGTGCGGACCGCTTCCGGGCACAGCCCATCATCTGCTTCCTCGATGAGGCGCATCAGTTCATGGGCCGTTCTGTCGGGGACGAATTCAACAGCGTCTCGCTCGACGCGTTCGGCCTGATCGCCAAGGAGGGCCGGAAGTACGGGGTGACGACAGTAATCGCCACGCAGCGCCCCCGCGACGTTCCACAGGACGTTCTGAGCCAGCTTGGTACGTTGTTCGTCCATCGGCTTACGAACGAGCGAGACCGCGAGACCATCGAGCGGGCTTGCGGTGATCTGGACAGGTCCGCCGCTGCATTTATCCCATCGTTGAGCCAAGGCGAGGCAATTGTCTTGGGGCCAGATCTTCCCGCTCCCCTGCCGATCCATATTACTCCACCCGATAAAACTGCACAGCCAACCTCGCGTGGTCCGGATTACCAGCGGGCCTGGAGGCAACTCTGATTAGGTTTGCCTTGCTCGCGTAGCGAGGGTCGGCCGTCCCCCGCACGCCCGCGCCTGATCACGCAATACGGCCTGAACCCGCCGTTCATCTTTGCCGCAGCGAATGTCGGCTCTCCGCCCTTCCTGCCAGAGTGGCGCGATCGGCCCTGACCTGCCGTTCGTGGACCGTCTTTACGCCGCGGCGCAGCCTTCGCATTGCTGCCATTGGTGCGTCGCGCAGCATTATTACGAGCAGTGTCCCAACGGTTGGTGTAATTTCCGCCGGTAGCGCGGGCTGAGCTGAGCCTTCGCGTAGCGAAGCGAGGCCCGCGCGAGCCGCTTGGCGGCCATAGTTGTTCTTCGGCTAAGGTTTGGTTTGCCGACCTGACCTA
>NZ_JBGFGM010000003.1:0-239 GCF_041224635.1 Leisingera sp. XS_AS12
TACAGCACAAGTGAAACACCCGGTCCCATCCCGAACCCGGAAGTTAAGCACTGTCGCGCCGATGGTACTTGGGCTCAAGCCCTGGGAGAGTAGGTCACCGCCAAACCTAGTAAAATCCAAAACCTCTCTTGAACGATACAAAACACCTGACGCGGGATGGAGCAGCCAGGTAGCTCGTCAGGCTCATAACCTGAAGGTCGCAGGTTCAAATCCTGCTCCCGCAACCATCGTTTCCGACC
>NZ_JBGFGM010000008.1:0-502 GCF_041224635.1 Leisingera sp. XS_AS12
GCGGAAAGGTCTTGCATGGATACGCTGCGCGGAAGCCTGTTGATGGTGCTGGCGATGGGGGCCTTCGCGCTGGAGGACATGTTCCTCAAATCCGCCGCCGCCGCGCTGCCGGTGGGGCAGATCCTGATCCTGTTCGGCCTGGGCGGCATGGCAGTCTTTGCCGCGATGGCGCGTGCGCAGGGGCACCGCCCGTGGCACCCGGCCTTCGGCACGCGCCCGATGCTGCTGCGCTCGGTGGCGGAGGTGGTCGGGCGGCTGTGTTTCACGCTGGCGATCGCGCTGACGCCCTTGTCCTCGGCTTCTGCCATCCTGCAGGCAACGCCGCTGGTGGTGGCAGCAGGGGCGGTGGTGTTCTTTGGCGAGATCGTGGGCTGGCGGCGCTGGCTGGCAATCGGCCTAGGCTTTGTCGGCGTGCTCCTGATCCTGCGGCCGGGCCTCAGCGGGTTCGAGCCCGCCTCGCTGTTTGCGGTGGCGGGCACGCTGGGCTTTGCCGGGCGCGACC
>NZ_JBGFGM010000018.1:0-11027 GCF_041224635.1 Leisingera sp. XS_AS12
GAGCAGGTCCCACCTTCCCGGGTTGGCTTCGATCAGCAGCGAGGCCAAGCCGTGGCGGAAATTATGCGGGGTCATCGGCAGGCCGGCAGCACGGGTTTCGCGCTTGAACCAGCCGAGAAAGGTCTCGTAGGGCAGATTGCCGTCCGCAATAATCCCGGGAAACAGGAAATCGCTGCTATCCGCACCCGGATACAGCGGACGGATCGTTTCCATGTACCATTCGATCACTTCGAGCCCGTTCAGGTTGCCGCGTTCGATCGGCGCCCAGATCTCGTTGTCGTTCTTGGTGTGCTCCGGCGACAGCGTGATTGTCGCGTGATCAGTCATCCTGCCCGGCAGGTGGAATGTGATGTTGTCGCCTCGGATCGCAAGCGCCAGCGCGTTGTCGATGCGGATCGGTGCGCCGCGGGTTTCGAGCGCGCAGACGGCTGCCACCGAACCAATGGAACGCACCTCCTTGATTTCACTCCCGGTCATCGCCCGCCCATCCGTCGTGAAGTTGTTGCGGAGCTCTTGGGCCCGATTGCGCAGCTGCACGTGCAGGGAAAGGAAGGTTAGGGTCAGTTTCTGCGATCCAAGCAGAGTTTCACAGAAGGTCCTCGCACCGGGTGACATGTGGCTGCCCTGCTTCTTGCCCTGCTTCAAAAACCGGTTGTTTGCGAGCTGCGCCTTCATCGCATCCGGCGGCAGGCCGTTTCGCGCCATCACGACATAGATGGCCTTCAGGTAGTCATGTGCCGTTCGGGCGGTAATCTTGCCGGCCCCATCCATGTCAGACGACCACCTGCGCACGACCTGGACTGCATTTTCAGGAGAAAGAAGTTCCCCCAGCCCGAGGTCCGTCTCCAGGCCAGCGCATTCCGACAGGGTGCTGACGAACTTGCGCAGCGCTGCGGTCTTGAAGGACTTGTCATCCTCAGAGGTCCCTTCCTCGTATCTATCCTCGACCGGATCGTATTCTCCACGCGTCGCGTTGAGCACCCAGCCTCTGATTTCAGCGGCGACGTGATCCGGGATACCCGGCAGGATGTTGGCACGCAAAACCGCTGGTTCGGCGAACGGCTCGGGCGGAAGCAGCGGCCGAACCGAAGACAGGTACCGGAAATGATTCAGTTGCCGAAGAGCGGATTGCAGGGATTTCCATTCATTTGATCCCAAACGTGGCCGCAGCCCGCACAGCCATTCCTGGGAAATTTGGCTGGGGTCTTTGCCATGCTGCCGGGCAAGATCGGCCAGCTTCCGGATTGGGATCAGCACTTGGTGCGGATACATTGCCTCTTCGGGCATGCCGGTGAGCGGCTCCAGAGCATCGATTAGCTCCGCCCAGGCGTCTTGCCGCGCCCGGCGCTCCTGTTCTTCCTGCAGCTGCCCGGTGGCTCCTTTGATGGCGGCAGACACTTTCCGGCGCCAGGCCTTGTAGGCCTTCTCGGTCTTGAAATGCCGGGGATCAAAACCGCCCAGCGGAAAGCGTCGCTTGAATTCATCCAGATCGGCCGGAATGTCTTGCAAGTGTCGGTTCTTGTACAACTCACTGCACCGCTTGACCGGGGAGACGTAGTCTTTCTTGTCTTGCGCGATGGTCCAGTCCAGCACGTTCTGGAATGTCATCGGCGCGATGGGTATGAAAAAGCTCATGAAGGCCTCTTATCTTGTCCGCTGAATGACAAATTGGCCGTTATTCCCCAAACCGAAGCCGAAAATGACAATTAATCCTCCATTTGCCGGACCCGAAATTTCGGGGGCGTTTGTCATTTTGTCCGCTCGGCCTGTCATCTGTCCGTTGTTCGGCCAATTTCCTGCCCAGGTGTCATTTTCGCGGGAGTGTTGCTGATGAAATGGGCATGGCGGCACCCTGCTGACAGACAAAAGAAAACCTCCTTTCCGGGTGCGGAAAGGAGGTAGGTCCCGTGGAGAATTTCAGGAAATCCCGGTTCTGGTTCACCCCGATTTGGGCGGCGCCATAAACATGGCAGCTGCTGAGGGTGACGGAGACAATGTGACCTCGGCCTCTCTGCGTGCTGCTTTGCGCGCTCCAGTTCTTTTTGCCTGTCCTGGGATGAACGACAGGTTCTTCTGTTCCCGGCCGAAGGGCAGCTGTTCCCCCAGAAGCCAGCTTTCGATCTCTGCCGGAAAAAACAAGCGCTTTCGGGGACCAAACTCGATATACGCCGGAATGGATTTATCCCGGTGTTCACCATTGCTGCGACGGCGCGTTGTCTTTGCGCTCTCTCCCAGCTTTGCGGCCACCTGTTTCAGCTCCGCCAATGGGTTTTTGAGATCTTCCGGGTCTTTCACAGTTTCGAGGTCGATACCAAGAGCGACCCAAATTCTGATCCAAGGATAGCCTGCGCCGCGCTTCGGGATCCCCATGGTCGTCATGACATCCGGTACAGCAGTGCGATCTATCCGAAAGAATTCGGCAAGATCCTTGACCATTGCCAGATCCAGCTTCCAGTTTGGTTTGTCTGATTGTTCCATCTGCGCTCCATTTCTGGTGGGAAGATGGGTCCAGATCTGTTTTCAAGGAAATGGTTACAGGTTCGGTCTACAACACCGCACAGGGAAGGAAGAGCGGTTTCCAGACGTTCACCGCAAGCGAGAACGCGTCAGGGATGATCTGGCGAACCGGACATTAGCCCACCTTTCCGGATCGGAGCCAGGATGGTTGATGCGGAGGGCGGGAAACAGCTGTTCGAGGCATGGCCCCGCGGCCAAAGAGGTCCTGCGGCAAACGTAATACTTGGCGAGTGCTTTCACGAAGCGATTTTCGACACCTCACTGGCCGAGTGAGACAAGCCCACTCTCGCGAGTTTTTGCTAAAGTATCTTGATTCATTGAGGCAGTGTGGCGAACATCGCGCTAAGCGACGCGACAACATGAGCGTTCAGATTTTAATTTGGATTGACGATGCATTTGAATAAGTTAGCCATTCGGAACTTTCGCCGCCTGGCGGATGTTAAAATTGACCTTGATCGGGATATCTCGATTTTTGTTGGCGCGAACAACAGTGGCAAGACGTCTGTCGGCCATGCGTTGAATTTCTTTGTCAACGCTACCCGCGATCGCGTCAGTTTCCACGATATCAGCGCGTGTCGCTGGAGTGATATCGATGCGTTTCAAGCCGGGAATGACAATGCCGCACTTCCGGTTTTGTCGCTCGATCTGTGGTTTACCGTGGAGCAGGACGACCTTCATCGTGTACTCGATCTGCTTCCCCGTCTCGAATGGGAGGGATCGCAGGTCGGTGTTCGCATCGCTTTCGCGCCGCGCAACGCAGACGAAACGCTGGCGCATTTCAATGAGCGGCACCAACAGGCGCAAGAAGCTGTGGCGGGGATAGAAACGCCCGAAGGTCAGGAGCCCTATATCGCCCCGCCGCGGTCGCTACGCGAATTCCTTGAAGGGGAATTGAGGAAAGAGTACGAATTCAAATATTACGTTCTTGATGAAGCGCAGTTCAACGATGATCTGGAGCCCAACGAAGGCTACGAGCCGCAGGAATTGCTCCGTGAACAGGGGCGGACCGGCAAGGATATCATTAGCTCCCTGATCAAAATCGATTTTCTACATGCACAGCGCCACCTCTCGGATAGTGAAGGCGGCAGCCGCGCCGAGGAGCTTTCCAGACACCTGAGCCGCTATTATCAGCGCAATCTGCAACGTCACGAGGAAGACCAGAATGCAATAAGAGCGCTGGCGGCCTCGGAGGCGCTGCTAAACGAGCACCTGCGTCAGGTTTTCGCTGACACGCTGGAGCGCCTCGCGCAATTGGGATATCCGGGGCTGACTAACCCGCGGCTGATGATCAAGTCCGCGCTCAATCCCGCAACGGTGATGAACAGCCAGGACGGCGCACACGTCCACTATGCGCTAAACGATGAGGGGCTTACGCTCCCCGACAAGTACAACGGCCTTGGCTTTAAGAACCTGATTTACATGGTGGTCGAGCTGCTCGACCTTCACGCGCAATGGGTTGCTACGGAAGAACGGCGTCCCCCGGTCCATCTGGTTTTTGTCGAAGAGCCGGAAGCGCATCTCCATGCGCAGCTGCAGCAGGTATTCGTCAACAAGGTCCGGGAAATCCTCGCCGCAGAGGACGACGCGCCGAACGGGTTCCATACGCAACTTGCCCTGACAACGCACTCGCCACACATTTTGTATGAAAGGGGCTTTCAGCCGATCCGCTACTTTCGGCGCGAGGGCAACGGCACGCAGCAAGCGTCGACAGTTCTGAACTTGTCGGCGTTCTACCGCACAACCGGCAATCCGAGCCGAGACTTTCTGGAAAGATACTTGAAGCTTACACACTGCGACCTGTTCTTCGCTGATGCCGCAGTGCTCGTGGAAGGCAATGTCGAACGGCTGATCATGCCGCAAATGATCGCCAAGGCCGCGCCGGGCCTGCGATCGTGTTATCTGAGCGTGCTGGAGATCGGCGGTGCTTACGCACACCTGTTCCGCACGCTTATCGAGTTTCTTGGGATTACGACACTGGTCGTCACCGACCTGGATAGCGTGACTCCGGCTGCCGCTGTGGACGAAAGCGAAGAGGCTGAACCGGCGGAGGCAGAAGACGAAGAGGACGATGCTGCAACGGGTAGCACTTGCACGCCTGAAACACCAAATGCCGTTACCTCGAACCAGATGCTTGCCCGGTGGCTCCCGGCCATAAGCAGGATCGACGAGTTGCTGGCCGCCGATGCCGCGGCGAAAACCATTCCGGGTGACGCGACCGGCATGGGTTCTGTTCGTGTCACCTATCCGTGCACGGTCAACCTCACACGCGGTGATGAACAGATTGAGCGTGCCGGTCGGACACTCGAGGTTGCCTTCGCTTTCGACAACCTCGAATGGACTCAGGAATACGACAATCGGGAACTCAAGCTTCGGATACGCGAGCCGCAGGACCTCGAAGACCTTGCTCTGAAGCTGCACAATAAGGTGCACGGATCGAACTACAAGAAAACAGACTTCGCCCTCGCATTGCTCGCCAAAGACCCCGATGGCTGGACGGTGCCCCGCTACATCGCCGAGGGGCTGCAATGGCTTGAAGATACACTGGGCGTTGCGGAGCAAGAGATCGAAGAGCCCGGGGGTGCTGCCGAATGACAAGCCGTATAGGAAAGCCCAATACAGCGACCGACACGGCTCTTCATGAGCGGCTCGCCAAAGACGGCAACCGCCACTTTGTCATGGTGGCAGGCGCCGGTTCGGGGAAAACCACGTCGCTCGTAAAGGCCTTGGCTCAGATCGAACGCACGCAGGGGGCGTCGTTGCGCAGAAACGGACAAGAAGTTGCCTGCATCACCTATACGGAAGTGGCAGTCGAAGAAATTCGCGGTGATGTCGGCAATGACGATCTCTTCCACGTTTCGACGATTCACAGCTTTCTCTGGACCGTAATCAAGCCGTTCCAGAACAATCTCCGCGAATGGGTGAAAGGCAGGCTACACGAGAAGATTGCCGAAAAGCAGGAAAAGATAGACAAGCCTAAAACAAGAGAAGCCACTAAGGCGCGTGCGGCCGAGGATATCGTGCGATATCAGGGGCAACTCGCCGAGATAGATCGCGTCAAGAATTTTCGCTATGGCACCGGGAGCGATTACACCAATGGTGTGCTCGGTCACAGTGACATTCTGAGGATTGGCCCCGCATTTATTCGGGATCATACGTTGATGCGTAGTGTCCTGACGCGGCGCTTTCCCGTCATCTTTGTCGATGAAAGCCAGGATACAGACCCCGCCTTTGTCGAGGCCTTGCGCCACGTAGCGAGAGAAACACCCCAAGGGTTTTGTCTCGGTTTCTTCGGTGATCCGGTCCAGAAGATCTACATGCAGGGGGCCGGTCCAATCGAGACCGAGGACGGCTGGGAAACGCTGGAAAAGCCTGAGAATTTCAGGTGCCCGCAAGCTGTGTTGCGCGTTATCAACCGGATCAGGGCCGAAGATGACGGGCTGGAGCAGACACGCGGACGCCGTGAAATCGTTGACGGTGAAGAGGTTCCGGTAGAAGGCACAGCACGGGTGTTGATCTTGCCGGCTGACGACCAGAGACAAGAACGGCTCGAAAATGCGCGTCAGTGGCTTGCCGATCAGGACAATGATGATGGCTGGTTAGAAACCGAAGATGAAAGCGCGCTAAGGCTGCTGGTGCTGGTCCACCGGATGGCTGCGGCGCGTCTCGGGTTTCCAGACCTGTACCGCGCGCTCAACGACAAATCATCGGAAGAACTGAGCTCGGGGTTGATCGATGGCACCGCCTGGGTCGTGCGGCCCTTCCTCTCGTATATCATGCCGGTCGCGCTCGCGCGTCAGGAGGGGCGCGAATTCGAAATCATGCGCCTGCTGCGTAAGCATAGCCCGCAGTTCCAGCCCGAAACCGCGGCCGCTGCAGATACGGCCGGTTTCCTGAATGCGCTGCGGGACGAAATCGCCGAACTGGTGGCAATGCTTCAGCCCGGCAGCGGTGCTCGTATCGGCGATGTCGTTAGTTTTCTGGAAGCCAAGAACTTGTTCGGACTCGACGAACGATACGCCGCGCTTGTCGAGAAATTTGCCCGAACTGAAGAACAGGTAGCCGATCCCGCCCCCGAGAACGCAGCGCTGCGCTTCATGCAATGCGAGGCATCCGAGTTGTGGGGCTACCGGAAATACATCGAAAAACTCTCGCCCTTTGCCACACAGCAAGGCATCAAGGGCGCGGAATTCGAAAAGGTCTTAGTGGTCGTTGATGATCAGGAGGGCAGATCGAACGCATTCTCTTATGGCAAATACTTTGGTGTGACGCCGCTTTCTGACACGGATCAGGCTCATGTAGATGCCGGGCGGGACTCCGTAATCGGCCGAACACGGCGCTTGTTCTATGTCTGTTGCTCGCGGGCGTTGTCCGACCTTGCCGTAGTTATTTTTGCCGAAGATACGGCACAGATGCGTGATGCAATCACAGAGAAGGCCTTTTTCGAGCCTGACTTCATCAACGTCTTCGAGTAGTGTGAGAATTTGTCAGACCACGGATGGTCATGAACTCAACGCTGATCGACGTAAAAGGCGCATTACAAGCAGACTTAGTTTCCGATCCCGAGAGCTTCTTCGATACCCTTTGGTTGGGAGACCCACCGGTCATTTTCAAGGCTAAATTCGGCACCGTTGATGCAATAGCGGTGCTTCCCAGGCTCACCATCCGACTTCCGGGTTTTTGAACCAAATGCTGCCGATCCAGTCTCAGCACCTACGACCGGTCCAAGCAACTCTCCAGTCATTGCGTCCATGTCAAGGTGATAAGTTGCTAACCCTACAACGAATAAGAACTCTTGGCCATCGTAGTTAACCTGAACAACATCGCACTCATTAACTGGACATTTTTCATGAGCGATTTTGGTTCTGAGCGCTTCAATTTCGTGTTGAGCCTCAATGAACCTTCGCTCTGTGTCATCGAGCTTTTCTAAGTCGGTCACCGTCAAAGATCCTTATTCTTTACTTGTGATTTAGTTTAGCAGTTGAGATGATTTCTGTCCCACCGCCTTAAAACGCTGAACTTCGCTACAGTGTTGGAAAATCCGCACTGCCGACCTTCATCCTCTGAAAATGCTTCGCGATGGACGAATGGCCGGTCTTGTGAAACTGCGCCGCAGCAATAGCCAGCCTTGCGAACGGCAGAAACGGGCCGCGTGTGCCAGCTAAGAGAGGCATCCTACCACTTCCGCCAACTTAGCCCCATTGTTGCGGCGATGGCTTCAGGGCAACCAGCCTGAACACGGCTGCGATATGCGCGGACAGATAGCCCGTTTTCCAGCGCAATTACTTCCCACTCATCATCAGGGTTATGCGCTATTTCCCGCACCCCTTCAGTTGCTGCTCTTTCACCCGTCCAGCCTCTGCTGAGCCGTTGTTTGAAGGTTTGGAATGCTATCCCATTTTCTTCAGCAACAGGCCATGCTGGAAGGCCGTTCCCTAATGTAGCTAAGCCATCACGACGGCGATTTTCAAAGGCAGCACGATCATATGGGAATTGGGTGTGCTCGCAGGGAACAGTCCACACCTTCGCCCCATTCTCAGCGTCTTCTAAGCGCACCGCTGAAGCATCATTCAAGCGAAATGGCTTCAGGCCATAGCGGCTACAAAGCCACCAGGCATCTTCGCGACCTGCAGCTTTGCCGATTGTCTGACCGCCCAATGGAGCAACATAGTTGATCATCAATTCTGTCCGTTTCAAAAATGGTGAGAGTGGCTCGCTTGGCGTGCTCTGTTTGACCACATGTAGGCATTCGGGTCCGCGGGGAAAACGGATGTGAGCAGCCATTTTTTCGAGATCGTAAACGGCTGCTGCGTCCTGGACCTGACAGTTCGATCAAGTAAAGGTTTCGGGTTTGCGGTGAGCGTCGGCAAAGTGGGCTGCAACCGCAGAAACCGAACGGCGTCCCAAAGTCGTGTGTGGGTCGCCTGCGGACCCAAATTGACAACTCCTTGCCAAGCCTGACTACGGCTTGCCTTCATTTGCTTCCGTTTGAGGGCCATTGAACCAATGTCCCTTCAGGCGCGATCGCAGCAGGCCGCCGATTGGATGCCCCGCTCCCATCATGACATCCTTCAAGCCGGGTTTACGAGCAATCGTTTGTTCGACCGCGCGGATACCTATAAGCACAGCAGCATCTGCCGGCGCAATCTCTCGAGCTTGGAACAACAGCCGGATCGCATCGGCCTCGGCCTGCGGGCGAGACGCGATGAGGCTGGCACGGTCTTCTAAGGCGGCGATCAAATCATCCTGGGTCCGCCGGGCTATCCATGCATCGAGATCAGATCGCGATGCATGGATAGCAAATATACCAGCTCTCTCTTCGAGGCAGTCGATACGGCGCTCGAGGGATACCATGATACTCTGATGAAGTTCTTCAGCTGTCCGCTGAAGATCTCCGTGCCATTTTGCCATGAGCTGCTTCTGGGCGTAGCCCTTCAATGTGCTGTTTCCCAAGAGAGCTGCGGCGCCGATTGTGGGGCCGAGGATTAGCGCGCCGGCCGGGCCGATTGAGATTAGGCCTATCCAAGCCCCGGCGTTGCTGCCAGTGAAGGTGAGCAGGCCGCGCGAGGCGCCATCGAGAATGAGCCAAGCTGGTAAGTCGGACACAGGGACCCGTCCCCGTGCGACCTCGATACCCCCGCGCAGCACACCTATGGAAAGCGCGAACTGTAGAACGTCAGGGTCGGCCAAGTCGACAGCATGGCCGAGCGTCTCTGCGATCTGCTCTTCAATCGTGGTGATCTCGAAGCCTGGAAGAGTCGTAACGAGGTTTGCCCAAGGCGCGCCGTTTGCGACGGCTTCCTCGGCAAGGGCAGCATTGGCGATTACCGGAATGTCCGGGTATTTTTCGAAATGCTCTGTCAGGTTCGAGAACGAACTCCCGCATTTCACCTGCACTGCCGTCCCGTCGACAATAAGATCCAGACCGGGTGTGTTACTCGCCTCTGCGAGCTGCACGACATGCCCGTCTGCGATTAGCTTGTCCATGACCAACCGCTCAGCTGTGTATCCTCGCAGGGACCATCCGGCGCCCGGAGACAGGAAGTCAATCGCACGGTAGGCGAAAGAGGTGGGATCACCAATTTCCTCCGTGCGGGAGAAGTCGGCTGCTTTCATGACGTTAGGGTCGAGCGCCACAAGGTGCCAAAGCATTTCGCCCGCGGTCAGGCCCAGTGTTGTGATCGCATCTGAGCAATCGGTGGACATCTTCTTCGACGACCAGGGCTCCGGAGGCCGTCCTGCGGGCGCAGGTAGTGGACCGGCCAAGCGACTGGTAAGCGTAGCAACGCTGCGGCGCATATCTGCGTAATATTTCGCAGGTAGCCAGGTGAACGAACCGGCAGGCTCCCGATCCAGCTTTCGCATGTCTGCAAGGAAACGATCCAGACCTGTCTCACGACTCTGCGCGCCTTGTGCCGCCATGAGCACTCCGAGACGGGCCGCAAGCTGGCTGCGCACTATTCGTGAACCTCGCCCCATTCCGAGCCACCCGAGCGCGGCAGCGCCCGCAAAAACGGTCACGGGGTTGATGAGGGTCGCAAGAAGAGAGACTAAAGTGCGACCACTGACCAGCGGTATTACCGCACTGAGCTGCGCTGCCAGCAAGTAGGGCAAGAAACCAGCATTTGCGAGGATGGCCGCTCCGCCGACCCATGCGCCGCCAGCCGCCATGGCATAACGCGCTCGGGCCTGTCCCTGCCGAAGGGCCGCAGAAATTTCGGGATCGGCCCGCTGAGCGGCAGCCTCGACGATGTCGTCGTCCGCGAGGAGTGCCAGCATCTCCTCGGCCACGATCTCGGGAAACGGCAGGGGCGGTTCCCCGACGACGGTGGCCTTCGCCGCCTTCCAATAGTCTGCGGCTTTTCCGCCGACCTGTTCGGCGATGCCGCATTCAGGTCCCTTGCGATCGGCCTTCCGGTGGCGTGCCCGGATCGAAGGCGTCAGCCGTTCGGAGGCTCGCACTGCAAATGCGCAGGCGGATCGTTTGGCTGTCTTTTCCGAGAGAGGCACAACGGACGGCAGGGCCATCGCCTCGGTCAGCCTCGACCAGAGGCGGAAGCGTAAGGCGGCGTCAGTGGCCGACGAATTGGCAAGGTCATTCTGATACGCTTTGAGGCAATTGGCGGCAGAGTCCATTTCGAGACCAAGCTTGGCGCCCACGCCTGCTACAGCACCCTTCGCAAGAAAGAGGCCGTCAACACATTCAATGAGAGCGACAATCTGGCACATTTCGGCCCGCTCCATGATACCAAGACCCGAGAGGATATCGACGGGGCGGGCAATAGGTGGTGCAGCAGGATCATCGGTCATGCTCCGGACATTGCGTCTCATCGGCGGCAAATGCAATCTCTCAGAGATAATTCCCGGGCTGACGTAAGCGCTGTCTGCGCCCCACGCGGGATCAGCTTGACGTGGTGAAGTTCCAGGGCAGCAGCTCGTCGATCTTGCTGGCCGGGTGACCGGAGGCGATCGCTTCGAGGGTCGCCTTGAGGTAGGCGAAGGGCTCCACGCCG
>NZ_JBGFGM010000020.1:0-940 GCF_041224635.1 Leisingera sp. XS_AS12
CCCGACGCGTAGATCTCGACGCCCAGCGATTTGAGAAACGAATTTGTAGCACACATTGCGAAACGCACTCCCCATCATGAGATGGAGATCACTTCGCAGCCGAAGCCATCAGCAGCAACGTGGGGTCGAGACGCCGCTTACTGTGAGGTTTGGGTGCTGATCTATGACCGTTATACGAGACAGGAGTAGCTTCGCCTCGTCGGGGGTCATCTTCAAGAATGCCGTTCGAGCATCAGAAGTTACATCACTCTTTGAGCTTTCCGCCGCGGTAGATAGTAAATCGTATGCTGCATCTATGTCTGTCTTTGATGCCCCTTCACGTAGTCGCTCCATTGCTGAGTTCGGAGGGCAACTTGCTGTTGTAATCAGAACATATGTAGTTTTGCTCAGTTCGAAAATTCCATGCTGAGCCCCTTCCATCCAGATCAGCAGAGTCTTCCAAAGATCGACGCTTTTGTCACCCAAAGACTTTGGCTGCACGTGGTGCTTTGCCTGAATGAGGCAGTCTGCATAGTCTGCATTCTCAAAGGCGATATCATCGAATTTCTCAACGGAAATGATGGCATCTGGGTTGCGTCGTATGAGTTTCAAGCTTTTAAGCAAAGCCAATCTGCACTGGAATAAATACCCCGCCATAGAACCGCTGGCATTGTATTTTGAAAGCTTAGTCAATTGCCTGCCTCTTGTGGCGATCTCAACACAACAACCATTCAAGCAAAGGTTGATATTCGTCAAGGAATCTTGCTGCAGTTTACACCGGTGTCTTCAATCTTGCTGAATGTAAAGATACTCACTGACTAGATAGTGTCCCGGGAGTTGGTGTAACTTTGCTCTTCGGCCTTGGCTCGGCCGCAGTCACAGGGCGGCGATTGTCGCCGGGTCCATGGGGGCAGTGTCGCAAATGGCGGCGACGGTTTCCAGTGTCATGTAGCGCCGCGTG
>NZ_JBGFGM010000044.1:0-32538 GCF_041224635.1 Leisingera sp. XS_AS12
TACAACGAGGACAGACCTCACAGCGCAATCGGATACAACGTCCCGATTGCCATGCATTATCCCGATGGCGTTACCAGCCCGTCATCGTGACAGAGCCGGAAAAATCCAGCTTCCGGCGGTCCAAGGTTGGGTAGCAGAGCATCAATCGACGGATTCCCTCAAAGGCTGGAGGGAAATCGGGTCTCAGGTCAAATCAAAAGTGTTTCTCATGTAGGAACATAGGCAAAGGTTCAGACACGCTCTCTGATCTGTCAATAGTAGTGCCCCCAAGAAACGGTTTCATCGCAGGGAGTTATGCCCCGGTGGCTCCTTCGACTGAAGGAATAACCAAGTCATAGCGTTGAAGCTTAAGATTTCTTGGCAGGTCTTCCCGAATGCCTACTTCTAACGACGGCCCTATCGCTTTAACTGAAGGGCGAAGAGCGATAAATGTCGCCGGAAGACGCGGCTGGGATTACCTCTATACGTCGATAGGGAGCGATGGTTCCGGCTTTGCGCAGAGCCTCGTCTACAAGCGTGAACACCTCGTCGCGGCAGTCGATGTCGCGGTCGAACCGCGACAGCCAATAGCGTAGCGCGTAGGTAATTCCACCTTCCTCGTAGGCAATAACACGCACGTCCGGCGCGGGATCCTGCTGGATGAGTTTCGCCCCCTTAAGGGCTTCCAGCATCACTTCGCGGGCACGTTCGATCGGCATGCCATGGTCCAGCACAATGTTGACCTGCGCGCGGTATTCCGGCTTAGGTGCAGAATAGTTGGTAATACGCTGACGTGCGATCTGACTGTTAGGCAGGATCACGTAGGCGCGGTCACGGGTCAACAACCGCGTGGTACGCCAGCCGATCTCGATCACCTTGCCGCGCGCCAGCCCGTCGATATCAACCCAGTCGCCGATGCGAAATGGCCCTTCGACACCAAGGGCGATCCCCGACAGCGTGTCGGCCACGACGTTGCGGATAGCAAACCCAAGCAGCGCCAGTACCAGACCGGAACCTGCAAGCGCGCCAAACACGCCTTGCCCCATGAACAGCGACATGGTCGCGGCAAACGCAATCATAAACAGCAGTGCCGCTATCATATCCTTGAGCAGCCGCGGGTAGGGCCGCCGCCGCGCCGCCGCCTGGTCAAGCGCCAAGGAGGTGATCCGGCTGACGAGCCACGCCGCTGCGAAATAGGCCAGCGCAGTAACAGCGGGCAATAGGTTTTCGCTATCGTCCAAGAATTCGGCCGACACAGATGGCGACAGGAGCAACCCAAAGCAGATTAGCGTCAACGAGGTCGGCCACAAAAGGCGGCGGATATACTGCTTTACGTTCATGACCGGCCTCCGTGCCTTGCGGCGGCATGCGGTAGGGGTTCGCTATTGTTCACGCAAATTGCGCTTTTGGCGACGCAGGCCATTTCGCAGGCTCCGTAGAAATTGTTGGTGGATGGCATTTATGCCTGTTGATCAGATGTTATCCGGATGGTGGTCCACTGATCAAATCAGGCCAGATTGGCACTCGGAGGGGCCGCGGCGGGGCGCAAAGCCTCGCCATGCCCGATGAATCCGCAGTGTTACGGACTATCGGACTCTGGTGCATCCTCCACTCGGAGTACCGTCAGCATGCGACGTTGGCTATTGCGTGTGTCCCAGTGAAAGGCTGCGCCTTCGGTCAGCCCCAGCAGCGCGACTCCGATTGGAGTCATCACAGAAACCCGTTGAAGCGCAATATCAGCCTCCTCTGGATAGATCAGCGTGACCGCTCTTTCCTGCCCGGTCGCCTCGTCTCTGAAAGTGACGTGGCTGCCAATCCCGATCACATCCTGAGGCATCTGCTCCGATGGAACGACCTGGGCGCGGCCCAGTTCCTCCAGCAGACGGTCGGCAAGCGCCGGGTTGCGACTGAAGGCGCCTTCGGCAAGTGCCTCAATGTGGATAAGCTCGTCAGCATTTATTACGATATGCGGCTGATCGGTATGAGGCTTACTGGGAGCCTGGGTCATTGCGGTAGACAAGAGTCTGATCCTTTGATGATGGCAGGAAGGAAAAAGAGCGGGGCGCTGCAAGAGTACCGGCAGGAGCGGTTCCGCTTCTGCCAGTCTGCGTCGGTCAAGGTGGAAAACAGCGATGAGATATGCCTGCGGCGTTAGCAATACTTCGGCTGCTACGACTTTAGACCATAGCATCTCCGCCGACGGCGATGCGTCAGTTGCCGTTCAGGAATTTAAGGAGCCCCGGGGGAAGCGAAAGGCGCAGACGCGCCTACACCGCCCGGGGAAACGGGCGGTTCAGAAGCAAAAGCTGCGTATGATCTTGGTGAACCAACATGTCCCTTAGATAGGTTCGGCCCGGATGTTCGTCAAGCCCGGGCGGTTGCCTCGCGCTGGTACGGGCAGGAAAGCGCTGTTTCAGGCCAAAAGGTCGCATCCGATGCCACGGGCTTGAAAAGTTCCCGCAGCGTGGCAACATCAGAGCCATGTTGTTGTTCAGTCTTCATACGAGGTTTCTGCGCTTCGCAGGAAATCTACTGAACCGCCGGTAGCCCCGGGCGGGGTGGCTCTACGCGCCTGTCCACGCCTCGGGGTTCATATCTGTCCTTCATGACAAAACTAGCGGCACTTCCTTTGTGTCACCGGACTCTCGTCAGCGGCTTGTCTGCGGGCTGGTCCGGCCATGCAGAGGCCAGTGTTGCGATCTCAACACCTCTGAGCGGGAGAACGACATGCATCATTACTTGTCAAATCGAAACTACCTTTCACCATCCTTGCCTTATGCGCGTGCGCACCAAAAGCGGGCCGAAGCTAGCGGTGCCATTCGGAGAATGCTGCGCGCTACGGTCCGGCGGTGGAAGCGCCGCAGGTTGGTTTCGACGCTGCAATCTCTGGACGACCGGCTTCTTCGCGATATCGGCGTCCATCGCGGCGATATTCGAACCCTGGTCGCAGAACTCGACGACCGTGAATTGGGGATGAACCCGGTAGCGCCGGGCGATGACCGGTCGAAAGACGCTCAAACCGAGTATCTGCAGGCGGCTTAACGACCCCATGCGAGCCTGCCCGCGACCCACTCCGGAGGCGTGCAGGCTCGCGCAATTGCGAATGTCCAAAACTGTCCATGAAAGGGTTACTCCGATGATGATCTGCGATGCCGACTTTGAGGAATTGTTTCCTGCACTGTTTCAGCCCGAGCCTGTACGCGCTGCACGTCCAAAGGCACAGGGGCCAAGTGCCGAGTGTATCGCCCGGTGGGACGATGACGGCGGACGGCAGGCGGCCTCTGTTTGGGGAGCGAAACTGCAGGTGTTCCGGCCCGCAATCGGAATTAGCTCTGACAGGATTTGAAAGGCTCGGCGTCACAGCCGTCACAGCGTGGGCCGCGACGGCCAATGCCGCCGTCTTAGGTGGAACTACTGCTTCAAGGCAGATGAAAAAACGGCAGGACCCGCCCGAAAGGGCCGATCGGCAGGCCGGATGCAGTCAGGAGTAAGGACCATGATAGCTACACGAATCCTTGCGGCAGTGGAGCAGTTTCCGCAAGACGACGCGGTGCTGGTGCGCGGGGTTGAAATAGCAAACCGGCTTGGAGCAATGCTGACCATCGTTCACGTGATGGAGCTGCCTGACCATGCAGCGGCCCGAGCTCTGGCCGATACTTTCCGTAGCCAGTCGGACTTTGCAGCCCGCGACCGGATCGAAGCGGCATTGCGCCGGAACGGTATCGGCCCGGCCGGAACTGAGATACGAATCGAAGCCGGGTCGCCCGCCCAGCGTCTTGTCGAGATCTGCGATGAGTTCGCACCAGAACTTGTCGTGATGCGGGCAAACCAAAAACCCTGGATCCTCGAAAAGCTTCTTGGTTCGACGACAAAGGCGGTAGTCGCTGCCGGCAATGTTCCGGTTCTGATTGTGAAACAGGCAACCGGGAAACCCTACGGCCGTGTCATTCTGGCGGTTGACGGCCCTGACTATGTGCCAGAGGTCTTGGCTGTCGTGACAACCCTGTTGCCGGACGCCGCGCTGGAACTGGTTCAGGCAGTCATGGTTCCGCCGCAGCTTGAAGCGGCGATGCTGCGCGTCGGGTTGGCTCAGACAGATCTAACCGCCCATCGAGACGCTCTGGCCGACGAGGCCGAGAAGCGCCTGGGCTCGCTCACGGCCGGGCTAAGGCACGGCTTAGAATGGCAGGTGCTGCGCGGCGAACCGGAGGAAGTACTCATTCGCGTGACGCAGAGCCCCGATACGGACCTGATCACGCTGGGGCCTAACCGGTCCGGTCTGATCCGGCGCGCGTTTACCGGCAGTGTCACGCAGCGCTTGCTGCGCGATGCTGCCTGCGACGTGTTGATCTGCCGCCCGGCAGAGGCTCGCAGCCCGCGCGCGCTGACAACAGTACCGGCAACCCGGCTGTCCCGCGGCCAGTAATGCTAATCACTCAATACAGGAGGCACTTATGACCCCCACTTTGCAGCAAAACCCGTCAGCCAAACATGCCAGGGCCGATATCCCGAACACCGTGTCCGTAACGGAGGCACTGTCGGAGGTCTTGGCGGAGACTTACCGGCTGATTCTGAAGTCCCACTTCTGCCATTGGAACGTGACTGGTCCGCTGTTTTTTTCAATCCACGAGATGACACAGGCGCAATACACCGACATGTTCGCTGCTGTGGATGTGCTGGCCGAACGGATAAGGGCCCTGGGTAAGCCCGCTTTAGTGAAACCGACGGCTCTGGCCGCAGGACCAGACGGGCAGGATCCCGATGCAGAGCTGTCAGCGATCGAAATGGTCAAGGATCTTCACTCCGACCATGAAAGGCTTGCTCAGAACATGCGAGCGCTTGTCGAGACCGCAGAAGCCGCAAAAGATCCGGTCACGGCAGACCTCGCAACCGAACGCGCGGCATTCCACGAGAAAGCCGCCTGGATGCTCCGGGCCACGGCTGTATAAACGCGTCCGGTTACAGCGGATAGCAGCAGGTCAGCCCCGGCCCTGGCCGGGGCTTTTGCATCAAGCCGTTCCTGCAAGTGCCGATCTCCGCTATATAGAGGCACAAATGGGTTCAGCACTTCGCCAATCCGCAGAAGTTCCTTCGGCCGCCACGTCCAAAGTGTGAGTAGTTCACAACAAAGACACCGAAGATGACGCAGGGCCTCTCGAAGTGGCAGCTCCCCGTTCTTACTGTCGCTGATCGGAGCGGCGCACGGTTTTTTCAGCGGCTTCCAACCGCCCGAGCGCGATGTTGGTGCGAGCGATGACCCTTGCGCGAGCCAGGTGACGTACAGCACTTTCGTCGCGTTCCCGGGCACGTAAGGCAGCTTCCGGCAGTCTGCTTGAAGAGCGAACTGACCTCTGATCAGAGCGAGAGGCAGGCGTTCTCAGTGGCTGTGTTGGTCTGTTTATTCGCCAGGCAGAACGTGGCAATGCTCTGGTAGCCAATGAACCAAGAGCCTCTGACCGGCTCTGAGGTCTACCGCCTTGAGTTCTTCATGCCCTTTTTGCACCTTTAGCTCCTGACCCTGATCCGTTTCCAAGAAAACAGTGGCAGAGGCACCAGCGAATTCGCCGCCCACAACCGTGGCCTCAATGCAGTTTTCAGTACAGGGCGTTCCAGCGACAGCCAATGACATGTTCTCCGAACTCACGGCAAAGGCCACAGAGGCTCCGCGGGTCTTCTGCACACCTGCAGGCGCCTTTAAAGTAAAGGTTGAGTTATTAGCATCGACTTTCCAAACAACACTGCCGCCGGATGCTAGGTCGCCAGAAAACACATTGGAAGAGCCCAGGAAGTCTGCCACAAATCGGTTGTGGGGCTCCCGGTAAATTTCTTCGGGGGTGCCGATCTGCTCAATCTTTCCGCGGCTCATAATGACTACCCGATCTGCCATGGAGAAGGCCTCGGACATCGAATGGGTCACATAAACAAATGTGATGCCGAGATCCTTTTGCAGGCCCGACAGCACCGACTGCATGCGGACTTTCAAATGGGCGTCAAGAGCGGAGAGAGGCTCGTCCAGCAGCAGGATCTTAGGTTCGGTCACCAGCGACCGGGCGAGAGCAACGCGCTGGCGCTGGCCGCCCGACAGCTGCGAGATATTGCGGTCTGCAAATTCCAGAATGCCCAACCGGTCCAACCATTTGCGGGCCCGCTCACGCCGTTCGCCCTTGGGCACTTTGCGCATCTTCAGACTGAATTCGACATTCTCCTGCACTGTCAGGAAAGGGAACAGTGCAAGGCTCTGCCAGACCATCGGCGTGTCCCGTTCCCAGGTCGGCTTGCCGTTGATTTTCTCCCCGTCCAGCAAAATATTGCCTTCGGTTGGATCTTCCAGCCCTGCCAGCATCCGCAGGGTCGTGGTCTTGCCGCAGCCGGAAGAGCCCATGATCGCCAGGAACTCGCCGCGGGCGATCTGGAAGTCGGCCTTTTCAACGGCAGTGAAGCTGCCGAACTTTTTAACAACGTTGTCAAAATGTACAATTGGGGTGTCCAGCATGGCTCTGTCCTGTTCGTTATGAGGGCTTGGAATCCGGATTACGCATCAAAAGCTGGGCAATCACGATGAAGGAGATCGAGCTGACAAAGGCGAGCGAGCCGATGGCATTGATCCGGGGGCTGACCTGACCCTGGAGGAAGCCCAGAACCTTGACTGGTAGGGTCTCGTTCAGGCCCGATACGAACCAGGCCACCGCGAACTCGTCAAAGGACACGGCCATGGTGATAAACAAGGCGGCATAGATTGCGGGTTTGGTGAAGGGGATGATCACATGGCGCATGGTCACCCATTCATTGCCGCCTAGATTCCAGGCTGCGGCTTCTAGATCCGGGTCCATCTGCGACAGGCGCAATCGGATGATAGCCATGGCAAAGGGGCTGCACATCACGCCGTGGGCAATGATGACGGAGACCACGTTGCCGGACAGGTTGATACGGGAGAGGAAAGCCAGCATCGCCAGGCCCATGATAACTACCGGGATGGTGGGCGGCAGCAGGGCCAAGGCCAAATAGGCGGTTTTGCCGAAGAACTGGTAGCGGAAGTCGGTGTAGGCGCCGCCAAATCCCAGCAGCGTGGCAATCGCTGCAACGCAGGCGCCAACCAGCAGAGTGTTGAAGAAGCCGGCCCAGACCAGCGGATCTTCCCAGATTAGCCGGTACCATTCAGTTGAGAACGAGCCTAGCGGCAGCGAAGGGAAGCGGTCCGAGTTTAGCGAGAAAACAAAGCTGCCGGCAATCGGGGCAAAGATGAAGATCAGGCATAGCGTGATATGCAGCTTCAGCAGGCAGTTGATAAGGGGATTACGGTTACCGGTCATTTTCCTGCCTCCCTGTAGGCAAATTTGATGGCGGCAAAGGCAACTGTCAAAAGTGTGGCGATCATCGTCAGCGCCACCACCGCAGCGCGCGGCCATTGCTGCCCGGATTTTGTGATATCGGTGATCATGATCGAAAGGGTCGGCGGGTTGCCTCCACCCAGGTAAAGGGGGCTCACAAAATCGCCGAAGCTGAGGATGAAAGCGAAGAGGCCTGCGATCACCAGGCCGGCTTTGGCAGAAGGGATGATCACTTCCAATACTGTCCGCAGGCGGCCGCAGCGCATGTTGTGCGCGGCTTCAACCAGATCACGGTTCACGAAATTGAGGCTGAAGACCTGCAACAGAATGACTAGCGGAAGACTTAGAGTCGCATAGCCGGTGAGGGTGCCGAAGCTGTTGTTGAGCATAGAATAAGGGCCAAGGCCAAGGTAGCCTAGGAAAGCATTCAGGATGCCTGCGTCGGACAGGAAAACCTGCAGCGAATAGACGCGGACCAAATAACTGGTAAAGAAAGGGATGATCAGGACGAAGATCATCCAGCGTTTCGCATTGTCACCCAGTTTGAACGAGATCGCATAAGACGCCGGGAAAGCCGCCAGGCTAATTAGCGCCGCACTGAAAGAAGCGAGCAGTAGGGTCCTGAAGTAGGCATCCCAGAAAACGCTGCGGGAATAGATTTTCACCCAGTTCACGGTGTCAAAATCTGGTTGCATCTGAAAGTTCCGCACTGTCCAGAAGCTAAGTGCCACCAGAAACGCCAGCGGAAACAAAAAGAAGGCCAGCTGCCAGATCAGAAGCGGCAGCGAAAATGTCAGTGAAAACAGAGATGGCCGTGTATTCATCGGTTTTCCAGCGCCGGGCGGCAGCTGGCCTTCAGTTGGGCACCGGAGACAGGGGAGGAGACATCTCCGGTGCTGGTGGAGTTACGCGCCTTTGTAGTCGGACCAAAAGTCGTTCCAGTCCTCCAGGCTTTGCTGCACGGGCAGCTGGCGGTACTTGATGCGGCCTTCGCGGATCAGGTCCATGGCGTTGTGCTGGCCCAGCACCATGTTCTGCCGCTTGGCTTCGGCAGGGTTCGCCTCATTCAGCACGACCCAGCCCTTCATGTTGGGGATCAGCGCCGGGTAGGCCGCCATATCCGCCGACTTCGCTTGGCCATTGGGCGAGGTAATGTACTGGATCCACTTCTTCGCCATTTCTTGGTTGCGGGAGCCCTTGCCGATCGAGAAGCTTTCGGTCCATTGCAGGCCGCCTTCTTGCGGGATCGCGGTGCGCACATTGGCACCGTTCTTCTCCAGCACGCCGGTGATCCAGTCGCCAATGCCCGCAAATGCGGTCATCTGGCCGTTCTTCAGCGACGAAAAGGTGCCGCCATAGTCAAAGAACCCGCCGACCTGGCCGCGCAGCGCCATTGTGCTGTCCTGCACCTGCTGCCAAGCCTTGTCACTCAGGTCGAAGGGATTGGGATTGCCGTTCAGCAAGCTGATCTGCCCCAAGTTTGGAAGGTGCCAGTCGAAGTGGCCCAGTTTGCCGGTCAGACGGCTGTCGCCGAACACGTTGTAGCTGGCCGTATCGCTCTCGCTCAGAACATCGGCGTTATAGGATATGCCGAGGAAGCCAAACCGGGTGATCACCGAGTAGAGCTTGCCGTCCTTCCAGTGACCCGGGAATTGCTGGAACTCCGGGAAGAAGTCATCAAAGGCATAGTCGCTTGGGTCCAGTTCCTCAATGTATCCGGCCGCGTTCAACTGCTGAACATATTCGGCGTCGGACAGGATGACGTCATAGGTGCCCGGCGGCGACTGGGCGATCAGGCCCAGCATGTTGTCGCCTCCGGTGTAGTATTTTGGGGTGAACTTCACATTGTACAGTTCTTCAAATTCACCAACGACATCGGGCTCTGCATGGCCGTACCACGCCAGCATCGACAAGTTCACGGTCTCCGCCGCAGCCCGGATGGACAGGAACGGGGTTGCGAGCGCCGCGCCTGCGGCCGACTTCAGCAGCGCCCGCCGGGTGGGATGGGTGAATTTGGCAGTCATGTCAGTCTCCTTGCTTGTTCTATTGCGCAGCTGTTTCCGCCGCGCTCGCCGGAGCGCGTTCTCCGAATTCCCGCCGCAGCGCTTTAACAATCCCTGCGGTGCAGACATTGAGAAGCAGCTCGCCCTTGTCGGCCGAGGCATCCTTGGGGGAGGACAGGGTGCCAGTGGCGGGCGTCCAGTCCTCGTGCGGGGGATAGACGTCATAGGGCGGGAATTCCGCCGGCGGGTGGTCGATTGCGTCCTGCAGCCACACCAAATCCGGGTAGAGCTTAAGCATCAGCGAGGTTTCCAGCACGCCGCCATGCTCAATGTCCCAGCCGAGGAAGCCATCGGGGTAAAGCTTGGCGATTGAGTCATCGCCGACAAAATCCCAGTAGGACAGAACCACAATTTTCATATCGTTAATGCCGTCCCAGCGCAGTTCCCGCAGGGCGAGGTCGATGCCTTCAACGATGAACCAGGAATTTTCATAATGGCCGTTCACCAGGCAGATCTGGCGATTGCCGTGGCGGGCAAATTCCTTGATCACGTCTTTCAGTGCGTTGACCAGGCTGCTGCCATCCAGGCTGGTAGTGCCAGGAAAAAAGTTCCCGCCTCCAGACTTCTGGTGTGACTTGTAGCCATAGGTGAAGGGTGGGGCGACAAGGCTGCCGGTCTCTGACGCCACCCTGCGGGCAAACTCGGTCGGCAGCAGTACATCGACATGCATAGGCATGTGATGCCCGTGCTGCTCCATCGATCCGATCGGAATCAAAATGGGGGTGCTGCCACCTGCGACGCGAGACTTATACTCCGGCCAAGACAGCTCGGCAGCAAAAACAGAAGCATTCTTCATGGGTTGGGTCATTCCGGCAAAATTAAGACTTGCTTCACTTTGACTCCGGAGGCGGCATGTGGAAAATTGATAGTACGAATGATGGAATAAACATCCCAAATGGCTAGAAACTTCACAAATCTTCAGACCGACCTGCTTCGCACATTTGTGACTGCAGTCGATCTAGGAAATTATACAGAGACGGGGCAGGCTCTTGGCCGGACCCAGCCGGCAATTTCCTTGCAGATACGCCGCTTGGAAGACCTCAGCGGCTGCAAGCTGATCGTGCATAAGGGTAAGGAGCTAACGCTGACAGAAGATGGCCATGCGCTGATCGTGTTTGCCCGTGAAATTTTACGGCTGAACGACAGTGCCGTGGCCCGATTGGCGCGTTCCAGCATTCAGGGTGTGCTGAGAGTTGGGCTGCCGATTGACTATGCAATCGGTTTTTTTCAGGAGATCATTTCGGACTTTGTCTCTGCAAATCCAGCCGTCACGCTGGATATCCGCTGCAACTGGAGCCGTGATCTGCTGAGCAAGCTGCATGCGGATGAGTTGGACATGACGATCGCTATTACAGACTCAATGCCAGCACCCTATGTCTCGCACTATTGGTCCGAGCGTCCCAAATGGGTTTGCGCAAAGGAGTTCCATTTCAATCCGGATGAGCCGCTACCGCTAGTTCTCCACCCGGAGGGCTGCGTCTACCGGGACCGGGTGATCGAAGCGCTGAACGGTGAAGGGCGCAAATGGCGGATCGCTTTTGAAAGCCCAGGCATCTCGGCGCTGCAGAACGCGGTGGCCAGCGGCTGGGGCATCTCCGCCCTTACAACTAAGACCCTGCTCCCAGGTATGCGTATCCTGACACCGGATATCGGATTCCCGCAGCTGGCTCGAATACATGTTGGGCTGTTCTACAAACATGTCCGCCAGAGTGAAGCGGCGCTTAAACTGATCGAACAGATTGCCGGAGGGGTTGGGGGCTTCCGTAAGACATTGAAACCGAAGTCCGGATAAATTGTGAATTTGAAACCCTTATGACAGGATGACATCTATTAATTTTTTGAACTCTTTTTTCGGTGCTACCGACTGGGAAACGCTCCGAAGAAAGGATCCAAAATGTCTGAAGATATGCTCCACGTCATGGAATGGCACAACGGCGAGAAGGACTTTTCGCCATTCTCTGACCAGGAAATGAAGCGCCGCCAGGACGAGCTGCGAGGCTGGATGGCAAAGCAGAACGTCGATGCGGCGCTATTCACCTCCTACCACTGCATCAACTACTATTCTGGCTGGCTGTACTGCTACTTCGGTCGCAAGTACGGCATGGTGATCGACCAGAAGAATGCGACCACAATCTCTGCCGGTATTGATGGCGGCCAGCCTTGGCGCCGCAGCTTCGGAAACAACGTCACCTATACCGACTGGCGCCGCGACAATTTCTATCGGGCTATGCAGGATCTCACCAAGGGTGCCAAGCGGGTCGGTATCGAGTTTGACCACGTATCGCTGGACTACCGCCAAGCGCTGCAGGATGCGCTGCCGGATGTGGAATTCGTCGATGTGTCAGGCCCTTCCATGTGGATGCGGACAATTAAGTCCGATGAAGAGCTGGAACTGATCCGCGAAGGCGCGCGGATTTGTGATGTGGGCGGCGCGGCGGTGGCCAATGCAGTGAAAGCAGGTGTGGCCGAGCATGAAGTTGCCATTGCTGGCACCAACGCGATGATCCGCGAGATTGCGGCCTCGTTCCCGTTTGTTGAATTGATGGACACCTGGACCTGGTTCCAGTCCGGCATCAACACAGATGGCGCCCACAACCCCGTCACGAACCGTATCGTACAGTCCGGCGATATCCTGAGCCTGAACACCTTTCCGATGATTTTCGGCTATTACACGGCGCTGGAGCGGACTCTGTTCTGCGACCATGTAGACGACGCCAGCCTCGATATCTGGAAGAAGAACGTCGCTGTGCATGAGCGCGGGCTGGAACTGATCAAGCCTGGAGCGAGGTGCAAGGATATCGCCTTGGAACTGAACGAGATGTACCGGGAGTGGGATTTGCTGAAGTACCGCTCCTTCGGCTACGGTCACAGCTTTGGAGTGCTAAGCCACTATTACGGACGCGAGGCCGGTGTCGAACTCCGCGAAGATATCGATACCGAGCTGAAGCCCGGCATGGTGGTGTCAATGGAGCCAATGGTCATGCTGCCAGAAGGCACGCCGGGCGCAGGCGGCTACCGCGAGCATGACATTTTGATCGTAGGCGAAGACGGTGCCGAGAATATCACCGGCTTCCCCTACGGCCCGGAGCACAACATCGTCGGCAGCGAGGCCTAGGATGCGGGGAAAGGCCGGATTGCTACTGAAGGGGCTGACCTGTTTGGTTGTCCTGGCTGGGTCTATTGGCCTTCTTTCACTGGCGCCGGACCCGCAGAGCACCAGCGAAAGCGCCGCCAAATGGGTTTATCTGCGTCTGGCCTTCGCCGTTCCGAGGTGACAACGCACCGCGCCCACAGGCGCGGTGCCTGAATACAATGAATATCAACGTGGACAGACACCTCCGTTCTGATGTCCGGGAAAAACGCTCATGCAAGACAACCGTTTCCTTCCGAAAGGCGCTGCCACCGTACGTTTCGACAGCGATGCTCCACCGAAGAAATTCCATTTTCTTTTGCTGCCCAAGACTACGATGCTGGCCTTTAGCGCTGCAATCGAGCCATTGCGGATAGCCAATCAGCTGACTCAGAAGCCGCTGTTTGAATGGCATACGCTTAGCCCGGATGGCCTACCGGTAAGCTGCTCCAATGGCATTCCTATTCAAATGGATACCGGTCTGGTGGATCTTGACCGAAATGCTTCGCTTTTTGTCTGTGCAGGGACGGAGCCTGCGCAATCCTATGACAGCCGGGTTGTCAGCTGGATCAGCCGCCAGAAAGCGCACGGCGTAAGTGTTGGAAGCATTTGCACCGGCGCATTTGCCCTGGCGGCGGCAGGTGTTCTGACCGGGCGGAGGTTTACTCTGCACTGGGAGAATTCTCCTGGCTTTGCCGAACTGTTTCCTTGTCTCGAACCGACCGGCAACTTCTATGAAGCAGACAGGGGGCTCTACACATGCGGCGGAGGCCATGCCGCAACTGATATGATGCTTGAAATCATTGAGGACCACTGCGGTGCGCACCTAGCGTCCTGCGTTGCCGAGATGTGCCTGCACAAACGCCCGGGAGCGGGCATGTCGAGACAGATAACGCCGGTGTCATCAATGCTTGGCTGTCGCAATCAAAATTTAATCCGCGCCGTTCGCCTGATGCAGGCCAACCTGGAAGAGCCGTTGGACATTGATGGAATTGCCGAAACCTTGGCTGTTTCCCGCCGCCAGTTGGAGCGCCTATTTCAGAAATACGTCGGGCAATCGCCTTGGAAGTTTTACTACAGCCTGCGGCTGGACCGGGCCTTCTCGCTGCTAAATGAAACCGACCTGAGTGTCCGGGAGGTCGCCATGGCCTCGGGTTTTGAAAGTGCCTCGTATTTCTCTAGGCAATTCAAGCGCAAGTTTGAGCGCTCACCGCACAGTTTCCGCAAATCCTGGTCGCTCCACAGCTGCGCGCCATAAATTTCCTTTATCCAAGTATTTGCGGTTCTCATTCCCCGCCTCCCCGATGCTCCACTAAGGTCCCAGGCTGAACACCTATTGCCTGCTGACAGCACGGAAGGCCGGGTCATGGCTGGTCCAACCAAGTCCGGTCCAAACACAAAGACAGGGAGAAACAATGTCACTCGAACAGGGCTTTGACGGCCACTACCCCTATAACGCCGTCGCCAGAACCGGCCTGTTGAAAGGCGTCCATGCTCGGATGAGCATTGCCTCAAAACTCATGGTCATCGCCTTTGTGCTGTTCACGGTCGCCAATGTAGAATTCGCCTCCGGTGTGTTCGACGGGATCAAGCTTTGGATCACCAGCACCCTTAGCTGGTACTACATCTTGATGATCAGCATTTTCTTGCTGTTCAGCATCTGGCTGGCCTTCAGCCGCTACGGCCACATCCGGTTAGGAAAGGACAGCGATCGGCCGGAATTCGGCAACTTCTCGTGGTTTGCCATGCTGTTCAGCGCAGGCATGGGCAATGGCGTGCTGTTCTGGAGTATCGCCGAGCCGATGTATCACCTGCAGGGCAATCCGTTTATAGAAATGGCCGGAACTGAGGCCAACTCAGCGCTGGCCGCCAGCACGGCAATGTTAATTACAGCCTTTCACTGGGGTGTTCATGGCTGGGCGGTCTACGTGATTGTTGCTTTGTCTCTGGCCTTTTTTGCCTATCGCAAGGGGCTGCCGCTTTCGATGCGGTCCACCCTTTATCCGCTGATCGGCGACCGGATCTACGGGTTCTGGGGCCATGCGGTTGATCTGCTGGCGATCTTTGGCACGATTTTTGGGGTTGCTACCACGCTGGGGCTGGGGGTCCAGCAAATGAATACGGGTCTACACCTGCTCACCGGAATCGCCAATTCGACAACCAATCAGATCATCTTGATTGCCGTAGTCACCGGCATTGCCACGCTGTCGGCCGTCTCGGGTGTGTCCAAGGGTATCCGCATCATCAGTGAATTGAACATGTGGCTGACCTTCGCGATCCTTGCCTTCTTCCTTTTTGCGGGCCCGACGGTCTATCTGCTCGGCCAATACGTCAATCTTCTCGGTAACTATGTGCAGAACTTTGTGCCAATGGGGATGTGGGTGGATGAAGAGGCCGGGCGAGACTGGCAGGGCTGGTGGACCGTCTTCTATTGGGGCTGGTGGATCGCTTGGTCGCCGTTTGTCGGCCTGTTCATCGCCCGTGTGTCCAAGGGGCGGACACTGCGCGAGTTTGTTGTGTCCTTGCTGATCGTTCCGCCGCTGGTGACCATGTTCCTGCTGGCGATGTTCGGTGGCAACGCGGTCAGCATCGAATTGCAGGGGGCGGGCGGTATCATCGAAGCCGTGAACGAAAGCCCGACCCTGGCGCTTTACGCAACGCTTGAGGGCATGGACGTCGGCATTTGGGGCACTGCCTTCGCGGCAATTGTCACCTTCCTAATTGCCTCTTACTTCATCACCTCGTCGGACTCCGGCACCTTGGTGATCTGCACCATGCTTGCGATGGGCAGTCAGCACCCGCCGCATCTGGTCCGCGTGTTCTGGGGAGTTACCGAGGGGGTTGTCGCCAGCGTGCTGTTGGTTGCGGGTGGTCTTATAGCATTGCAAACAGCCTCGATCGCTGCCGCTTTGCCCTTCTCCTTTGTGATCCTTCTGATGATGTTCAGCTTGCACAGGGCGCTGAAGGAGGAGCTGCCGCTTACCTAGTCCTCTTTGAAGCAAGTCTAGCGCGCCGCTTTACACATACTGCGGCGCGCGTGTTTTTGATTTCACCTGCCAACTTCGCGGCTACCAGAAGCCAATGTTTTCCATGCAGCAGTGAGGGTCTCAGTGAACCTGAACCGCACCGGGTCTGCCGGAGGCTTCAACTCCTGATTAGGATGAAGCCACAATGAACAAGATAACAAATAAATATTCTCCTGAGGTCCGCGAGCGTGCAGTGCGTCCGGTGCTGGACAACCAGGGCGAACTTCGCCCCCACTGGCAGGCAATCATGTCGATCTTCGCGAAGATCGGCTGTTCCGCGCAAACGTTAAATGAGTGGGTCAAGACGGCAAGAGTCGACAGCGGCAAGCGAGCGGGCGTCCCGATAGATGTGGCCAATAAGATAAAGGCACTGGAGTAGGAGAACCGTGAGCTGCGCCAGGCGAACGAGATCCTCCGCAAGGCGTCGGCGTATTTTGCGACGACGTAGCTCGACCGCCGTTCGAAGTGATTGTGTCATTTATTCGCTGCCCGGCAGCGCATACGAGCAAGCGCGAGAGGGGACATGCACCGCGGTGAGCATGGGGTCCAGCCGATCTGCACCGTCCTGCCGACAGCCCCGTCTACGTATTACGAACATCTGGCGCAGCGGGCCGATCCGGCCCGGTTGTCGGACCGTGCCCGATGTGACGCGGCATTGCGGCCCGAGGTCCTGCGTGTATTCGAAGGCAAATGGCGGATTTAAACTTGCGGGAGATCTGGCGACCGTGCAGCGGGAGGGTTTCACTGCTGCCCGCTGCACGGTCGCCCGGCTGATGACGAGCATGGGTATTCAAGGCATCATCCGGGGCAAGCCGCACAAAAAACCACGGTGACCGACAAAAAGGCCTCGTGCCCGCTGGACAAGATAAACCGGAAACTCCGTGTAACCGCGGCCAACATGCTCTGGGCCAGAGATTTCACCTATGTCGCCCCCTGGAAAGAGTTCGCCTATGTCATCTTCGTTATCGATGCCCATGCCCAAAAGATCGTCGGCTGGCATTTCAAATCCCAGGTTCGTTTTCGACGCAATGGAGCAGGCTGTTCACGAGCGGCGGTCGACGAAGGCAATGGGACTTGTTCGCCATTTTGACCGCGGCAGCCAAAACCCATCGCTCAAATACAAAGCGCGGTTGAAAGGAGCTGGTATCGAGCTCTCTGTCGGCAGCTGTCGGAGACAGCTACGACAATGCCCTAGCCGAGACGATCAATGGTTTGTTCAAGGCCGAGGTCATTCGTCGCCGCGGTCTTTGGCGCAACTTTGAGGCAGTGAAATACGCAACCCTCGAATGGGTAGACTAGTTCAACAACCGCCGTCTGCTTGAACCGATCGGGAATATCCCGTCGGCAGAAGCAGAGGCCAATTTCCGCGCCACTCTGGAAACTGAGGACATTACCGCGTAAATAACTGAAATCAGTCTCTGGCAAACCCGGTGCGGTTCACACCCCAGTTTCGAACGGCCCATGGACATGCTGTGTTCAGCCTCGATCGGCGCGGTCTTCTGCCTGAAAATTTTCCGCTTAGCCTGCAAAAGCCGCGACCGGCATCCTATGCTAGAGCTTTGTGGCCGCATGTGTCGAGGACCATGTCTAGGTCTACGATCCGCTTTGTACCAATGACCGGCTGCTTCTGGGCATGAAGGGCAGCGTCAGCGAGTTAGAGCTTGGCGTCTTGCGCATGCACATGGTTGAGGCGGGTGTTTCGCAAATATATCCGCAGACCGGACGCAAGTTTCTTACCGGACACAGTTTTCCTGCCTGCATGCGGAAATCAGCAAAGTGCTTGCCTCCGGTAGTAGGCTCGCACGCAGGCGGCTGAAACCGAGGTGGGCACAACCGCCCTACCCCCAGCCTATCCGTCCAGGCTGGCTTGCTCGCGCAGCTTTCAGGCAATAAGTTGCGGGCTCCAGTCGTCCCTATGAACCCCCAAAGTGTTTGCAAGCATTGACCAGTACCAGCCAATCCAAGCTAAGCCTGAGGGCTCTTAATCAGGCGCAGCGGCGCGCAGCAATCCTGTCTGCTGCGGAAGAATTGTTCCTTTGTAAGGGGATCGATGATACCCTGATGTCCGAGGTTGCGGCCCGTGTCGGCGTCTCCACCCCAACCGTCTTTAACTATTTCGGCACCAAGGTCGAGCTTCTGCTGGCAGTTATCATGAAAGCGCATGACGCCGCCCGCGAACGGGTGGAACACAAACGCGCGACATGGCATGGCGATGTGCCCAGCGGCGTCGTCAGTATTCTGCAGGTTTTTTCCGGGATCTCGCACCGGATCTTGTCCAAGCAGGCTTGGCGGTATGCAGAGGCGACAAATATCAGCCATCCGCAATCGGAATTCGTACAAGCCTACCAGAAAATAGACGCACACAATACCGCCCTGCTGCAAGCATTTCTCGCCGAGGCTCTACCGCCGCGGTTTAAACAAACAGGCACAGCCGAGGTGCTGGCCCGGACGCTCTACAACAACTGGCTAGCCCGATTCATTGCCTTCATCCGCGATGACGGGCAGAGCGTGGACAGCTTCCACGCTCTTGTCCGACAGGATGTCCATGAACTGTTGGGGTTGCTCCTGGACGGAAGCGCCCCCAGTCAGTTTACGCCTCCCAAGTAATTCGGCCGCCGCACAGCGTCGCCGCAGTGCGGGCCTGATCTAGCGTCTCCGGTTCCATCGCTTCCAGATCGTGTGACATCACCACCACATCCGCCATCATGCCCGGTTTCAGCTGCCCCTTCCGGCGCTCGTTAAACTCTGCCCAAGCGTTGCCCGCGGTATAGCTTTCCAAGGTATCCATCAGGCTCTGCGCCTGGCTGCACCAAGGGGCTTCCAGTTCCAGCGGCGCCACCGCCGCCTTGACCGAGCGCATAACGTCTACCGGGATCACCGGCCAGTCGGTGGAGAAGATTACCCGGGCGCCGCTCTCTCGAATTTTCTGGTACGCATAGGCTAGGGAGATCTGCTGCCGGTGCAGCATCGCCCCAACACCGCCGGGCGGGAAATAGCCGCCAAAGGGCGCGTGGCCAGGCTGAATCGACGCCAGCACTCCCAACTCCTTGAACCGGGGCAGATCATCCGCGTGCAGCACCTCGATATGCTCGATCCGGTGGCGGCTGTCCCGTGCGCCATTCGCAGCGCGGGCCGCCGCATAACCGTCCAGCGTCCGCCGCACGGCGAGGTCGCCGATCGCGTGAGTGGCGATCTGCAACCCCATTGCGTCGGCGCGGATACAAGCAGCGTTGAAATGCTCCGGCTCGAAAACCGCATCGCCGATGTGATCGGTACCGGGATAGGGCTGCAGCATCAGTGCAGTGCCGCTTTCGACCACCCCGTCCATGAACATCTTGACCCGGTTGCACCACACCATGTCGCTATTGAAGCGCCGCCGCATCTCCTCCGCTTCGGCAAATCGATCCAACGGATCCGGACTTTTATAGTGAAACGGCACCTCGGTGCGGCACAGCAATGTGCCCTCGGCTTCCATCTCGGCCAGCAGTTCCAGCTGATAGAAATTGCCGTCCATGTTATGCAGCCCGGTGATGCCGTGGCTGGCGCAATGTTTCAGCCCCTGCTCCAGCGCCGCCTTGTCCAATGCCCGCTCCGCTGCGGTAGCGGGCGGCTGCGGGTCGGCGCCGGTCACCAGCCCCATCATGTCTCGGCCCGCGTGGCGGGTCATGCGCAGCACCGGCGCATAGGCCGAGGGCTCCTGCAGCTCGCCGGTGGCCAGCCCGTCTGCGCTCATCACGATCTGGGCGCCAGCTTCCACCGCGCCGCCGCGTAAAAGCCCCGCGGCCTCCAGCGCCTCTGTGTTGGCCCAGATGGTGTGGTGATCCGGCGCAAACATCGCAAAGGGACGCTCCGGCAGCACCCGGTCAAGCGCCTGCCGCGTGGTCCTGAGGCCCGGCCCGAGGATCGCATAATCGGCCTGCACCGCGAAGACCAGCCGGTCCTGCGGGTGGCGGGCCGCCCATTCGCGCACCTTGGCGGTCAATGCTGCCTCCCCCTGCACCCCGGTGAGGTCCAGACAGCCAAGTTCGACCGAGCCGCCGAACAGATGCACGTGGCTGTCGATGAAGCCCGGCAGGACGGTAGCGCCGCCGGCGTCGATTACGCGGCTGCCGGGGCCGACCAAAGCGCGAATTTCGGCGGTGCTGCCGACCGCGGCGATCCGCCCGTCTGCGATGGCGAGCGCCTCGGCCCGCGGGCAGGCGCTGTCAAAGGTGATCAGGCGGCCGTTCAGGATTATTGTTTCAGGGGGCAGGGTCATCAAATGCTCCGTCGGGAATACGCCGCGGCCGCGCCAGACGGGCGGGCCGCGGCGGGTCACGTTACTTCTTCACTTCGGTCCAGATCTTCGAGTAGATCCGCTGAACCTCCGGCGGGCAGGCCTTGGCGACATAGCCCGCATTCATCAGCGCCTCGGGGATCACCACCTCGGGCGCTGACGCCATCACCTCGTCCATATGCGGTTCGGACCCGGCAATGCCGTTGGCATAGCGGGCAAAGTTCGACAGCATCGCAGCGTTTTCCGGCTCCATGATGAAATTCAGGAACAGCTTGGCATTTTCCACGTTCTGCGCATCCGCCAGCACCGCGGCGTTGTCCATCCAGATCGAGAAGCCTGTCTGCGGGTAGCCGAACGCCACCTCCTCATTCTGCAGCCGTGCCCTGAACGAGGCGCCGTTCCAGTTCACCCCGGCCGCGAGGTCGCCCTTGGCATACTGCTCGATATTGCCGTAAGCCATCGACAGCCAGTGCTCCTTGGCCTCGACCAGCTTGTCGCGCACCTGCACCAGCACTTCCTTGTCGGTGGTGCATTGCTCGCCGCCCTTGTAGTGGATCGCCATGCCCATCACGTCGAGCATCTCGGGCACCACGTTGATCTTGCCCTTCAGCTCTTCCGGCGGGTCAAAGATCAGCCCGGCGCTGTTCACGTCACCGCCGTAAACCCCGGTGTTCACCGTCACGCCCACAGTGCCCCACAGCCACGGCACCGTATAGGCGCGGCCGGGATCGAACTCCACATCGACCCAGCGCGGATCCATGTGCTGGAAGTTCTCCATTTCATTGGGATTGGACTGCATTAGCAGTCCTTCCTCGATGAAGATCGGCACATAGGTGCCCGAGGGTACAACGATGTCGAAGCCGTGGCCGCCTGCCTTGATCTTGGCCAGCGCGGTGTCATTGCTGTCATAGTCGGTCAGGGTGACATCGACGCCATGCTCCTGCTCGAACTTGTCGATCAGCTCTGGACTGGTGTAATTCCCCCAGTTGTAAATGTTGAGTTTGCCCTCGGCCCAGGCCCCGCCCGGAACCGCGGCCAGCGCTGCCGCTGCCAAAATTTTTCTCATTCTTGTTCCCTCCTGTTGGGTTTGCAGTGTTATGCCGCGCGGCCGGTCACTTACGGGTCCGGCTTAGAAAGAAGAATGCAGTCACCATCAGCACCGAGACCGCCAGCAGCGCGCTGGAAATCGCGTTGATCTCGGGGGTGATCACCCGACGCAGCTGGCCCAGCATGTAGGTGGGCAGGGTGTCCTGTCCGGCCGATTTCACGAATTCGGTAATCACCACGTCATCCAGCGAAATCACGAAGGCCAGCATGGCCCCGGCCAAGATCCCCGGCCACAGCTGCGGCAGCGTCACCCGGCGGAACACCTGCAGCGGCGTGCCGTAAAGATCCGAGCCCGCCTGTTCCAGGCTGAGGTCCATCCCCTGCAGCCGCGCCCGCACCGGCATGAAGGCAAAGGGAATGCAGAAGGCCGAATGCGCGAGGATCAGATAGCCCATGCCGGTATAGCCGGTGGCCTGTTTGACCGCGGCAAAGACAATCAGCAGCGAGACTGCGGTGACAATCTCGGGCACCATCAGCGGCTGATTGACCAGCGCAAACACCAGCGACCGGCCGCGCCAGGGTTTGCCGCGGGTGGTGGCGAGCGCCGCCAGCACCGCCGCTGAGGTGGCGACCGCCGAGGCAGCTGCCGCAAGCCCCAGCGACCGCAGCGTCGCCTCCTGCACCCGCTCGTTCTCCCAGGCGGAAGCATACCAGCGCCAGGAAAACCCTTCCCAGATCGCGATCGAACTGCCCGCATTGAAAGAATAGGCCACCAGCAGCAGTATCGGCAGATACAGCAGCACGAAACACAGGATCGCGATGCTGTTGAAGCCGGGCTGGCGGCGCACATCAAACCCCTTAGCCATGAGTCTCGTCCTCCGCTCCGGTTGCACGCACGTAGAAAACCAGCGCCACCATCACCACCGCCAGCAGCGTCAGCGACAAGGCCGCGCCCAAGGGCCAGTTGCGCAGCTGGCCAAATTGCAGCTCGATCAGGTTGCCCAGCATCAGCTGCTTGCCGCCGCCCAGCACCCGCGGGATCACATAGGCCCCGAGGCAGGGTACGAAAACCAGGATCGAGCCCGCGACCACACCCGGCTTCACCAGCGGCAGGATCACCCGCCGCAACACCTGCAAGCGCGAGCCGTAAAGGTCGTAGCCGGCCTCCACCAGGCTGAAGTCCAGCCGCTCCATCGAGGCATAGACCGGCAGGATCATCAGCGGCAGATAGACATAGGTCATCCCCAAGAGCAGCGAGAACTCGGTGAACAGCATCTGCACCGGCTCGTCGATCACGCCCAGGGCCATCAGCAGCGTGTTCACCGTGCCCTGGTTGCGGATCAGCTCCATGATGGCAAAGGTGCGGATCAGCAGGTTGGTCCAGAACGGAATCATGATCAGCAGCATCCACATGTCGCGCTGATGCGGCGGCCGGGTGGCGATGAAATAGGCCGTCGGCACCCCCAGCAGCATGCACAGCAGCGCGGTCAGCAGCGACAGCTTGACCGACCGCCACAACACGGCCAGATGGGCATCGGCCAGCTTCAGCTCCTCGGTGAAGAAGTCCCGTTCAGCGACCACGTTAAACCAGGACTGCAGCGTGAACTGCCACTCCACCCCGCCGTAATCTCCGGGCGTGAGAAAGGAATACAGCACCACCACGATCAGCGGGCCGCTGGCGGCAAGGGTCAGAAGGATCAGCGCGGGGCTCAGCAGCAGCCAGCGGCCGCGCTGGCCCCGGCGTCTGCGTGCGGCGGAAAGACTGGCCATCGCGTCAGTCCCTCAGAACCTGGCCGCAGCCGGGGGCAAAGGCGATGCCGACGCGGTCGCCGGCCTGGCACGGCTGTTCCCGCCCCGGCTGGTTCTGTTCCCGCACCACAAAGCTGCCGCCGCAGTCGAGGTCGACATGATACTGGGTGCCGGTGCCGAAATAGACCACCTGGCGCAGCGATCCGGGCAGCAGGCCGCTGTCCGCCCCGTTGATCACCGCGTGTTCCGGCCGCACCGCCAGGGTGACCCGGCCGCCCGCGCCGCCCGACCCCGGCGCAGCCCGCGCGGTGATTTCGGCGCCGGACCCCAGCCGGATACTGGCGGCACCGCCCTTTGCCGACAGCAGATCCGCCTGCAGGAAATTGGTGTCGCCGATGAAATCCGCCACAAAGCGTTCGGCCGGCTGGTCGTAGATCTCCCGCGGACTGCCGATCTGGCGGATGGTGCCCGCGTTCATCACCGCGATACGGTCCGACATCGCCAGCGCCTCCTCCTGATCGTGGGTGACAAAGACAAAGGTGATGCCGGTTTCATGCTGCAGCCGCTTCAGCTCCAGTTGCATGTCCTTGCGCAGCTTGAAATCCAGCGCCGACAGCGGCTCGTCCAGCAGCAGCACCCGCGGCCGCGGCGCCAGGGCCCGCGCCAGCGCCACCCGCTGCTGCTGCCCGCCGGAGATCTGCCCGGTCTTGCGGTCCGCCATCGGAGTCATCTGCACCAGCTCCAGCATTTCCCCGACGGTGGATCTGATCTCGGCCCGGGACCGCTTCAGCATTTCCAGGCCAAAGGCGATGTTCTCGGCCACCGTCATATGCGGAAACAGCGCGTAGTTCTGAAACACCGTGTTGACCGGGCGCTGATGCGGCGGCTTCGGCAGCAAATCCTCGCCATCCAGCAGCAGGCTGCCGCTGGTCGGGTCATGGAAACCGGCAATGGTGCGCAGCAGCGTGGTCTTGCCGCAGCCCGAAGGGCCCAGCAGAGTGAAGAACTCGTTCGGCTGGATCGTTACGGAAACATCGTCCAACGCCGTGAAACCCGCCTGCCCTTCCCCGAATACTTTGCTGACGTTCGCGATCTCGATCATGCCTACGGTCCCTCGCTGGTCTCTCTGCCGCCCTGCGACCGGAACGGCACGGAACTGACTTTATTGCGCACGTTTTGAAACCAGTACGTTCCTTGGCCAGAACACGGGACTGGGATCCAACGCTCATCGGAAAGCTTGCGTTTTGATCAAATTATTTGTCAATAATTTTTTATCGAATAAAAAATAATTATGCACCCGTTGATCAAAGAGACATTCTTGCAGAACTCCCTTCTCAAAGCCCGATTACCCTTGCTCACTCAGAGCTTAGGCGATGCGGATGTGGATTTCGGTGGCCTGGCGGCTAGGGTTTTTAGCTGCGATGCGTTCTCCGAATGCCTCCAAACAGCGCATCTTGACCTCAATCGGGCTCCGGGGATAGTACGCTGTCCAGCATTCTCAGGAGGCCCGGTTGTAGTACCGGTTGGCGCGCAAGGTTTTGTTTCAGATCTGCGCAATCGGGCAGCTATTTTGTACGGTCGGCCGTTCTTGCCCGTGGGATAATCAGGACGGAGCCACGCCCGATGATGGCAAGGGGCAACGGCGAGTGTCATAAGCTCCATCTGCGGTCACACGGCTGGTAACTGCGTCGTTCGGAATCTGATCGAGCCGGTCCGGCGGGACCGGACTGTCACCGTCTCGGCTGGGGATGAATTTAACAGCACGAATATCGGACGTGCCAACATTCATCGCAAGACGCACCTGGCGCCATCGACGCCGCCCCTGAACGCCATGCTTGCGGACCTGCCAGTGGCTATCGGCAAGGAACTTGATCCCGGTGTCGGCCACGAGCAGGTTCACCGGCCCATCGGCGCAACCTCAGGGGATCTAACCCAACCTGTCCAATTGCGAAAGATTGGCGGCGATCCCGGTGGTCTGCCGGAGGAGCCGCTTAAACAGAACCATGATCGACAGGCAGAACTGGATCGCCGCTTTCAAGAAGACCAAGGACGCCCGGCCCGCCCTTTGTGCGGTGCGAGCCAGGTCATCATTTTAAGTATCCGGGTCGGGAACGAACTGCGCTTCCTGAGCGCAACGTTGTAACAGAACCAATTCGCCCTGCGGCGGCAGGGATATGCGAACCTTTCCATTTGCCCCTTTTAACCGCATAAATTTGTAGCGCGGCTTCATAGCGTTCAGAGCTCTGCAACAACGCCGTTGAGAGCACAAAGGCCTCGACAACCGACGCGAAGGGGTACATGGACAACACGGAAGCGGAAAAAGGTCATATGCCGATTAAAGCCTCCGATCTAGGCACCAAGCTTGCCCACTGCCCACGACCAGATCAGCACGATCTGCCGCCCCCGCAGCTTTCGCCTTTCCAAGCTCTCCTACCGCCTCACCAAAGCTGAAGCATTCGACCTGTGGGGCGGATATGGCTGAACGCCATCCACCCCAAATTTCAAGCCAAGTCCGGAAACTTGGCACCCCCTCTCCTGCTGTTAAGGCTTCAACGCTTATCACTCTGGCACACTATTTTGCCGTTTACAGGGGCGTCTAGGCCATCAACTTGACCTAATTTGCGAGTGCTTTCCGGTGACAGGCGCAAGTCCGGACGGGCTTTGCGAAATTGCAATCGGGACGGGTCGACCGGCGCGATGCCAGGCGCGTCAACAAGATCGATGCGAGATGCGATTGGTGAGAAGTCCGCGCGGAAATGAGTCGAACTTTTGATCACCAGCACCCCCAGATTTTTGGGTTCGAGACCCACATGCCGCAGAACGGACTGATCGGCGGTTTGGGCCGCGTGCGAGCCCAGCACGATCCGAACGCGCTCCGGTGTTTCGATCACGGCCATCCGGCCGAAATTGAACTGGAGCCCGCGAAACATCGGTCCGGTGGCCATGAACGGCCCGTCGGCCAGTGCAATGACACATGCGTCGGTCTCAAACGGTCTGGCGCCCGGCAGCGAACCACCCCCGAGCCGAAATCGGCCCGAACGTCCGATACCGAGCTCGTGGGCTACATTGGCGGCCCCGGCATCGATCAGGGTTGCGAACACAGCACCCGCGGCGCCAGCATTCACCAAAGCTTCGAGCAAGCCCACCGTATCGCCGGGACCGCCGGCGCCGGGATTGTCCTGGGTGTCCACCAGAATGATCGGACCCTCAGAGCCACTTGCGTCCCGCAGCGCGCGTGCAACCGCATTATCGGGTTGCAGAACCTCGGGCATGAAGCCCGGTTCGTTGCTCGACGCCCACGCGGTTAGCTGATCCGCACAGGCCGCGGCGATCTCGGCGGTTTCGGCGTAGGCGAAGGCCGCAGGTCCGACCTGATAAATGTCCGAGAACGGGAAACCGGCGGCGAAGGCGCAGCCGACAGCGCCCGGATGGACCTCCAGCGTGTCGGGAACAACTGTCCGGTACAGCGTCGAAGCCGGTTCCACATCGGTGCAGCCGCCGTTCAGCGGGATCAGGAAATCCAGCTTGCGGAACGCTTTGGCCGGCCGTGTCCCGCTGTCGATCATACCCAACAGTTTTTGGGTCACCCGGGCACCGGTTTCCGCCATATCGGTATGCGGATAGCGACGGTAGGCATCCATAAAATCGCCAAGGTCCACCATCTCTTGCGTGACGTTGGCATGAAGGTCGAGCGACACGGCTATGGGGATTGTTGGACCGACAATCTCCCGGATCCTGCGCAGCACCTCGGCGTCGCCGTCTTCGAAATCCTCGGACACCATCGCACCGTGCAGTTCGACGAAGATGCCATCCAGCGGCCCGGCAGCCCGCAGCCTGTCGCAGATGTCGCCCAGGATGCTTTCAAACGCGCTCCGCGCCACTGTCCCCGACGGGGTGGCAAAGCACCAAAGAAGCGGAACGATGTCAACCCCGGCCTCTTGCAGCGTGGCAATGGCTCCGCCGATGGGCAATACCGACCCGGCAAGCTCAAGCACATCAGCCCCGGCTTTCAGACCCGGCAGATCCTTTTGCCGCTCGAAATCGGCCCGGTCGGTGAGGGCTGGGAGAAAAGTGTTGGTTTCGTGCTGAAAACCGCAAACAGCAATTCGCATTATGTTACCCCATGACCAGTTTAGGAAGCCAAAGTGCCAGACTCGGCACCAGCGCCAGCATTGCCACACCGCCAATCAGGATCAGCCAGTACGGAATGGTCGCGCGTGCTATCTCTCCGATGCCGGCCTCACCCTTGGTGATAGACGACAGTACGAACAGGTTCGGTCCAACCGGCGGCGTGATCATGCCGATCTCGATCAAAACGGTGATGAGTACGCCGATCCAAATCGGGTCAAACCCGTAGCCGACCAGCAGCGGAGCCACAAAGGGTGTCGACAGCAACAGAAGCGAGATGCCGTCAAACAGGCAGCCCAAGATCAGGTAGAACAGCACGACCGCCAGCAGAGCTTCGTATTTGCCGAGATTGAATCCGAACAGGAAGTCCAGTGCCTGCCTGGGAATGCCGAGGATGCCGATCGCCTGCTTCAGGATCACCGCTCCGGCGATCACGAAAATGATCGCACCGAATTTCAGCATCGTGCTCAGCACCGTCTCGACCAGAAGGTTCCAGTTCAAGGTTCCGACGGTAAAGCCAAGCGCGAGCGTAAATACCACACCGAACCCGGCGGCCTCGGTCGGCGCGGCCAGTCCGGCATAGAGCGGGCCGAGGATCGACCCCATCAGCGCCACCAGCGGCCAGATCTGTACGAGGTTGCGCAGGATCTCGCCCAGCGTGGGCTTGGGGCCTTCGTGTGGTGTTGTTTCCAGATTCGAAAGCGAGACAATTGCGATGAAGACCATAAAGGCAAGGCCAAGCAGCAATCCCGGTACGACGCCCGCGAGAAACAGCCGGGCGATCGAAACTTCCTGCATCGCACCATAAAGGATCAGGGCGATGCTCGGCGGGATCAGCAGTCCGAGCGTGCCGGCGCCAGCGAGGCTCCCCAACACCGCCCGGCGGTTATAATTGCGGCCTCGCAGCTCCGGATACGCCGCCGCGCCAACGGCTGCGGCAGTCGCTGTGCTGGTGCCGCTGACCGCTCCGAACAGGATGCAGACGGCCACGTTTGTATGCAGCAGCTTGCCGGGGATGCGCTGGAACAGCGGCGCCAGTGCGCTGTAGCTACGCCTGCTAAGGCCGCTGGCAAAGAAGAGGTCGCCAACCAGAATGAATATCAGCACTGATGACAGGGTGTATTTGGTAAAGTCGTTCCAAAGGGTTTCGGCCGCCATGACCGCGGCACCACCCGCAAAGAAGTGCAGCAGAAGCAGCCCGGTTCCGCCGAGCACGCAGCCCAGCAACGTACCCGAGAGCGCCAGCATCAGCAGGCTGCCTGTCAGTGTTCCCCACATCACGTGGTCTCCCTGTCTTTGACATTGATAAGGTGGCGGCGGTCGTTACCGGAAACCGCTCCGAGAAGGACGATGGCCAGCATCGTTGCCAGACAGACCGGCGCCAGCATCATCCACGGGTAGAGGTCGAGCCGTGTTATTTCGGACTTTGCACTGATCTCCCGCGAGAACTCGGCGTTTTCGATCCCCATGGCGACCAAGACCGCAAGCATCCCGATCAGCGCCAGCGCGGCGAACACCCGCAGAACCGCGTGCAGCGACTTGACTCCGATTGCATCAACGAAATCCATGCGGATATGGCGACCTTCCCAAGCCGCAGCCGGCAGGCTGAGAAAAGCGGCCGCATAAAACAGCAGGCCGACCACTTCTTCGGTCGCATTCCAAGGACTGCCTAGGGCGTAGCGCATGACCGATGCAGCAAACACCATCAGCGAGAGCGTCACCCCTGCCAAGGCCGCCAGCCAGAGCTGAATGCGGGCCAGCCAGAACAGTGCGGTATCAAGGTAAGTCATGGGTGATCTTCTCTGTTTTGGAACCTGGTGAAATTAAAAGTAAATTGACTGTCTCAGCCGCCCTTTTCGGAGAAGCCCTTTGCCGTGTTTCGTGGGTGCGTCTGACAGGAGGTTGCACACGGCAGAGGATGCGCGGTTCTTTGCACCGCGCACCGATCTTCCGGAACAGTTACTTGGTCAGCAGATTGTAGGCCTCGACCGATTCCGGCCCGGCCTTTTCGGCCATCTCAAGCCACACTTCGCGCGCCGTGGTCACGATCTTGGCAAGGTCTTCGTCGCTGAATGCAGGGAGCTGTGTGAACCCTTGTTCTGCGCGTGCCTTGCGAGCCTCTTCCTTGCCTCCGGCCTTCTCCAGTTCGGCCCGCAACGAATGCTCTGAAATCCACTGCCCAGCATCGCGGATCGCCTTCCGCTCCCCATCGGCCAGCCCGGCCATCTTTCTGGAGCTGATCCCCAACGCCACCGGGATCGAGGCGAATGGGAAGATGTAGCTTTCGTTTGGCGCAACTTCGTCCAACGACATCAGCGGCGCAACTTCGCCGAGGTAAATGGTGCAGTCGATCACACCGGTCTGCAGCGCCACATACATCTCGGTCTGCGGAATGATCTGGGCGGAAATGCCGAGGCGGGTAAAGGTTTCCAGCTGGTGGGCGGTCCAGACGCGCAGCTTCTTGTCCTTCAGCCCTTCCAGAGTACTGACCGGTTCCTTGCAAAACAGCGAGACGTCGAACAAGGGCGGCTGCACGTAGCCGACATATTCGATACCCCATTTGTCGAAGGTCTGCTGATAGATCCCTTCAATGACCGGCACAGCCGCCTCATGGGCCGCAAAATTACTGATCGCGCCCTCGACATAGGCGGCGGTAATAGTCGGCGCGTCGCGGTTGTAGTAAGGGCCATATACCCCGCCGGCCCCGACGAAACCGCGCTTGAGGTGACGCAGAAGATCGGAAACCTCGATGCCAAGCGAGCCGGGGTAGTTCATCTGGAATTGAACATCCCCTCCGGACAGCTCCTCCGCCTTCGCTGCGAAGTCGCGCATATAGGCCGAGCTTGGCCGCTTTTCGCTGACCGGCGAGAAGAATGTGAGCTCGTCGGCAAAAGCGGAGCCAGCAATCACCGTGCTCCCGGCAATACCCACGACCACCTTGAAGAAATCCCGTGCGCTCATGTTCACCTCCCTGACTGAACCTGTTCCGACGCTTTTAGCAACGCAGCGAGACAAAAAATACTTTCCATTTTTCCACTAGCGATGCATCTATGAATAGATGGAGTCCGCACAAAGATACCGAGAAATCGGCGCCTTCCTCGGGGTTGCCACTACCCTGAATTTTACCAAGGCGGCCAAACGGCTTGCCGTTAGCCAGCCGACCCTGAGCCGTCTGGTTGCGCGGCTGGAGGATCAGTTGGGGACCCCGCTGTTCCACAGAAGTTCGCGGCGTGTCTCGCTGACCTCCGCGGGATTAGCGCTCCTTAGGGAGATCGAAGGGGTCGACGGGCGCATCAATCGGGCGCTTGAGATTGCCAGGAAAACCGCGATGGGGGATCATGGTGAAGTCCGGATTGCCTATAATTCGTTGCCCATCAATTCGGATCTGCCCCGGCGCCTTCGCGAGTTCCAATCCGAGCACCCGGATGTGACCCTAACACTGGCCCTGCAAACCTCGGCAGCTCAGCTCGATAACTTAGCCGCGGGAAATATCGACCTTGCCTTCGGATCCGTGGCGACACGTCGTGCAATCTTTGAAAGCTGCCTTGTGTCCGAACACCGGATCGTTGCCGTTCTGAATTCGAACGACCCTCTTGTGTCCAAACCCGACCTGCGCCCGGCCGATCTTGCCGCACGTGCATTGATCCTCGGGAATCCGGACAGCTGGATCAGTTTCAACCCCCTCGTTGAAGCCTTTCTGGTCCGCTTCGGCCTGGATCGGAACCCGGTATACCGGGCTGAGGATTTCGAGAGCATCTGCGCGATGATCACGGTCGATTTCGGTATCGGGTTCTTTATCGAAACGCCCGAAGCGATGATGCGGCGTGGCCTAGTCACCCGCCCGGTTCAAGGGTTGGAAGCAACAGTGCCCATACTTTTGAACTGGCGTAAGAATCTGTCGAACCCATCCGCTCGTCGGCTCATCGAGTTTATTCAGGACGGCTGACGTGCGCCACTTGAAGGCCGCGTTTCCAAATTGGCTCAGAGCAATCCATCGAAGGATTCTCACAAAGGCTGGAGGGAAGTCGGGTCTCAGGTCAGCCAAGAAAGCGGGCGTTCCGCCGGACGCTATAACTGCGATCCTGCAGTCAACCTACTCAGCACTGCCAGACGAATTACAAGCGGTTGCTCGCCTCTCAGATGCCGTTGTGGGCCAACGTCAAGACGATGCTGAAGCTAGGCCAAGGTCCCAGATGCTTATGGCGAAGCTGGGTTGATAGAAATCAGTTTCGCGATGAATGGAGCTGCGCTTTTGCACGGTATCAAGAGGTCAATGGGGTACGCAACGATTTGCGACCTTCAGACGCTTCGGAAAATTGGCTGAATCCGATAGCCAGCGAGGTAAGCTGACCTTGGCGCACGTGCAGCGAAAGCTCACTTTATCCCGCGCCGCTGACCTTCGAAGGTGGTCGGCGGCTGCACCTGCGGCGAAGCCATCGCTGCACCCGGCTCGAATGTCGCGATTGGTCCAGTCGTGAAATGCTAGCGATAGAAACAAAGACGCAATTTATACTGCCGCGGATTAACGCTGCGACCTCTTGGCGCTCAGGTCGCCGGGTTGAAATAGGCTTTGGCAAAGGCGGTAAAAGCCTGGGTGATGGGCCGCTTGAGCGCCGCGCCGCGATGAGCAAGGGCTACCTGATGCAGCGGCGGGCGGCCGTCGAGTGGAACCCGGATCACTGGACTGCCATCATAGCACGGACCGTCTGGCAGGTCGGTTGCCAGCAATCCAACACCAAACCCGTTGGCCACCATTGACCGCAACATTTCTATCGAACCGGTTTCGTGCATCACCCGCACCGGAACACTTGTATTCTGCAACAGAGACAGAAAATAGCCCCGACTGTGGGGCAGGTTCATCAGGATGACCGGCTCCTGTACCAGATCCTCGGAGCAAACGCTGGGTTGCTGTGCTAACCTGTGCCCCTTCGGCAGCAGGGCGTAGGGCTCCACGGCCATCAGAGGCGTGATGACAAAATCCGACGGAATGCCGAAATCGTACAGCAGCGCCATGTCAATCCTGCCTTCGCTGAGCCAATCGAACAGCGTTTGCAGGTCGCCTTCAAGAATGCGGACTTCGGCGTCAGGGCGGGCGTCCAGAAAGCGGCGCACCAACTGCGGCGCATAGCGCGGGCCGAGCGTTGAAAACACCCCCAGATTCAGGAATTCCGGCGTGCTCTCGCCGCCGCTCAGCACCCAGCGGGCTTGTTTTTCCAGTTCGCGCAGCTGTGCAAGCTTGTGTTGACCGAACGGGGTCAGCTCCATCCCGCGGCCTGGGATGCGGATAAAGAGCTTCTGTCCAAACACTTCCTCGCAGCGCGCAATAGCCAGCGAAACCGAGGGCTGGGACGTGTTCAGCGTACGGCTCGCCGCGGCGGTGCTGCCGGTGTCCGCAACCGCCAACAGGATTTCAACCTGGCGGAAGTTCAATGGTATATTCATTTTTGTATACCCTTCATACGCGTCACGTATTTCTGAATATATCCAATTGGACGCTATCCTCCAGCAAGCAACTGATGGGGGGCGCATGTTCGAAGATGGCAAAACGGCAGGCCGCAGGCCGCTGGAGGGGGTCCGGATCCTGGACTTTTCCCGGGTTCTGGCTGGGCCCTATTGTACGGCGCTGATGGCCGATCTGGGCGCGGAGGTGATCAAGGTCGAGCCGCCCGCAGGCGATGACTACCGCCACATCGGCCCCTTCAGGGACGGCGAGAGTCTGCTGTTCCAATCGGTGAACCGCGGCAAGAAATCCATCGTTCTGGATCTGAAATCCGAGGACGGCGCGGCGGCGGCGCGGGCGCTGGCGGCGGAG
>NZ_JBGFGM010000046.1:0-339 GCF_041224635.1 Leisingera sp. XS_AS12
GTCCGGATCCTGGACTTTTCCCGGGTTCTGGCTGGGCCCTATTGTACGGCGCTGATGGCCGATCTGGGCGCGGAGGTGATCAAGGTCGAGCCGCCCGCAGGCGATGACTACCGCCACATCGGCCCCTTCAGGGACGGCGAAAGCCTGCTGTTCCAATCGGTGAACCGCGGCAAGAAATCCATCGTTCTGGATCTGAAAACCGAGGACGGCGCGGCGGCGGCGCGGGCGCTGGCGGCGGAGTGTGACGTGCTGGTCGAAAACTTCCGCCCCGGCGTGATGGACCGGTTCGGGCTGGGTGCGGACACACTGTGCGCGGCCTGCCCCCAGCTGGTCTATGTG
>NZ_JBGFGM010000091.1:0-473 GCF_041224635.1 Leisingera sp. XS_AS12
GCGCCGACCACGATGAGGAGGTCATTGCCAAGCGAGAAGCCGATCGCCGCCGCGGCCCAGCCCGAGTAGCTGTTCAGCATCGACACCACCACCGGCATGTCGGCGCCGCCGATGCCCATGATCAGGTGGTAGCCGATGAACAGCGCTGCCAGCGTCATCAGCAAGAGCGGCAGGAAGGTACCGGAGTTGAAGTACCAGATCAGGCAGACGAAGGAGAGCGCCGCGGCACCGGCGTTCAGCGCGTGACCGCCCGGCAGCTTGGTCGCCGCCGAGGTGACCTTGCCCGCCAGCTTGCCGAAGGCAATCACCGAACCGGTGAAAGTGATGGCGCCGATGAAGATGCCGAGGAACAGCTCCACGCGCAAAAACGCGATCTCGGCCGTGGTCTTCTTGGCGATGAGCTTGGCAAAGGTGCCGAGGTCGTCCGCCGTGCCCGCCGCGGCGGCGGCCGCCACATTGCCGATCTCAAAATG
>NZ_JBGFGM010000059.1:0-7224 GCF_041224635.1 Leisingera sp. XS_AS12
CGACACCGACAAGCCGACAGGCCCTGCGCTGCGAGATGCCGTGATCCCGCATCGCCCTGAGCGCTGCCTCTCGCCGCTTGGTCAGCGTCGTCAGTTCTTTCCCAGAAGATCCTTCAGAACCACATTGTCCAGCATCGTATCAGCCAGCAGCCGCTTCAGCTTGGCGTTCTCGTCCTCCAGCGCCTTCAGCCGCGCGGCCTCCGACACCTCCATGCCGCCGTACTTGGACTTCAGCTTGTAGAACGTTGCCGGGCTGAGCCCGTGCCTGCGGCACACCTCCGCCGTCGGCATGCCTGCCTCTTGCTCCTTGATCATCCCGATAATCTGCGCCTCGGTAAAACGGCTCTTCCGCATACGTCTGCTCCTTCAGGGGGCAGAGCAGCAGAGCACCGTTGCACAACCGGGTGAAAGACGTGCATCCTTGTTCTCAGTCTACCCTTAAAGCGGCCGCGCGGGGCAGACCTGAGGATGCGAGGGGCACGCGAGGCGAAACCGGGGACGATGAGCCAGCCGCAACCTCCGTGCTGGCGGTCCCTTCGACGGCTTCGGCATGGTCGAACAGCAGCATGACCCCCGCCAGAAAGTTCGGCCGCACCGAGATGTTACGGCCGAAGTTTGAGAGGCTATTTCCCTTTATAGCGGTTTGCAGCCGCATGTGGTCACCGGATTTCGGTGGTCACCTCGACGTTGCCCCGGATCGAATTGGAATAGGGGCAAAGCTGGTGAGCGGCTTCGGTCAGACGCTCGGCGGCTTCCTTGTCGACACCCGGCAGCGAAACGGCAAGCGTGACCTTCAGGCCAAACCCCCCGGCGTCGCGCGGTCCGATGCCGACAGCGGTTTCGACCTCCACGTCGCTGGGCACCTTCGGCAGGCTAGCGTCTTGGGTGGTCGCGAATTTCATCGCGCCGATGTAGCAGGCGGAATACCCCGCAGCGAACAGCTGCTCGGGGTTGTAGCCATTGCCGTTGCCGCCCATTTCGGTCGGCGGGGCGAGGTTCAGCACCAAGTCGGTGCCGACAACCTTGGCTGTGCCATCGCGGCCTCCGGTTGCGGATCCATGGGCGGTATAGATTGGGGAGACAGACATTGAGAGTTTTTCTTATCGACTGCGATTGTATCGCGAGCGATATATATTGCGTAGCTATGGATTGATCAACCGCTTGCGATAATATCGCCTGCGATCTATGTATGACGACAAGATGACAAAACATGCCCTGCCTCTGAATCAGCAGTTCTGCTTTGCGATCTATTCACTGAATAGCGCGATGGGACGACTTTATCGGCCGGTGCTGGCGGAGTTCGGGCTTACCTACCCGCAATACCTGGTGCTCCTTGCCCTGTGGGAACGTGATGGCCAGACCGTTGGTGAATTGGGTAAAGTGCTGTTCCTGGAAACCAACACGCTCACCCCGTTGCTGAAACGGATGGAGGTCGCGGGTTTGGTTCAACGCCGCCGCAGCCCTCAAGATGAACGCCGCGTGGCCGTCACCTTGACGGAAAAGGGCAAGCGTCTCGAGGACAGGGCGCATGACATCGGTCTTTGCGTCACCCGTGCCGTCGACCGGGGTGATACGGATATCGGGGCGCTTCGCGATCAGATTGCCGACCTGACGGAACGCCTGCGCGCCGCAGTTTCATCTTCGTAGCCGAGGCCGTTTCGCCTGCGGTCTGCGATGCCAACGGGCCATCGTGCGACCCCGTAGGTCAGGGCGATTATTTTGAGGCCAGCATCCGATGCTCACCTTAGCCACAATGGAATGGTTCACGCGCCCCGAGCTGTGAGGCAGTAAGAGCGTGACAAACGCCCAGCATTGCTGAATATGGTCCCATGCCTGGTAGTACCATTCAATCGATAGAACGCGCCACGGCGATCCTTGAGGTCATCGCCCGCCAGGGCGGCAGTGCCCAGCTCGCCGTGATTTCCGACATCACTGGTCTTAAAAAGACCACAGTGCATAATATCCTTCGCACGCTTTCGAACCTCGGCTACCTGCATCGCCGCTCCGGTAACAGTGCCTATTATCTCGGGGCGCGCATCCTCAACCTTGCGCGGATCGCGGGCGACGACGACCGTTTGCGGGCATCGCTGCGACCTGCGCTTGTGCGGATCACCGAGTTGACGGGATTTGCCTCCTATCTTGCGGTTCCCAGCGGAGATCAAGCGTTCTACCTTGATGTGTGCGGCCCGGGCGCTGACGACATGAACTCGCCGGTGGACCGACGGGAACCACTTGAAGGAACGGCTGTGGGTCTTGTCTTCCTTGCCTTCATGCCTGCGTTGGAGACACGCGTGCGGCATCGCCGTGATCTGTCGCAGGATGGCGTGACCGACGCGCGATTATTGGAGGTTCGCCGCCTGGGCTTCGCACTCGACCTCGAATTCTTCACGCCTGGTCGTCACTGCGTTTCGATTCCGGTCAGGGAACAGGGAGAGGTTCGAGCTGCACTCGCCATTGCCGGTCCCAAAGGCGAACTTACCGAAGCCCGGATGCGCGATGCGGCGTGGAAAATGTTGAGAATTTCGGCTGAAGTTCAGCAATACTGAATAAATTGCGCTCTCGCATGGGCGCCCCTTTCCAACAAGGCTGTCACGTCCGAAGTGGGTCCTTGCAAGCGGGCACGGCGCCCCGCAGGACAAGGAGACGATCCCATGCATCAGAACATCATTCGCACCGTCATCGACACGGCGCGCGCCAAGGCTGCACAGGATGGCTTTGCGATTAATATCGCTGTCGTTGATGCTAGCGCCCAGCTCGCCGGGTTTGAGCGTATGGAAGGCGCGGTTCTCGGCGCCATCGACGTGGCACAGAAAAAAGCCCGCACCGCGGCCCTGTTCCAGACCGACAGCATCGCGCTTGGCGCAGAGGCGCGCCCTTCAGGCGCGATCTACACGATCGAGAACACCAATGGCGGGCTGATCAGCTTCGGCGGCGGCGTCGTACTCCGTGACGCGGACGGCACCTTCCTTGGCGCGGTCGGCGTGGCCGGTGCCACGGTCGAGGACGATGAAGCCATCGCGCAAGCCGCCGCCGCGGCTCTCCGGTAAGAGGAGGTTATCATGCCCATCGCAGTTTTTGCCCTGGCCATCGCGGCCTTCGCGATCGGCACGACCGAGTTCGTCATCGTCGGCCTGATCCCCGAGATTGCCGGCGACCTCGACGTGACCGTGCCTTCGGCCGGCCTTCTGGTCAGCATGTACGCGCTGGCGATCACGCTCGGCGCACCCACGATTACCGCCCTGACCCAACGCCTGCCCCGCAAGCCGTTGGCGCTTGTCCTCATGGCGTTATTCACCACGGGCAACCTCGCGGCGGCGCTGGCGCCGAGTTTCGGCACCCTTCTCGCCGGTCGCATGGTGACAGGTGTTGCCCACGGCGTGTTCTTCTCGATCGGCGCGGCAATCGCCACCTCTCTGGTCGACCGCTCGCGGGCGTCCCGTGCGGTGTCGCTGATGTTCGCGGGACTCACCGTGGCTATGGTCGTGGGCGTGCCGCTTGGCGCCTTCATCGGCCAGACTTTCGGCTGGCGTGCGCCCTTCCTGCTTGTCGGTGCGCTCGGGGTTGTCAGCTTTACTGGCCTCGCTCTGCTGTTGCCGGGCAACCTGCGCATTGGCGCGGCACTGCCGCTGTGGCGGCAACTGGCACTTGTCGCCAGCCCGCGGCTGCTGGCACTTTATCTCGTCACCGTCTTCGGTTTTGGCGGCTCCTTCGTCGTCTTCACCTACCTCACGCCGCTTTTGACCGATGTGACTGGCATCGCGCCTGCATCGGTGAGTCTCGCGCTCATGCTCTTTGGTCTGGCGACCGTGGTCGGCAACCTCGCGGGCGGCGCGGCCTCCGACCGGCTTGGCGCAACAAGCGCGCTGCGTATCGTGCTGATCGGCCTCGTGGCATCGCTTGCCATGCTGCTGGCGACCCAGGGAAGCATCTGGGCGATCTCGGTCAACCTCGCTGTCTGGGGGGTCTTTGCCTTCGCCATCTCGCCGATCGTGCAATCGGCAGTGGTCGAAACGGCCGAGGCCGGAAGCCCCGGCGCAGGCGCCATCGCCTCGGGCTTCAACATCGCGGCCTTCAACCTCGGGATCTCGGGCGCATCAGCGGTGGGCGGTGCGATCGTGGCCGGCCCTGGCGTCGGGATGACCCCCGTGGCCGCGGCCCTTTCGGGTGTGATCGCCCTCGGCATCGTGTCACTGACAGCAGCGAAGGTACAGGAAAGCCACGCCTGACGCGCAATCATGCACTGCCGGCCCCGAGGCCTGGCAGTGCATAGTCACAATTGCGGCGCGCCAATGGTGTTGCCGGTTGCCGCCCCCAAACGCTCTGCAGTCACTGGCCGACCGCCTTTGGCTGGCTGACCCGTTGGGACAGCTCTGCACGGCTTTCGACCCGTTCGGAGTATCGATCAACCAGATGATCCTTGATGTCTCGGCTCAACAGGGTGAAACTTCACCAGTTCTTCCATCACGTCGACGATGCGATTGTAATATGGCGATGGCCTTATCCGACCGTGTTCGTCGAACTCGTCCCATGCCCTGGCAACCGAGGACTGGTTGGGGATTGTCAGCAGCCGCATCCAGCGGCCAAGGATGCGCAGCTGGTTCACCGTGTTGAATGATTGCGACCCGCCGCAGACCTGCATCACCGCCAGCGTCTTGCCCTGCGTCGGGCGCACGCCGCCGAGTGACAGGGGAATCCAGTCGATCTGCGATTTCATGATCCCGGTCATAACGTCATGACATTCCGGCGAGCACCAAACCATGCCTCGACACCACGTCACGAGGTTTCGCAGCTCGGCCACCTTGGGTTGCTCGGACAGCGCGCCATCGGGTTGCGGCTGGTCGCGCGGATCGAAAAGCTTCACCTCGGTGTCGAAACTGTCGAGGATTCGCGCAGCCTCATCCAGCGGCAAAGCGAGAGTAGCTGTGTTCGCGCAACGACCCGTAAATTCCCGCCCGGCTGGCAGGCCCCAAGACTTTGCAAAGGGCGCTTTTCTGCGCAGAGGTGCCGTTAGCTGCGTGCTATCATTTGTTTATATTTCTGCGGAGAGGACAGGTAGGATACGGCGGTTGCCTGCTCCCGCAACCAACACAATTTCCCCATGCATATCAAAGGCTTCCGGCGCGCCGCCCGAAGCCTTCTTCGTGTTCGCGCCTTCCGCACCCGTCGCCAGCCGCAGCAGCCCGGCAAGATCGCCCTCAAGGGTCAGATCCAGGCCGTCGCCCTCCGCTGCGGGCGTCAGCACGATCCGCTCCACCAATGCGCGCAGCGCCTTCTTGGCCTCTTCCATGCCTTCGGCGGAGCCAAGCCCCTTGATCAGCCGGGAGACCCGCTCCCGGTAGGCCTCTGCCATAGACGGGTGAAACACCACCGGGTCCGGGGCAGGGGGCTGCTCCAACTCCCGTTCCAGCTGCTGGCGCCGCGTGTCGAGCTCGATCATCCGGTCTTTGACCTGCTCCGCGGGCACGCCCGCGATGATCGCATCCACCAGCTTCTGATGATCCCGTTTTGCGCGGGCCAGTGCCTGTTCCTTTTCCTTGCGGCTCCCGGCGGCCGCCGCCTTCAGCCGGTTGCGCTCGGCTGTGTATTCTTCGCAGAAGACCTGCACCGCGTCCGGATCCATCAGGTGGTTCGCCAGTGCATCCAGCACCCGGGCTTTCAGGTCGGCCTGTTTGATCGTGCGCTTGTTGCTGCAGACCGCGGCTCCTTTGTTCCGCGCCGGGGAACAGCCGAAGCTGTCCTTGGAGATCTTGGCAAAGCCGCCTCCGCAGCAGCCGCAGGCCATCAGGCCGGAAAACAAGGTCTTGGGGCGGCGCCGGTCCCAGACCGGCACTTTGGTGCCCGCGGTCTTCAGTTCGCCTTGGCGTGCCCGGACCGCATCCCAGAGATCCTGCTCGACGATCCGCAAATGCGGAACGTCGGTGACCGTCTACTCGCTTTCCGGGTTCAGCCGCGAGATGCGCTTGCCGGTCTGCGGATCCTTCACGTAGCGCAGCCGGTTCCAGACCTGTCGGCCGATGTAGAGCTCATTGTTGAGGATCCCGGTCCCGCGCTGGCGGTTGCCATGAATGGTGGAGGCACCCCAGTGGCGGCCGGACGGGGCAGGCACGCGCTCCTTGTTGAGCGCTTCGGCGATCTTCTTCGGCGAAAGCCCGCGGGCGTAGTTCGCGAAGATCCGGCGCACGACATTTGCCTCTTCTGGATGGATCTCCCGCTCGCCGCGGATCACCTCGCCGCTGGACGTGAGTTGCGGCTTCATGCGGTAGCCGTAAGCTCTGCCGCCCGCGGATTTGCCCTCCAGAGCACGCCCCTTCAGGCCGCGGTGGGTCTTCATCGCGATATCCTTGAGCTGCAAGGCATTCATCGTCCCCTTGAGCCCGATATGAATCTCCGAAATCAGCCCTCCTGAGAGGGTCTCGATCGGGAGGCCGTTGAAACAAAATTCCTGGTAGATGTGGGCAATGTCGGCCTGATTGCGGCTTAGACGGTCGAGGGCTTCCGAGATAACCACATCGAAGGTGCCGCCGCGCGCATCGCGGAGCAGGGCCTGCATGCCGCTGCGCATAAGGCTTGCGCCCGAGATGGCCCGGTCCGAGTAGGTGGAGACGACTTCAAGCCCCTGCGTCTTGGCGTAGTCCGTGCAGCTGTGGATCTGGTCTTCTACGGAGGCGTCGCGCTGCAGATCGCTGGAATACCGTGCGTAGATGGCGGCGCGGGCTGCCTCGCGGGCGAGGGCGCGCAGGAGTTCGTGCAATGACGCGCGGGTGCCGGGTACATCAGCCGGGCGGACGGTGGTTTTACCAGCTGTGACGTGCCCCCCGCGGAATTCCTCACCATGATGTAGAGTCTGCCCACCCCTGAAGGAGCAGACGAATGCGGAAGAGCCGTTTTACCGAGGCGCAGATTATCGGGATGATCAAGGAGCAAGAGGCAGGCATGCCGACGGCGGAGGTGTGCCGCAGGGACGGGCTCAGCCCGGCAACGTTCTACAAGCTGAAGTCCAAGTATGGCGGCATGGAGGTGTCGGAGGCCGCGAGGCTGAAGGCGCTGGAGGACGAGAACGCCAAGCTGAAGCGGCTGCTGGCCGATACGATGCTGGACAATGTGGTTCTGAAGGATCTTCTGGGAAAGAACTGACGACGCTGACCAAGCGGCGAGAGGCAGCGCTCAGGGCGATGCGGGATCACGGCATCTCGCAGCGCAGGGCCTGTCGGCTTGTCGGTGTCG
>NZ_JBGFGM010000104.1:0-187174 GCF_041224635.1 Leisingera sp. XS_AS12
GCTTGTCGCTCCGGCCAGCGGGCCGAGATCCGAAACCGGCGTGTCGGACAGGATCACCGTGCGCAGCGCCGGTTTGTTGGCCAGCCCGTCCAGCGACTGCAACCGGGTGCCCTCGGCGCGCAGCATCTCGAGGCGTGTTGATCCCGCCAGCGCAGCCAGGCTGGTCACCGGAGAGTTCGAGATCCAGGCGACCCGCAGGTTTGCCGCCGCCAGCGGCGACAGATCGGTGATTTCGGTGTTGAACGCCAGGAAGACCTCCAGCGTGTCGAGGCCGGTCAACGGTGACAGGTCAGTGACGCCGGAATCCGCGATGTTCAGGCTCTGCAATTGGCGCAGGTCGCGGGCGAATTCCAGGTCGGTTACCGCGTCGATCCCCCAGACAGACAGGTGTTCCAGGGAGGTCAAACTGGCGAGGGGCGTGAAATCCGGCGCGGAGACGGAATCAAGGCTGAGGCGTTTCAGCTTGGGCAATTGCAGCAGTGGTGACAGATCCACCGCATGGATGCCGACAAGGGCCAGCTTTTCCAGGTTCGGCAACGCGGCCAGCGGAGTGAGATCAACGGGCATCTCGTAATGCAGCTCGGCGATCAGGGTCAGATCCTGCAGGTTCTGCAGGGCTGGCAGCGCGTACAGGCTTGGGGTTTGCGGGCCGATGCGCAGTTGCTGGGTGTGCGCGTCATTCGGAATACACTCCTGGCCGACCGGCGCGCATGTGTCGTCGGCAAAGGCGGCGCTGGCCAGCGAAAGCGCCGCTGCAAGGGTCGCAAGTAAGATGCGTAAGTTTATCATCAATGACGCCTGTAGTCTGGCCTTGGAAAAATGCCGGTATTTGAGCAGGGGTGCGATCATTCGCCGCCAGCACCCTCGCAACAAACTCGTAACAGACCGTAAAAATCGCGGATGGCTTGCACCGATGGGCTGGCGGCTGTACGCATGGCGCCAGCGCTGACAGGGAGACGCTTCGATGCTGGATGATCCGAAAACGCTTGTGTCCACGGGCTGGCTGGCTGCTCATCTGAAGGACCCGGATCTGCGGATCCTGGACGCCTCATGGTATCTGCCGCAGGAAGGGCGCGACCCGCGGGCGGAATACGAGGCCGCGCATATCCCCGGCGCGCGTTTCTTTGATATCGAAGAGATTTCCGACCACCGCTCGGACCTGCCGCACATGATGCCGCCGGTGGAGAAGTTCATGTCGCGGCTGCGCGCCATGGGCGTCGGCGACGGCCATCAGGTGGTGATCTACGACGGCAAGGGGTTGTTCTCCGCGGCCCGCGTCTGGTGGATGTTCCGCCTGATGGGGCAGACCAATGTCGCGGTGCTGGATGGCGGTCTGCCGAAATGGCAGGCCGAAGGGCACCCGGTCGAGGATCTGCCGCCGGTGATCCGGGACCGCCACATGACGGTGCGGGTGCAGAACCAGCTGGTGCGCGATGTGACCCAGGTCTCCGCCGCATCCAAGCTGGGCGATCACGAGATCATCGATGCGCGCTCCGCCGAGCGGTTCCGCGGCGACAAGCCCGAGCCCCGCGAAGGTTTGCGCGCCGGGCATATTCCCGGCTCCAAGAACGTCCCCTTCACGACCCTGCTGAACGCGGATGGCACCATGAAGGATGCCGACGGCATCCGCGCGGCCTTCGCCGCAGCCGGGGTCGACCTGAACAAACCTGCCATCACCACCTGCGGATCGGGTGTCACAGCCGCCGTCCTCAGCCTCGCCATGGAGCGGATCGGCAAGACCGATCACGCGCTTTATGATGGCTCCTGGGCGGAATGGGGTGCCTTCCCGACCCTTCCCGTTGCAACCGGAGAGAACTGATGTTCGAGACCCTCAAACCCCAGCCAGCTGACAAGATTCTGGCGCTGATGCAGATGTACCGCGACGATCCGCGCGCCGAGAAGGTCGACCTAGGTGTCGGCGTCTACAAGAATGCCGAGGGCGTCACCCCGGTGATGCGCGCCATCAAGGCGGCTGAACACAAGCTGTGGGAAGAGCAGACCACCAAGGCCTATACCGGCCTGGCGGGCGATCCGGCCTATGCGGACGCAATGATTGGGCTGATCCTCGGCGATGCGGTCGCGCGTGAAAACATCGCTGCCGCGGCCACCCCCGGCGGCACCGGCGCGGTGCGTCAGGCCTTCGAGATGATCCGCATGGCCAACCCCAAGGCGCGCGTCTTCGTCTCGGATCCGACCTGGCCGAACCACATCTCGATCCTGAAATACGTTGGCATCGAGACCGTCACCTACCGTTACTTCGACCGCGAAACCCGTGGCGTGGACTTCGACGGTATGATCGAGGATCTGAAGGGTGCCGAGAAGGGCGACGTGGTGCTGCTGCACGGCTGCTGTCACAACCCGACCGGCGCCAACCTGAACGAGACCCAGTGGAAAGAGGTCATCGCGCTTCTCAACGAGCGCGGCCTGATCCCGATGATCGACATCGCCTACCAGGGCTTTGGCGATGGCCTGGAAGAAGACGCCAAGGGCGTGCGTATGGTTGCCGCGGGCTGCCCCGAGGTGCTGATCGCAGCCAGCTGCTCGAAGAACTTCGGCATCTACCGCGAGCGCACCGGCCTGCTGATGGCGGTGAGCCAGGACAAGGGCGCGCAGGCGCTGAACCAGGGCACGCTGGCCTTCCTGAACCGGCAGAACTATTCTTTCCCGCCGGACCACGGTGCGCGCCTGGTGACCATGATCCTGAACGACGAGGCACTGCGCGCCGATTGGGCCGCAGAGCTGGAGGAAACCCGTCTGGGCATGCTGGCCCTGCGCCAGCAACTGGCCGATGAACTGCAGCGCCTGACCGGTTCGGATCGCTTCGGCTTCATCGCCCAGCACCGCGGCATGTTCTCGCTTCTGGGCACCACGCCCGAACTGGTCGAGAAGATGCGCGTCGACAGCGGCATCTACATGGTTGGCGACAGCCGCCTGAACATTGCCGGTCTGAACACCAAGACGGTTCCCGTGCTTGCCAAGGCGATCGTCGACGCGGGCGTTTAAGCTTCAGGCCGCCAACGAAGGGTCGCGCCTTATGGCGCGGCCCGCGTGGAGGCTGGATTATCCGGCGGGGCGGATTACTTCCAGTTCACATCCTGCCGATCAATTAAGTTGAATAGTATTTGGTTGGGTCCGGCATAGATTTCGGCGATTTTCTGCGAGATGTTCTCGTCCGGGACGTATTTTTTCAGCGGTGGCCCCCTCAGAATTTTTGAGGCGAACTGCGCGCCCCGTTTGAACGATTTCACATTCGGAAACGGATTGAGGTAGTTCAGATAGGCTTGGGAGACCCGTATGGGGTCAAAGGAATTAATTTCCTTCTCGGGATTCATCTCCGGATGTCCGGGATCAATGTCCAAAAACCGGCATATGTCTTCCAAAGTCTTATCTGCGGCGCCTTTGATGTCGGTTTCGGTAATAATCACCTTCAGACGCTTTGATCAAATAACTGATAATAGGCCTCAAGGTGTTTTGCATATAGCCCCATGTCTATCAGGCCGTATTTCTCACCTAGATGCGCCTTGCGGCCGAAGACGACATCTTCCAAATCCCAATACGGTGAAAACTGGCCGCTTCTGCGGTAATGATTAAAGGCCGAAACCAAGCGGTCTACCGGGTCGCGTAGCACAAAGATCAGCTTTACGTCCGGCAGCAGGCGATGAATGGCCTTATGTATATTCGGAAGATGAGTGCCAAAGCGGCTTTCGTGCGGGGCTGGCGTAATCCACATATAGTTGGGAGTTTTCTCGCCAATCGCGCGCCGCCCTCTCCCTGGGTCGAACTTCCGGCAGTACCAGTCAAAGCCGCGAGCGAAATTTTCTTTGATATTGAAAAAATGCAGCTCGCTCCGGGGCAGGTAGGTATCGGGGTGGCGTTTGAGTGCATTCACCAGCCAGGAAGTCGCAGACTTAGGAGCACCGGCAATGATAAAATTGGGTTTCATATTCGAGCCTCCACGACCCGCTGCGGGATCTGCCCTCGCCGGAATTGCCCATTGGCAGTCGGCAGCGAGGACGGATGATCCGTTCCTCAAGAAAACTGCCGTACCTTCGGGCATTCGAGGGAACGGCTGTAGCTAACGTGTAAACCAAGGTCATCGCGCCTCTGGCCCAAAGAAGTAATGCGGAGCGGCTCCGTGGCAAGAAACCGGCTTCCGGCTTCGAACTCCGCCCTTAATACTCCAAGAACGTGCGCCCAATCCGTGGTGGATGCTTGCACTTGGGCCGCTGAGTAAGTGTTTCCGTCCAAAGCGAAACGCGGCGCCTGAAGCAGGCGCCGCGCTTTTGTTTCAAGGGCTGAAAAGTCAGCTCGGCGAGAACTCGGGGTAGGCTTCCATGCCCAGCTCCGCCATGTCCAGCCCGTTGACCTCGTCTTCCTCGTCGACCCGGATGCCGAGGGTGGCCCGCAGGATCAGCCAGACGACGGTGGAGGCGACGACGGTGAACACGCCGATGGTCACGATGCCGGTCAGCTGGGTCATCAGCGAGGCGTCGGGGTTCGACAGCACAACCGCGATGGTGCCCCAGATGCCGCAGATCAGGTGGACCGGGATCGCGCCGACCACGTCGTCGATCTTCAGCTTGTCGAGGAAGGGCACCGCGAAGACCACGATGATGCCGCCGATTGCGCCGATCAGGGTGGCCATGCCCAGGGATGGGGTCAGCGGCTCTGCGGTGATCGACACGAGGCCGGCCAGCGCGCCGTTCAGGATCATGGTCAGGTCAGGCTTGCGGAACAGAACCTGGGTCAGCACCAGCGCTGCCACGGCACCGCCTGCGGCTGCGGCGTTGGTGTTGGAGAAGATGCGGCTGATGTCCGCGACGTCGCCGACCGTGCCCATCGCCAGCTGCGAGCCGCCGTTGAAGCCGAACCAGCCCATCCACAGGATGAAGGTGCCCAGGGTCGCCAGCGCCAGGTTGGAGCCGGGCATCGGTACGGTCTTGCCGTCCTTGTACTTGCCGATGCGCGGGCCGAGGATCAGCGCGCCGGTCAGAGCCGCCCAGCCGCCCACGGAATGCACCACGGAGGAACCGGCGAAGTCCAGGAAGCCCATCTGGTCGAGGAAGCCGCCGCCCCATTTCCAGCTGGCCTGCAGCGGGTAGATCACGGCGGTCAGGATCACGGTGAAGATCAGGAAGGGCCACAGCTTGATCCGCTCGGCCAGGGTGCCCGACACGATCGAGGCGGTCGCCGCGCAGAACATCAGCTGGAAGAAGAAGTCCGAGCCGGTGGCGGCATAGGAATAGTCATCCGCCGCATCGGCGGTGATACCGACCGCTTCCAGAACGCCGGGGCCAAAGACGCCGGACAGAACCCCGTCCATCGCCCAGTTGCCCAGCGGATACATCAGATTGTAGCCGATCAGCCAGTAAAACACGGCCGCCAGCGAGAACAGCGCCATGTTCTTGGTCAGCTGCATGGTCACGTTCTTCGAGCGCACCAGACCTGCTTCCAGCATCGCGAAACCGGCGGCCATCCAGAACACCAGGCAGCCCCCGATCAGGAACAGCAGTGAGTTCAGGATGAACACCGTGTCGGTCGCGGGGTTCACGCCGGCCACCGGGCCGTCCTGGGCCAGCGCCAGGCCCGGCAGGGCTGCCAGCGCCAGCACCGCAAGGGGGAGTTTCAGGTTCTTCATAAGTCTTTCCTCCATGGCGGGCGCCTTACAGCGCCTCGAGGTTGGTTTCGCCGGTGCGCACCCGCACAGCCTGTTCGACATCCAGCACGAAAATCTTGCCATCACCGATCTTGCCGGTGCGGGCGGTTTCGGCGATGGCGCTGACGGCGGGCTCGGCCAGCTCGTCCGGGACCACCAGCTCCAGTTTCACCTTGGGCACGAAGTTCACTTCGTATTCGGCCCCGCGGTAGATTTCTGTATGCCCGGCTTGCGCGCCGAAGCCCTTGATTTCATTCACCATCAATCCGCTGACGCCCAGTCCAGTCAGTGCCTCTCGGACCTCGTCCAGCTTGAAGGGCTTGATGGCGGCTATGATCATTTTCATCTCAGTACCCCTTGGGTTGCCCAGTTTCCGTCCAATGTTTGCCCTCAGGCGCTGTCCGTTGCGGGGCAGCTGTCAGGCGCGTTTGCATCTGCAGAAAAGACGCTGGGCCGAGTCGTGCCTATAAATTGGGAGCAGGTTTCCGCGTGCAGCGCGCCGAGCGCACAAAAATTTTGCGCCTTTTGGGGCAGTCGCCTAAAAACCGGACATCTGGAAAAGCAGGTTTGCGGGCTTCTGGCCCCTCTACATTCCCATGGCGCCGGGGTATTGTCGGCGCAAACGGGTAAACCGGGCAGGACTTCGAGATGGCACAAGGAAACGGGCGCAAGCCCTTGGTGGCAGACAAGCGCAATTATGCAGGTGGCAAGCGCAAGCCTGCCGCCGCCAAGACGTCCGGGCGCAAGCCGACGACGGGCAAGCGCCGTGGAGGCTTCAGTCTGCTGGGCCTGTTCCGGCCCAGGAAACCGGCCCCCAGACCGGTGCGGAAAAAGCGCGGCCCCCTCGGCCTGCTTCTGGCGCCCTTCGTCTGGGCGTTCCGGCTGCTCTGGGGCTTCACCTGGCGCATTGGCATGGTGGCCTGCTTGCTGGTGGCGGTCGCGGTGGCGTTCCAATACGCAAGATTGCCCGAGGTCTCGGCCTATCTTGATGGGCGCGCGCGGGGATCGGTCACCTTGCTGGACCGCAATGGCGAAGTGTTCGCCTGGCGGGGGGACCAGTTCGGCGGCGTGGTGCGTGCCGACACCGTCTCGCCGCATCTGAAGAACGCCATCGTCGCCACCGAGGACAAGCGCTTCTACCAGCATTTCGGGATTTCGCCGCGCGGCATCGCCAGCGCCATACGCATCAACCTGCGCGAAGGACGGGGACCGCTGTCGGGGCACGGCGGCTCGACCATCACCCAGCAGACCGCCAAACTCCTGTGCCTGGGGCGGATCTATGACCCTGCGGAATGGGAGAACGAGCGCGCCTACGAGGCCGACTGCCGCAAGAGTTCGCTGTGGCGCAAGGGCACCGAAGCGATCTTCGCGCTGGCGATGGAGCTGAAATACACCAAGGATGATATCCTCTCGATCTACATGAACCGCGCCTACATGGGCGGCGGGGCCTATGGCGCCGAAGCGGCCGCGCAGCGCTACTTCGGCAAATCCGCGAACCAGCTGAACCCGGCCGAGGGCGCGATGCTGGCGGGTCTGCTGACCGCCCCGTCGACGCTGGCGCCGACCAATGACCTCAAGCGTTCGCAGGATCGGGCCGCGACGGTGCTGCGGCTGATGCAGGAGCAGGGCTACCTGACGACGGCCGAGATGACGCGCTTTCAGAACAACCCGGCCGGGCTGAGCGAGGCAGCGGCAGCGCGGGCCGGGGGCTACTTTGCGGATTGGGTGATGGACAGCATCCCCGATTTCCTTGGCGATCAGACCACCGAGGACGTCGTGATCCGCTCGACCCTGGATCAGCGACTGCAACGTGCCGCCGAGGAGGCGCTGAAATACGTCTTTGAGAACAAGGTCCGCGAAGGCTCCAAGGCGCAGGCGGCGATCGTGGTGATGAGTGCCGACGGCGCCGTGCGCGCGATGGTCGGTGGGCGAAAGACGCGGGTGTCGGGCGTGTTCAACCGGGCGACCCAGGCCAAGCGGCAGACCGGGTCGGCCTTCAAACCCTTCGTCTATGCCACCGCGCTGGAACTTGGATACTCGCCCTATGACCGGGTGCTTGATGCACGATACTGCATGAACATTCCCGGATCAGGCCAATGGTGCCCGGAGAACTATACACGCAAGTTCTATGGCGAGGTCACCCTGGCGCGGGCGTTGCGCGATTCCCTGAACGTGCCTGCGGTCAAGCTCTCGGAGGCGGTGGGCCGCGACAAGGTGAGCCGCGTGGCGCGCGATTTCGGCATCGACAGTGATCTCGCGGCGGGACCTGCGCTGGCGCTCGGCGCGTCCGAAAGCACGCTTCTGGAGATGACCGGCGCCTATGCGGGCATTCTCAACGGCGGTTCTTCGGTGACGCCCTACGGGGTGAATGAACTGCGGCTGGTTGCCGACAGCGAGGCGCTGATGGGCGCCAGCGGCGGCATCGGGGAACGGGTGGTCCGCACCGAAGCGGCGCAGCAGCTGGTCTGGATGATGGAGAAGGTCATCTCCGAAGGCACCGGGCGACGGGCGCAGATCCCCGGCTGGCAGGCCGCGGGCAAGTCCGGCACGACGTCGGCGGCAAAGGACGCCTGGTTCATCGGCTTCACCGCGGATTACGTGGCCGGTGTCTGGATGGGCTACGATGACAACACGCCGCTGACGGGGGTAACGGGCGGCGGCCTGCCTGCCGAAATCTGGCGGGAAACCATGGTGCGGGTCCACGAGGGGCTTGAGCCAAAGCCGCTGCCGATGCTGGAGCCTGCCCCGATCGCCCCGCCGCCGCAGCCCACCCGCCGTGAGCGTCGCAAGCGCCAGGTGCCCAACCTGGGCCAGGAGCTGGGGCGTGCCGTGGACAATATCCTGCGCGACATTCTGGGCAACTGACGGCCTTCCCAGTCTGTGCCGACAATTGGCGCAGAAAGGGGCGTGCTCCCGCCCGGCTCGGCGCCCCCTCTGGGGCGCTTGCGCTGGTTGGGCCCGGCGCCGCACCGAGGGTGCGGCGCGCGTCGCACTCCTTGGCAGCCCTGTTCAAGACGTCGGATCACGGGCGCATGTCGCATCATTGGTGCCATGGCGCCGGGCGGGCGAGCTGGACGGTAAACGGCGCGCACGAAAAAAGGCTCCCTTTTCAGGGAGCCTTTCCTGTGTTTCCAGTCACGGGGCTCGGCGGCTGTTCGGATTTGACGGCGAGCCCGGTGGCTATTCGTTTCTCGATCGGCCTCAGCCCTGGCGTTCCAGTTCCGCGATCAGCGCGTTGATGTCGCCGCCCTTGCTGTCCAGGATCGCGCCGATCTCGGTGCGTTCGGTCAGCAGGAGGTTCACACCCTCAATGAACATGTTGAAGAACAGGTCCTTGCCCGACCGGTCCGACACGAGGAACGTCACTTCGAACGGCGACTGGCCCTTGAGGTAGGCGATGGTGCTGACCTCATACCACTTCTTCACCTTCTTGACGCCGGTGACTTCCAGCTTGCCGCCAATGAACTCCCGGAACCGCTTGCCGTACTTGCGCGCGATGTAGCCCTGGAACGCCTTGGAAAACGCACGTTTCTGGCCCGCGCTGGCACGGCGACCATCCACGCCCAGGGCGTAGGCGGCGATGTAGGAGGTGTCGCTGTAGCGCGAGAAGATGCGCTCGAACTCGCGGAACATGGCGGTCTCGCCCTTGCCGGATTCGATCACCCGGTTGATGTCGCCCACCAGGTTGTTGATCAGCGTGCTTGCCCGGCTCTCGGTCAGCGCCCAAAGCGCCCCGGGGGCGGAGACGACTGCGGCGGCGCCAGCGGCAAGCGAAGACAGGAAAGTACGGCGGTTCATCATTCAGAATCCTTCAGTATCCAGTTCGAACGGGTCGATTTCCTTGATCTCCGCTCCGTCACCCAGCTCGAACCGGCGATTTTGCAGGTAGATCAGGCGCGATTGCGCATAGCTGTCGGCGCTCTCGTAGAGAATCGAATCGATGGTGTCGGAATAATTGCCACGATCCCCCATCCGCCGCACGATCTCAGCGTAGATGCTGATGTTCTTGGCGGTATTCTGCTCGACATAGCCCAAGGGGTTCAGCACGAAGTCCACTGCGATCCCCGCGGCATCGCGACTGGTCGACGGGCCAAGCAGCGGCAATTCCACATATGCGCCTTCACCCACGCCCCAGGCGTGCAGCGTTTCGCCGAAATCGGTGTCAACTTCCGGCACGTTGAAATCCGATGCCGGATCGCCCAGCCCGCCAATCCCGAAGATGGTGTTGACGACAAAACGCGTCAGCGCGGCGCCGGTGGATTTCAAATCGCCCTGCAGCAGGGCGTTGACGGCCTGGCCCGGCATCGACAGATTTTCCGCGAACAGGCCGAAACTTGTGACCATATCCGGCGGAACGATCGAGACGTAGCCCTTCGAAGCGGGGCGGAACACCAGCCGGTCAACGCCGCGGTTGAAGCCGTGAACCGCGCGGTTGGTATTCTCGTAGGGGTCAAAAACCTCGCCTGCGCTGCGGGCCACCGGATCCTGTGTGGCACAGCCTGCAGCCAGTGCCGCCAACACAAACACCGCCGGGATTTTTAGTAGTCGCAACATGAAAGGCATTCGGATAAGGGTCCACTTGATAAGGGGGCGGCGGATCAAAAGCGACGTAAGAGCTTTCCGGCCGTTTTCCAGTCTGATTACATTTTTTTACCTGCCTTGGGCCAGAACTGCTACAAATCAGCCCTGAGCCGAGGCCACGGAACCACTATTGCAGTCTGAACATGAATAAAAGCATTTATAGGAACGGCTACGAAGAGCTGCGCGCGGTGCGGCGGCAAAGCCGCGGGCTCTACTGGTCCGTCGGGATTTTCAGCTTTTTCGTGAACCTGCTGATGCTCACCGGGCCCTTGTACATGATGCAGGTCTACGACCGGGTTCTGGGGAGCCGGTCCGAGGCGACCTTGCTGGCGCTGTCGCTGCTGGTGGTGTTCCTCTATGGCATGATGGGGCTGCTGGATTATGCCCGCGGCCGCATCATGGCGCGGATCGGGGCGCGGTTCCAGGCCGCGCTGGATCGGCGGGTGTTCGATGCGATGATCCGACGCTCCGCGGTGGCGCAGGATCCGGCCGCGCAGACCGGCCTCAGCGACCTTGAATCCGTGCAACGGCTGATCGCGTCACCGGTGCTCGGGGCGGCCTTCGACCTGCCTTGGACACCGGTTTTTCTGGCGGGGATTGCGCTGTTTCACCCCTGGTTGGGGCTGCTGGCGCTGGCCGGCGGCGCGGTGCTGGTGCTGATCGCGGTGCTGAACCAGATCTTCACCCGCGTGCCGATGCAAAAGGCCAACATGACCGGCCACAAGGCCAACCTCATGTCCGAGGAAATCCGCACCGAGGCGGAGATGATCCAGTCGATGGGGATGCGTGGCGCGTCCTTCTCTCGTTGGAAACAGGCCCGCGATGCGGCGCTGGCGGACAGTGTCGCTGCCAATGACACCGGCGGCGGTTTCACCACGTTGACCAAGACGCTGCGCCTGTTCCTGCAATCGGCGATGCTGGGATTGGGCGCCTACCTGGTGCTGCAGAACGAGGTGACGCCCGGGGCGATGATCGCGGGCTCGATCCTGATGGGCCGCGCCCTGGCTCCGATCGAACTGGGGCTGGGTCAATGGGGCATGGTTCAGCGCGCGCTGAAGGGCTGGCACAGCCTGGCCGAGCTGCTGGACAAGGTGCCGGAGGAGGCTGACCGTACCGCGTTGCCCAAGCCAAAGGCGCTTCTGGAGGTGCAGGGGCTGGCCGTGGTGCCGCCGGGCGGCAACACGCCCTTGCTGCGAAACGTCAATTTCCGGGTGCAGCCCGGCCAGGCCATCGGGGTGATCGGCCCGTCCGGTGCCGGCAAATCGACCCTGGCGCGGGCGCTGACCGGGGTCTGGCGGCCAGCCGCCGGGTCGGTGCGGCTCGACGGGGCATCGCTGGACCAATATGCGCCGGACGTGCTGGGCGGCCACATCGGCTACCTGCCGCAGCGCATCCAGGTCTTCGACGGCACCATCGCCCAGAACATCGCCCGTCTCCAGCAGGAGCCCGATGCCGAGAAGGTGGTCGCCGCCGCACGCAAGGCCGCCGCTCACGAGATGATCCTGAAGCTGCCCGAGGGCTACGACACCAAGGTCACAGCCTCCGGCGGGCGGCTGTCGGGGGGGCAGATGCAGCGGGTCGGCCTCGCACGCGCGCTCTATGATGACCCGGTGATCGTGATCCTGGATGAGCCGAACTCCAACCTCGACAACGAGGGGTCGATCGCGCTCAACCAGGCGATCAAGCAGATCAAGGCCGAGGGCCGCTCGGTCCTGATCATGGCGCACCGTCCGGCTGCCATTCAGGAATGTGACATGCTGCTGGTCATCGACAAAGGCACACAGACCGCCTTTGGCCCGAAGGATAAGGTCCTGCAGGAAATGGTCGCCAACCACCAGAATATCCGCCAGGCCACCGGTGCCGGAGGTGTGCGATGAGCGCTGCAAACCAATGGACCGCGCGGCGGCCGATGATCCTCGGGGTGCTGACCTTGCTGGTGCTGGTCGGCGGTTTCGGCACCTGGTCGGTAATGTCCTCCATTTCCGGCGCGGTGGTGGCGTCGGGACGTCTCGAGGTCGACCGCAACCGTCAGGTGGTGCAGCACCTGGATGGCGGCATCGTCGCCGAGATCCTGGTCGACGAGGGCGACACCGTTGCCGAGGGCGATACGCTGATCCGGCTCGACGCGACCGAGCTGATGTCGCAGCTGGTGATCACCGAAGGCCAGCTGTTCGAGCTGATGGCCCGCCGTGGCAGGCTGGAGGCCGAGCGGGACGAGGCGGACGCCATAACCTTTGACCCGGAGCTGCTGGAGGCAGCCGAACGCCAGCCGGATGTGAAGGATCTGGTCGAAGGCCAGCGTCGGCTGTTCCAGGCCCGCAAGGACACCACCGCGCGCGAGATCGAGCAGCTGGAAAAGCGTCGCGGACAGATCGAAGAGCAGATCCGCGGTATCCAGGCGCAGCAGAAATCGATGCAGGTGCAGCTGGAGCTGATCGAGGAAGAGCTGAGCAACCAGCAGTCGCTTCTGGATCGCGGCCTTGCGCAGGCGACAACCGTGCTGAACCTGCGGCGTACCCAAGCCAATCTGGACGGCCAGCTGGGGGAGTTGGTCGCTGCCGAAGCGCAGGCCGAGGGCCGCGTCACCGAGATCGACATCGAGATCCTCAAGCTGGCCACCGGACGTCGCGAGGAGGCCATCAGCCGGTTGCGCGATCTGCGCTACCAGGAGCTGGAGCTGGCCGAAACGCGCCGCTCACTGCGCCAGCGTCTGGCACGGCTCGACATCACGGCGCCGGTTTCGGGCGTGGTTTACGGGCTGCAGGTGCAGACGCCGCGCTCGGTGATCCGCCCGGCCGATCCGGTGCTCTACCTCGTACCGCAGGACCGCCCGCTGGTGATCGCGGCGCAGGTGGCGCCCACCGACATCGATCAGCTGTACACCGGCCAGCAGGTGACCTTGCGGTTCTCGGCGCTGGACCAGCGCACCACGCCGGAACTCTTTGGTGAGGTCACACAGGTCTCGGCGGATGCGTTCGAGGACCCTTCGAGCGGTCTGTCCTACTACCGCGCCGAGATCGAATTGAACCCCGGTGAGCAGGGACGGCTGCCAGCCGGTACGGTGCTGCTTCCGGGGATGCCGGTGGAAAGCTACATCCGCACCGCCGACCGCTCGCCGCTGGCCTATCTGGTCAAGCCGCTGGCCGATTATTTCAACAAGGCCTTCCGCGAAAGCTGATGTCGCCCCAGTCCGATGGGGCGACGGCGCACCATTTCATGCGCCGCAAGCGGGCAGGGGGCTCGGAGCGGGCGGATGGCGCAATGCCACGCCGCCGCTACGCATTTGCTCTTTCCGATTTCGCGGCGGGCGAGTAGCGTCCGACCAGAACTGAACTGGAGGAATGCCACCATGAGCATCGAAGCAAAGCTGAAAGACCTGGGCGTGACCCTGCCCGACGCACCCGCCCCGGCGGCAAACTACGTGCCCTATGTGGTCAGCGGTGACATGGTCTACATCTCTGGCCAGATCTCTGCGGATGAAAACGGCCTGATCACCGGCACCCTCGGCGCGGACATGGACGTCGAGGCAGGACAGGCTGCGGCCAAGCGCTGCGCCATTGCCCTGCTGGCCCAGCTGAAGGCAGCCTGCGACGGCGATCTGGAGCGCCTTGTGCGGGTCGTCAAACTGGGCGCCTTCGTCAATTCGACCGCCGATTTCACCCAGCAGCCGCAGGTCGTGAACGGCGCGTCCGATTTCCTCGTCGAGGTGCTGGGCGACATCGGGCGTCACGCGCGTTCGGCCGTCAGCTGCCCGTCTTTGCCGCTGGGCGTGGCGGTGGAGATCGACGGCGTATTCCAGATCCGATGACACCGGCCCTGCCAGCCGAGTTCCTGGCCGTGCCGCTGGCGCATCGTGCCCTGCATGATGCCTCGGCGGGGCGGCCCGAGAACAGCCGCGCGGCGATCCGCGCGGCGTTGACCGCGGGGTATGGCATAGAGATCGACCTGCAGCTGTCCGCCGACGGCTGTGCCATGGTGTTTCACGATGATGATCTTGACCGTCTCGCGCAGGCCCGAGGCCCGGTCCGGGCCCAGAGCCGCGACCAGCTGCGCGCCACGTCGTTGAAAGGTGGCGACGGTGAGGGCATCCCGGATCTGGCCGAGGTGCTGGCGATGGTGGCGGGACAAGTCCCGCTGCTGATCGAGCTGAAGGACCAGCATGGCCAGATGGGGCCGGGGGACGGTCGGTTGGAGAAGGCCGCCGCGGCCGCGCTGGACGGGTATCAAGGGCCGGTGGCGCTGATGTCCTTCAACCCCCATTCAGTGGTGGCGATGGCGCAACTGTCGCCCAGGCTTGCGCGGGGGCTGGTCACCAGCGCCTACGTGCCACAGGACTGGCCCGAGCTGCCGGAGGCGACCTGCGATCATCTGCGCGGCATTCCGGATTTTCACCGCAGCCACAGTGCCTTTATCAGTCACGAGGCAAGCGATCTGGCGCGCCCGCTGGTGCAGCGCATGCGCAGCGAGGGGGTGCCGGTCTTGTGCTGGACGGTGACATCGGCGGCGCAGGGGGCCGCGGTTCAGGCGCTCGCTGACAACGTGACCTTTGAAAGATACCTGCCGCCGCTAACATCTTGATTAAGCAGGGGCACACCCCACATCATGGAAGCGGTGCGGAGGAAATCCATGGATCACGCTCAGATCAAGATTCAGCTGCTGCCATCTTTGACGCAGATCCCGGCGGCAGAGTGGGACGCCTGCGCGTGCCCCGAGGTTGCGCAGGGGGGGCGGGCGCGCGATCCCTTCACCACCCATCGGTTCCTGCTGGCGCTTGAGCAAAGCGGTTCGGTGGGGCCGGGGACGGGCTGGCAGCCGCAGTACCTGACCGCCTACAAGGACGCGCAGCTGATCGCCTGCGCGCCGCTTTATGCCAAGGGGCACAGCCAGGGCGAATACGTCTTCGACCACAACTGGGCGCATGCCTATGAGCAGGCCGGCGGGCATTATTACCCCAAGCTGCAGATGGCAGTGCCGTTCACCCCGGCCACCGGACGGCGATTCCTGGTGCGCCCCGGCTTTGACGGCGTTGGCCACTCGGCTCTGTTGCAAGGGGCGGTGCAGCTCGCCTCGCAGAACAACCTGTCGTCCCTGCACATAACCTTCTGCACCGAGGACGAGGCCCGGCTGGGCGAGGAAATGGGGCTGATGCGGCGCAGCAGCCAGCAGTTTCACTGGCAGAACGAGGGCTATTCCGATTTCGAGGGCTTCATGCGGGCGCTGTCGTCGCGCAAGCGAAAGAACATCCGCAAGGAACGTATGCAGGCGCAGTGTTTCGGGGGTGAGATCAATGTCTATCAGGGCGATCGCCTGCAACCCGCGCACTGGGATGCCTTCTGGGAGTTCTACCAGGACACCGGCGCCCGCAAGTGGGGCTCGCCCTACCTGACGCGGTCCTTCTTCGACCTGCTGCATCGCACCATGGCCGATGACGTGGCACTGGTTCTGGCTGAGCGCAACGGCCGCCCGGTGGCAGGTGCCTTGAATTTCATCGGCCGCGACACTCTTTTCGGCCGCTATTGGGGCTGCACGGAACATCACCCCTGCCTGCATTTCGAATTGTGCTACTATCAGGCCATTGAACTGGCTCTTGCCCTTGGGCTGCAACGTGTCGAGGCCGGCGCGCAGGGAGAACACAAACTGGCGCGCGGGTACCTGCCGCGCCAGACCCATAGTCTGCACTGGATCGCAGATCCGGGCTTTGCCGAGGCGGTTGGCCGCTACCTGGAGGCCGAACGCGCGGCGGTCGACGAGGAAATCGAAATCCTCACCGAATATGGCCCGTTCCGCAAAGCGCAAGTAGAGGAAAAAGAATGACCGAAAAACTCTCCGACGCCACCCGCGGCCCGCTGCTGCAGCCGCTGTTCGCCACCGGCTGGAAGATGGTCGAGGGGCGCGATGCGATCACCAAGACCTACAAGTTCACCAATTTCGCCGATGCCTTTGGCTGGATGACCCGCGCCGCGATCTGGGCGGAAAAATGGAACCACCACCCGGAATGGAGCAATGTCTACAACCAGGTGACAGTGGTGCTGACGACCCATGATGTCGACGGCATCAGCGCCCAGGACGCCAAGCTGGCGCGCAAGATGGACGGGCTGTTCGGCGAACCTCAGGACTGATCCGCGACAAGTATCGCGGCGTCATCGCGCCAGTTGAGCCCGCTGAAACAAGGCAAGGCGCGTGGTTCGCAAAATGGGTCAGCAGGACTGCCCCAATGTTTCGCGCGCGAAACATTGGGGCATGGCTTCTGACCTGATTTTTAACAGAAAATTAAGCGCTGACGGCGATCCGGGCAGGACCGCCGCCGCAGGTTTGGGGGCGGGTCAGCCCATCGCGTCCAGCAGTCCTTCACCCGCTGACAGTTCGCACTGGCCGGGGTTCTCTTCCTTGTTGAGGATCTTGACCTCGCCGTCTTCCACCAGCATCGCGTAGCGCAGCGAGCGGCCGACCAGACCGGCCGCGGGGGCGTCAAAGCGCATGCCCAGGGCTTCGGTCAGTTTGCATTCGGCGTCCGACAGCATGGTGATGCCTGCCTCGGTTGCGCCGGTATTGTCGCCCCAGATCGACATCACGAAGGGGTCATTGCCGGCCAGGCAGATGATCTCGTCCACGCCCTTTTCGGCGAACTTGTCCTTGGTGCGGATGAAGCTGGGCACATGCGCCGAGTGGCAGGTGCTGGTGAAGGCGCCGGGGACGGCGAAGATCACCACTTTGCGCCCTTTCAGCTTGTCGGCCAGTTGGACCTGCTCGGGGCCGTCCGCTCCGATCCGCGTCAGGGTGGCATCTGGCATCTGGTCTCCAACAGAAATCATGGCAGGTTCCTCTTTCTCATGATTGCGTTTCGGTTGCCCCATTCGGTAGGGTCCGCTCAAAGCGTGACTGGAACTAATGCGAGAGGCAAGCGGAGATGTCCCATATCGTCGTGATCGGAGCCGGGCAGGCGGGGTCTTCGCTGGTGGCGAAGCTGCGCAAGGATGGATTTGACGGTGACATAACGCTGATCGGTGCCGAGGACGTGCTGCCCTATCAGCGCCCGCCGCTGTCCAAGGCGTATCTTCTGGGCGAGATGGAGCTGGAGCGTCTGTTTCTGCGACCGGCGAGCTTTTACGCTGACAACAACATCACCCTGAAGCTCGGCCAGCGCGTCACCGGCATCGACACCGCGGCCAAAACCGTGTCGCTGGGGGATGAGGTGGTCGGATATGACCAGCTGGCGCTGACCACGGGCTCGGACCCGCGTCGCCTGCCTGCCGCGATCGGCGGCGATCTGGAGGGCGTGCATGTGGTGCGCGGTCTGGGCGATGTGGACGCGATGGCACCGCAGGTCCGCGAGGGGGCCCGGGCGCTGATCGTCGGAGGCGGCTACATCGGGCTGGAGGCGGCCGCGGTCTGTGCCAAACGCGGCGTCAAGGTGACGCTGGTGGAAATGGCTGACCGTATCCTGCAACGTGTCGCCGCGCCGGAAACCTCCGATTATTTCCGCGCGCTGCACAGCGGTCATGGGGTCGATATCCGCGAGGCCACCGGGCTGGAGCGGCTGGAAGGCGAGGGCGGCAAGGTCACGCGCGCCGTGCTCAGCGGTGGCGAGGTGCTGGAGGTGGATTTTGTCGTCGTCGGCGTCGGCATTACCCCGTCCACGCAGCTGGCGGAGCTGGCCGGGCTGGACCTGGACAACGGCATCAAGGTGGACGGCCAGGGACGGACCTCGGACGCATCGATCTGGGCCGCGGGCGACTGTGCCTCCTTTCCGTATCGTGGTCGGCGGATCCGGCTGGAAAGCGTGCCCAACGCCATCGACCAGGCCGAGGTGGTGGCGCAGAACATGCTGGGGGCGGCCAGGGACTATGTTGCGCAGCCCTGGTTCTGGTCGGATCAATACGACGTGAAGCTGCAGATCGCGGGGCTGAACACCGGGTATGACACGGTGGTGACCCGGCAGGGCGAGGGGCTGCAGCGATCGTTCTGGTATTACGCCGACGGGCAGCTGGTGGCGGTGGACGCGATGAATGATCCGCGAGCCTATATGGTGGCCAAGCGCCTGATCGACATGGGCAAGACCGCCGACAAGGGGGTGGTGGCAGATCCGGCGGCGGATCTGAAATCACTGCTGAAAGCGTGAGGATCATCGCGGGCGAATTCCGCGGCCGGGCGCTGGCGGCGGTGGGCAAGGGGGACGCGGGCGCGCATCTGCGCCCCACCACCGACCGGGTGCGCGAAAGCCTGTTCAACGTGCTGATGCACACCGGGGCCATTCCCGGCGCGCGGGTGTTGGATCTGTTCGCGGGCACCGGCGCCCTGGGGCTGGAGGCACTGTCGCGCGGCGCGGCCGAGGTGCTGTTCGTCGATGACGGCCGGGTGTCGGGCGGGCTGATCCGCAAGAATATCGGCCTGTGCCGGGCGGAAGACCGTTGCACGCTGGCGCGCCGCGATGCGCTGAAGCTGGGGCAGAACCCGGATGCGCCTTTCGACCTGGTGTTTCTCGATCCGCCTTACGGTAAGAGCCTGGGGCAGAAAGCGCTGACCGCCGCCGTGGCCGGTGGCTGGATCGCTCCGGAGGCGCTGGTTGTCTGGGAGGAAAACACCCCGATGGCGGCTCCCGAGGGGTTCACGCTGCAGGACAGTCGCAAATATGGCGATACCCATATCACGCTGATGTGGCGTGAAGCGGCCGAGTAACCGCGGCGCGCAAGGAGTAAACCGCATGCCACCGACCTTTCCGACACCCAAGCTGGTGATCTTTGACTGCGATGGCGTGCTGGTCGACAGCGAACGGCTTACCAGCCAGGTGCTGGTGGACAACCTGGCCGCCCACGGGCTGAGGCTCTCTGTGGAACAGGCGATGGCCCAGTTCGTCGGGGGCACCATGGCGGGGGTGATGCAGAAGGCACGTGCGATGGGCGCCGATCTGCCGTCGGATTGGGTGGACGAAATCTACGCTGAAACCTATGCGCGTCTTGCACAGGGGGTGCCGCTGGTTTCCGGCATCCCAGAGCTGTTGGCGCGGCTGGATCAGGCGCAGATCCCCTGCTGCGTTGCCTCCAACGGCAGCGAGGAGAAGATGCGCATTACCCTGGGCCAGAACGGGCTGTGGGAGCGGTTTCACCCGCAGGCGATGTTCTCGGCGCATGCGCTGGGCGTGGCCAAGCCGGAGCCGGGGCTGTTCCTGGCCGCAGCCAGCCATTTCGGCGTGCAGGCCCGCGATTGCCTGGTGATCGAGGACAGCGCCAGCGGTGTCACCGCAGCCCTGCGCGCGGGCATGCGCTGCCTTGCCTATGCGCCCCATGGCGATGGCGCCCGCCTCGCGGAACTGGGAGGCGAGCTGGTCCGTGACATGGCCGAGGTGCCCGCACGGTTGTCGATCTGACAGGCATCATCTGGCCCTGGCCGCAAGGGGGCTTAAGGGGCCTTGGGGGGCGGGGTGGCCCGCCCGCCGTACCGGGGCAGCCTATTCGTAGGTCGGGTGGAACTTGCCCGCGGGCGACAGGGTAAAGATGTCGGCCCCGTCGGCGGTGATGCCGATGGAATGTTCGAACTGCGCCGACAGCGACTTGTCACGGGTGACCGCGGTCCAGTCGTCGGCCAGGATCTTGGTCTCGGGGCGGCCGAGGTTGATCATCGGCTCGATGGTGAAGAACATGCCTTCCTCGAGCACCGGGCCGGTGCCGGGGCGGCCGTAGTGCAGCACGTTGGGCGGGGCGTGAAACACCTGGCCCAGCCCGTGGCCGCAGAAATCACGCACCACGCTCATCCGCTGGCTTTCGGCATAGGATTGGATCGCATGGCCGATGTCACCGAAGGTGTTTCCGGGCTTGGCGGTATCGATCCCCTTCATCAGCGAATCATGGGTGACCTGGATCAGCCGTTCCGCCTTGCGGCTGAGCTTGCCCGCCACATACATGCGCGAGGTGTCCCCGAACCAGCCGTCCACGATCACGGTGACGTCGATGTTCAGGATATCGCCATCCTTGAGCTTCTTGTCGCCGGGGATGCCGTGACACACCACGTGGTTCACCGAGATGCAGCTGGCGTGCTGGTAGCCCTTGTAGCCGATGGTGGCAGATTTCGCGCCTGCGTCCTCGACCATCTGGGTGATGATGCGGTCGATCTCACCGGTGGTCTGGCCGGGGAACACATGTGCGGCGATGTCATCCAGAATGCGCGCGGCGAGGGCCCCGGCCTTGTGCATGCCGGCAAAATCGCCGGGCTCGTGAATGCGGATGCCGTCCTTTGTCGTGCGGCCGTCTTTCGATCTCATCGGGCGGAGCTCCATCGGATGTCGTTGCCCAAGCTATGTAAGGGGTTCGCGCCCAAAGGGCCAGAGGGAGCAGCCGGGAACTTTTCCGCGTGGTGCCGAGTTGGGCCTGCGTACATTTCTGCAAACAACACGGAGGGGCAAGACGGCATGGATGGGATCAACGACCTGATGCAGACGGAGATTTACGGGGGCAAGGCGCTGGCGGATCTGGTGACGCTGGAGTTCCTTGCCGAGGTGCTGGGCAGCGTTGTTGCCGCAGTCATCATCCTGATCGCGGGGTTCATCGTCGCGGGCTGGGTGAAGCGCCGGATCGTCGCCGTGGGGGACGCCCATGCCAAGTTCGACGTGACCCTTTTCCACTTCCTCGGCAACCTTGCGCGCTACGCGGTCCTGGGGTTTGCGCTGCTGTTCGTGCTGAACACCTTCGGGGTCAAGACCACCTCGATCATCGCCGCCATCGGTGCTGCCGGGCTTGCGATCGGTCTGGCCATGCAGGGCGCTTTGTCGAACGTGGCGGCCGGGGTGATGATCATCCTGTTTCGACCCTTCAATCTGGGCGATTTCATCGAGGTCGACGGCCAGATGGGCACGGTCAAGGACATCAACCTCAACAACACGGTTCTGGCCAGCCTTGGCAATCTCAAGGTGATCATTCCCAACTCCGAGGTCTGGGGCAACACGATCACCAACTACTCCTCCTTTCCGACCCGCCGTGCCGAGTGGACCTTTGGCGTCGGCTATGGCGCTGATCTGGCGCTGGCAGAGCGGGTGATCCGCGACACCATCATGGGCGACAGCCGCTCGCACAGCGACCCGGAGCCGTTCTTCCAGGTGAACGAGCTCAACAGCAGCTCGGTGGATTTCCTCGTGCGGGTCTGGGTCGATGCCGCGGACTACTTCCAGTACCAGGCGGACATGAAGCGGAAGGTGAAAGAGGCGCTGGACGCGGCCGGGGTCGACATTCCTTTCCCGACCCGGACCATCGTGCATGCGGATCAGGCCGGTATCGACGAGGAAGCGAGCGAAGCCGCCTGAGCACACCAGCCCGACGGGCTGGCCTCAGCCCGCGGCAGCGATGGGCTTGCCGACCTCGACGCCTGTTGGCGAGATCGTGGTGCCCAGCACCAGCCGTTCCACCCCGGCGGCCTGCGCGGCGTCAAAGGCCGCCGCGTAGGCGGGATCAATGTCGGCCGCCAGTTGGAAGCGATCGCAGTCGGTGCGCTGCACCAGATAGAGCATCACCGCGCGGTGGCCCTCGGCCACCATCCGGGCCAGTTCGCCCAGATGCTTGGTGCCACGGGCGGTAACGCTGTCGGGGAATTCCGCAAGGCCCGGCTGGCGTGACAGGGTGACGCTTTTGACCTCGACATAGCAGTCGGGCAGGCCGGGCTGGGTCAGCAGGAAGTCGATGCGGCTCTTCTCGCCGTATTTCACCTCCGCCCGGATGGTTTCATAGTCCGCCAGCCCGGCAACCTGCCCCGCCTCCAGCGCGGCGCGCAGGGCGCGGTTGGGTACGGATGTGTCGACGCCGGTGAAATGGCCCCCCGCGTGTTCGACCAATCGCCAGCCGAATTTCAGCTTTTTCTTCGGATCGTCGTTGGGCTCCAGCCAGATCCGCATGCCGGGTTCGGCCAGCCCCATCATGCTGCCGGGGTTGGCGCAATGGGCGGTCACCTCGCGCCCGTCCTCCAGGCGGCAATCGGCAAGAAATCGTTTGTAGCGGCGGATCAGCACCGCGGGGATCAGAGGGGTTTCAAAGCGCATGGCTTCGGGCCTATACCTGCCATGACGCGGTATCAAGGGAGTACGATCATGCCCAATCCAACAGCAGCCATGCTGGTCATCGGGGACGAGATCCTGTCGGGCCGCACGCGCGATGCGAACATGCATTACCTGGCCGGAGAGCTGACCAAGCACGGCATCGACCTGAAGGAGGTGCGCATCGTCAGCGATGACGCTCCGGCGATCGTGGCGGCGGTACGGGCGCTGTCGGCGGCTTATGATCACGTGTTCACCAGCGGCGGCATCGGGCCGACCCATGACGACATCACCGCCGATTGCATTGCCGAGGCGTTTGACGCGCATCTGGATGTGCGTGCGGATGCCCGTGCGATCCTGCAGGCGCATTACGACACCCAGGGGCTGGAGCTGAACGAGGCCCGGCTGCGGATGGCGCGCATTCCCGAGGGGGCGGCGCTGATCGACAACCCGGTCTCGGCCGCGCCGGGGTTCACCCTGGGCAATGTGCATGTGATGGCCGGCGTGCCGATGATCTTCCAGGCGATGGTGGCCAGCGTGATGCCGACGCTGACCGGCGGCCAGCCGATGTTGTCCCAGACCCTGCGGGTGCAGCGCGGCGAGGGCGAGATTGCCGCGCCATTGCGCCAGCTGGCCGAGACCTATGATGACCTGACGGTGGGCTGCTATCCGTTCCAGAAGGACGGCGTCTTTGGTGCCAACATCGTGATCCGTGGCCATGACGGGGCGCGGATCGACGCGGCGATGACCGATCTCGCCCGGGAGCTGGGGCAGTGACAACCGATCCGCGCTATTACGCGGTGACCGAAGCGACCTGGCCGCCTGCCGCAACGTGGCAGCTGGGCCCCGTCACCCTGCGCAAGGGGCTCGGTGGTGGTAGCCGGGTCTCGGCAGCGACGGTGGACGGGGCGGCTTCAGAGGCCGATATCGCAGCCGCCGAAGCCGAGATGCGAGCCATGGGGCAGGCGTGCCTTTTCATGATCCGCGACGGTCAGACGACGCTGGATGCGCAGCTCGCTGCGCGCGGCTACACGGTGAAGGATCCGGTGAACCTCTGGGTTTGCACGGTGACGCAGCTGACCGACAGGCCGGTGCCGCCGGTCACTGCCTTCTGCGTCTGGGAGCCCCTGGCGATCCAGCGCGAGATCTGGGCCCAGGGCGGCATTGGCCCGGAGCGGCTGGCGGTGATGGAGCGGGTTGCGGGGCCGAAGACGGCGCTCCTGGCGCGGCATCGCGACAAGCCGGCGGGCGCCGGTTTCGCGGCCATCCACGACGGCGTTGCGATGGTGCATGCGCTGGAGATCCTGCCGCATCAGCGCCGTGCGGGCATGGGGGCGTGGATGATGCGCCAGGCGGCGTTCTGGGCGTTGGAAAACGGTGCCACTGAAATGGCGGTCTTATGTACGAAACGTAACGCGGGGGCAAACGGGCTTTATGCTTCCCTCGGCATGGCGCTTTCGGGAGAGTATCACTACCGGATTTTGCAGGAAGGTGATTGAACGATGACGAACCAGACCCAGCCTACAGCTCTCGATCTGCCAATGGTGGACCCGCTGCCGCCCGAAACGCAGCGCTACTTCGATATCTGCGTGGAAAAGCTGGGCTTCGTGCCCAATGTGCTGAAGGCAAACGCCTTCGACATCGACAAGCTGAATGCCTTTACCGCGATGTACAACGACCTGATGCTGGCCGACAGCGGTCTCAGCAAGCTGGAGCGGGAGATGATCGCGGTGGTCGTGTCCTCGATCAACCGCTGCTTCTACTGCCTGGTCGCCCATGGGGCGGCGGTACGGCAACTGTCGGGCGATCCGGCGCTGGGCGAAATGCTGGTGATGAATTACCGCGTCGCGCCACTGGAGCCGCGACAGCGGGCGATGCTGGACTTCGCCGCCAAGATGACCACCGCAAGCGCCGAGATCGAAGAGGCGGACCGGCAAGGTCTGCGGGACGTGGGCTTCAGCGACCGTGACATCTGGGACATTGCCAATGTGGCGGGGTTCTTCAACATGTCCAACCGCGTAGCCAGCGCCACGGCCATGGTCCCCAACCCGGAGTATCACGGCCAGTGTCGCTGAGGCGCTTGTGGTGTCTGCACGTGGCGGGCCTGCGCTGGCTCGCCCATGTCTGCGTGCTGGTGGCGATCGCCCCTGCACGGTTGGCCGCCGCCGAGTTGATGCTGCCCGCAGAGGCCGAAGCGCTGTCTCAGCGCGACACGGCTCTGGGGGTGTACCAGCTGCCCACGGGCCCTGAGCGCGCGGACGAAGTGCCCTCGCAGGCCTTTGAAGGGCGGATCAGTCGCCGGACCTGGCGCCTGCCGCCCGCGGGCAGTGCGCTGGAGGTGCTGGTGCCCCTGCGGGCGCAGCTGGTGGAACAGGGCTACGAGGTACACCTTGACTGTGCGGCACGCGACTGCGGCGGTTTCGACTTTCGCTTCGGGATCGAGGTGGTTCCGGCGCCGGACATGATGGTCGACATCTCGACCTATCACTTCCTCTCCGCCAGCCGAGGGGACGAGGCGGTGTCGCTGCTGGCGTCGCCGGCAGGGGGGGTGACCTTCTTGCAGATCATTACCGTGCAACCGCCCGAAGCGGCTGCTGCGGTGACGGTCACGAAACCTGCGGCCCTACCGGCGGTGCCGGGACCGTCGCTGGTGGACCTGGCGAAGACGCTGGAAGTGCGCGGCCACGTGGTGCTGACGGACCTGGAATTCGAAAGCGGATCCACCCGCTTGCAGGAGGGCGCGTTTCCCAGTCTGCGCGCGCTCGCCGCCTTTCTGGGCGACAATCCGCAATACCGCCTGCTGCTGGTTGGCCACACCGACACGGTCGGATCGTTGCAGCAGAACATCGGCATTTCCGAGCGCCGGGCGCAGGCGGTCAAGGATTACCTGACGCAGAGATTGGAGGCGGATGGCTCCCGGATCGACGTCGCCGGAGCCGGGTTCCTGGCGCCGATTGCCAGCAATCTGACGACCGAGGGGCGTCTGGCCAACCGGCGGGTCGAAGCGGTGTTGCTGACGGAGTGATCCGGGGCTTGCCGTCTTATGTTGCGCATACTCGACCGACAGCGGCGCGATCCGCTTGGCGCCTGAAGGGGGCAAAGGTGCGCAGGCTCAGCATGGCACAAAAAGGCCCCCGCAGCGGATGCGGGGGCAGGTCTTCGAGGGATGTCTTGGTCCGGTGTGAGCCGGGGAGGTCAGGTCTTCCAGTCCGAGGGGTCGCGGTCTGCAAAGGCCGCCACCAGGAAATCGATGAAGGCGCGGACCTTGGGCTGGGTGAACTTGCCCGGCGGGTAGACGGCATAGATGCCTTGGGTTTCCACCGGCAGGCTGGGCATCACGTCTTCGACCAGCCCTTCGGCCATGGCCGAAGCGTAGAGGTAGCTCGGCAGATAGGCGATGCCGAGGCCGGAGATCGCCGCATTCAGCAGCGACTGGCCGTCATTCACCGACAGCCAGCCAGAGGTGCGCACCTGGCGCTTTTCTCCCGAGGGGGCGGTGATCTTCCAGACGTTGCCGCTGGACTGGCTGGAATAATGCAGCAGCTTGTGGGCGTTCAACTCGTCGATCTTTTGCGGGCGGCCGAATTTCTCTAGGTAGGCGGGGGAGGCGATCATCCGCTTGGTGGTCTCGGTCAGCTTGCGGGCGCGCAGGGAGCTGTCCTCCAGCTCGCCGATGCGCACCGCCATGTCGAAGCCTTCGGAAATCAGCTCGACGTAGCGGTTGTTCAGCACCATGTTGACGGTGATGTCCGGAAAGTCGCGCAGGAAATCCGACAGCACCGGCGACAGGTGGTTGACGCCGAAATCGGTGGCGACCGAAATCCGCAAGAGGCCGGAGGGCGCCGACTGCATCGAGGTGACCAGCGCATCCGCTTCGCCCGCATCGTTCAGGACGCGGCGGGCGCGGTCGTAGTAGGCAAGGCCGATCTCGGTCGGCGACACCCGGCGGGTGGTGCGGTTCAGCAGCCGCGCGCCAAGGCGGGCCTCAAGGCTGGAGACATGTTTGGAGACGGCGGATTTGGAGATCCCCATCTTGCGCGCCGCGTCGGTGAACCCGCCCTGGTCCACCACATTGGCAAAGGCCTCCATTTCGGTCAGTCGATCCATGATCCGGCGTCCTCATCATCCTCGGGTTGAGGTGAACTTGCCGGTGAAATCGGGCAAGATCGGGGCGCAGGTGGGATAATTGCGGGGTTTTGATGGGATCGTTTGCGCTGTGGAAACGGCCAGCTTGCGCTGCGATCACGAAGACTTCGATGCGGGGCGAAGCATTTGGCTCGGTGCAGCTGCTAGCTCTGGGCCTGCAACAACCCCGGAGAACCGCCCTATGCTGACCTGTGTCATCCGCTATCACATCGACCCGACCAAACGGTCAGAATTCGAACAATACGCCCGCAACTGGGGGCAGGCGATCCCGCGCTGCGGTGCGGATCTGGTTGGCTATTACGCCCCGCATGAAGGCTCGTCGACGCTGGCCTACGGGATATACAATGTCGCCAGCCTGGCGGACTATGAAGCCTACCGCGCGCGGCTGGCGGCGGATCCGCTGGGGCGGGAGAATTATGAATTTGCACAGCGCGAGCGGTTTCTGCTGCGCGAGGACCGGACCTGGCTGCGGCGTATCCCGGGCTCGCAGGGGGACAAGGGAAAGGGAGCGGCATGATCGCAGTCATTTTTGAAGTGGAGATCGCCGAGGGCGAGAAGGACAGCTACCTGGCGGCTGCCGCCGCGTTGCGGCCCCTGTTGGAGGAGGTTGACGGCTTCGTGTCGATCGAACGGTTCCAGAGCCTCGCCAATCCGGAGAAGCTGCTGTCGCTGTCCTTCTGGCGTGACGAGGAAGCGGTGGCGCGCTGGCGACAGATGTCGGAACATCGCTCTGCGCAGATGCAGGGGCGCTCAGGGATCTTTGCCGACTACCGCTTGCGGGTGGCAGGGGGCATCCGTGACTACGGTTTGCAGGACCGGACGCAGGCGCCCCAGGACAGCTGCGCCGTGCACGGGGTGGCAGGATCGGCAGGCGTCACAGGAGTCTGAGCCAGCGCATCACCAGCAGCATGCCCGCGCCCAAGCCCAGCAGGCTGAGGCAGAGGATGGGGAAGGCCAACGGCGATTCCGCGCCCGGGATACCGGCGAGGTTCACGCCGAACAGGCCGGTCAGGAACCCGAGCGGCAGGAACAGCGCCGCCACCACCGACAGCGCATAGCTGTTGCGGCCCATCTGCCGCGCCAGTTCGGCATCGGTGTGGTCCCGCAGCACGGCGAGCCGTCCGGTCAGCGATTGCAGCGTTTCCGCCGACAGGGTGAACAGGTTCACCGCTTCGCGCAGATGCAGCTGTTCGTCTTCCGAGAACAGCTGCTCTCCGGTTTCCTGCAGGTTCAGCAGGGCTTCGCGCTGCGGTTCCAGGTAGCGGTACAGCTTCAACACGTTGCGACGCGGTGCCTTGAGCGCCTCGGCGGCGGGCAGGGTGCCATCCTCGGTCATTTCCTCAAGGGCTTCGGTTGCGGCGCTGAGTTCCAGCACGACGTCGCGGGTGTGCAGCGCCAGACCGTTGATAAGACGGTAGAGGAACTCGCCCGGCGACCTCGGGCCGTGGCCGGTGCTGCATTCAGCGCGGATCGCATCCAGCGCGAAGGTCTTGCGCAGGCGCACGGTGACGATGGTGCGGCTGGTTGCCCAGATCCTGAGCGACAGCATCTCGGCGGCCTTGGCGCCGGGGTTGCGGTTCACCGTGCGCAGGTTCAGGATCAGCCCGTCTTCGAACATGTCACAGCGGGGGCGGGTTTCGCTCTGAAGCAGCGCCTGTCCGGGAATGCTGGGAAGCTGCGCTGCGCACCAATCGGCCAGTTCCGGGTCCGCAAGATCGAAATGCAGCCAGCGGTAGCGCCCCGGCCCGGTCACGCTGGTGTCCGCCGCGGGGCGGGCAGTGCCATCGGCCCAGAGGTCGTAAGCGGAAATCGGCATGGCGCGGCCTCGTTTGCTACCGTTTTACCATGGGTAGCGCGGATGCGCCCATGCCGCCAGTTTCATTGAAGAAATTCGGCGTGGTTTATCCCGCTGAAACTGCACGAGGGGAGGGGCGGGCGAATAGTTGGTGAGGTTAGCGCTCGCCCGGGGTGTCCCGGCAGTGCGGGGGGCAGGGTCGCTCGCGGGGTAGGGCAGGAAGATACGCGGCTTCCGGGCCTTCCGACCCAGAAGCCGCGCGTGCATCATTGGCACAGCGTTGTGTCAGCCCTGGCTGCGCTGATGCGTGCCTTCCTCGATCTCTTCGGTGATCTTGGAGACGAAGGCCTTCAGGTCGTCGGGCTGGCGGCTGGTGACGATGCCCTGATCCGCCACGACCTCGACATCCTGCCAGTTCGCCCCGGCGTTGATGATGTCGGTCCTGATCGAATGATAGGAGGTCATGTCACGGCCCTTGGCGATCCCGGCCTCGGCCAGGACCCAGGGGGCGTGGCAGACCGCGGCGATCACTTTGCCGCCCTCGTAAAAGGCTTTGACGAGGTTGAGGACGTCTCCCTCGACCCGCAGCAGGTCGGGGTTGATCTGGCCGCCCGGGATGACCAGAGCATCGTAATCCTCGGCCTTGGCATTGGCGATTTTCAGATCGGCCTCTGCCTCGCGGCCCCAGTCGCTGCCTTCCCAGCCCTTGATCGCCTTGCCGTCGAGCGTCGCGACATGGACCTCGGCGCCCTTGACGCGCAGCTGGTCCCGCGGAAATTCCAGTTCCGACTGTTCGAAACCGTGGGTGGCGATGATCAGGATTTTTGCGTCTGCGATTTTGGGCATATCAGAGTCCTCTTCTTGCCAGGATTTATGGACCGCCCCTGAGGACGGCCTCGCAGAAGCAATGCGCCGCGGCCCGGATTGGTTCCGAGCCGCGGGCGAAGCAGAAGGGGAATGACTGGTAACAGGCGGCGCGTCAGAGCGCCGCGGCCAGCCGTGTGCCCTGGTTGATGGCGCGTTTGGCGTCCAATTCGGCCGCCACGTCAGCACCGCCGATGACATGGGCGGTGATGCCCCGTTCGGCCAGCTGATCGGCCAGCGAGCGCTCGGACACCTGGCCTGCGCAGAGCACGATGGTGTCGGCTGGCACCAGCGTCGGGTTTTCGCGCGCCTCGCCAAAGCTGACATGCAGACCCGCATCGTCAATCTTCTCGTAGTTCACGCCGCCGATGAATTCGACGTTTTTCATCTTCAGGGTGGCGCGGTGGATCCAGCCGGTGGTCTTGCCCAGGCGCTTGCCGTGGCGTTCCGCCTTGCGTTGCAGCAGGGTGACATGCCGGGCCGGGGGCGCGGGTTGCGGGCCTTCGGGTGCGAGGCCTGCGCGGTGCTCGGCCGGGTCGGTGACGCCCCACTCCTTCATCCAGGCGGGCAGGTCGGTGGCCGGGCTGTGGCCCTCCTCCAGCAGGAATTCGGACACGTCAAAGCCGATGCCGCCGGCGCCGATCACCGCCACGCGCTGGCCGACCGGTTTCCTGTGACGCAGCACGTCGATGTAGCTCAGCACATTGTCGCGGTCCTGGCCGGGGATCGCGGGATCGCGGGGGAGAACACCGGTGGCGATCACCACTTCGTCAAAGCCGACAAGATCATCCGCTCCAACCTCGCGTCCAAGCTTCAGCGTGATGCCCGCATCGGCCACCATGGTGCGGTACCAGTCCACCAGGCCCCAGAACTCCTCCTTGCCGGGCACCTGTTTGGCCATGTTGAGCTGGCCGCCGATCTCGTCGGCGCGGTCGAACAAGGTGACGACATGGCCGCGCTGCGCGGCGGTCAGTGCCGTCGACAGCCCGGCGGGACCGGCACCGACGATGGCCACGGTCTTGGGCGATGCTGCCGGTTCGATCACCAGCTCGGTCTCGTGGCAGGCACGCGGGTTGACCAGGCAGGAGGTCAGCTTGCCGCTGAAGGTGTGGTCGAGGCAGGCCTGGTTGCAGGCGATGCAGGGGGCGATGTGGCTGGCCTCACCGGCGGCGGCCTTGGCGACGAAATCCGCATCCGCCAACATCGGGCGCGCCATCGACACCATGTCGGCGCAGCCCTCGGCCAGCACCTGTTCGGCGACTTCGGGCGTGTTGATGCGGTTGGAGGTGATGACCGGGATGCCGACCTTGCCCATCAGCTTTTTCGTCACCCAGGCAAAGGCCGCGCGGGGCACCGAGGTGGCGATGGTGGGGATGCGGGCCTCGTGCCAGCCGATGCCGGTGTTGAGGATGGTGGCGCCGGCCTTCTCGACCTCCTGCGCCAGCTGCACGACCTCTTCATAGGTCGAACCCTCGGGCACCAGGTCGATCATCGACAGCCGGTAGATGAGGATGAAATCGCGGCCCACGGCCTCGCGCGTGCGGCGCACCACCTCAAGCGGCAGGCGCATGCGGTTCTCGTAGGAGCCGCCCCAGCGGTCGGTCCGCTTGTTGGTGCGGGTAACCAGGAACTGGTTGAGGAAATAGCCCTCGGACCCCATGATCTCGACCCCGTCGTAGCCCGCCTCTTGTGCAAGCCGGGCGGCGTTGACGATGTCACTGATCTGTTTCTCGATCCCCTCTTCGTCCAGCTCGATCGGGGCGAAGGGCGAGATCGGCGATTTCACCGGGCTGGGGCCGACGCATTTCGGCCCGTAGGCGTAGCGGCCCGCGTGCAGGATTTGCATCGCGATCTTGCCGCCCCCATCATGCACCCGGTCAGTGACGATCCGGTGGTTGGCCACGTCCTTGTCGCTGGTCATCATCGCGGCGCCGGGCAGGACCGAACCTTCGAGGTTGGGGCCGATTCCGCCGGTCACCATCAGCGCCACGCCACCGCGGGCGCGGGCGGCGTAGAATTCGGCCACCCTGTTCCAGTCGCCGGTTTCCTCCAGCCCGGTGTGCATCGACCCCATCAGCACGCGGTTCTTCAGCGTCGTAAAGCCGAGATCCAGCGGCGCGAGCATGTTCGGGTACGCAGTCATTTGAACTCTCCCTGGCAGTTGTCGCAAGGATCGTGAACCGGGCCGCCATTGTCACGAGGAAACGCGGCGTCACCCTCTTGCGTGCCGCGGCGGCAATCGGTCTAAAGGGGTGGCTGCAACGCCAAGGAGAGCCTGATGACGCCCGAAGAAATTGCCAAACTGCCCTATCGCGCGAATGTGGGCGTCATGCTGATCAACGCCGAGGGCGCGGTATTCGTGGGGCAGCGCCGAGACCGGTTCAAGGATGCCTGGCAGATGCCGCAGGGCGGGATCGACGCGGGCGAGGACCCGCGCGCCGCAGCCCTGCGCGAGCTGGAAGAGGAAACCGGTGTCTCGCCGGAACTGGTGGAGATCGTTGCCGAATCGGACGGCTGGCTGCCCTATGATCTGCCGCATGACGTGGTGCCCAAATTCTGGGGGGGCAAGTACCGCGGCCAGCAGCAGAAATGGTATCTCATGCGGTTCCTTGGCACGGATGATCAGGTCAACATCGAGACCGAGCACCCTGAGTTCTCGGCCTGGTGCTGGCAGCCGGTCGACAGCCTGGTAGAGAAGATCGTGCCCTTCAAGCGCGAGGTCTATGCCCGGGTGGTCGAGGAGTTCAGGGAGTATCTGTGAGATGCCTGTTTTCAAGGAACTGATCGCAAGCTCTGCCCGTCTTGCGGGGCTGAGCGTTCTGGCCGCGGCCTGCGGCGCGGTCGTGGCGGCCACTCCCGCAGCTGCGCTGAGCTGCCTGCCCTGGGGACCGGCGGATGCCTATTTGGAAGCGGCCAACTCCAGCAGCGCCTACAATGTCATCGCCGGAGAGCTGCGCTTTGACGAGACGCAGCTGCCGCGCTCGCACTCCGAAAACCCCGAAGACATGCCGGAGCTGAGCCGCATCCCGGCACAGATCTCGGGCAAGCTGCTGGACGGGAAATACTTCTCTCAGCGTGTGTCTGTCCCGGCGGTGCTGGAGGTGGAATGCGCCGGCCCATGGTGCGCGGGGGCGCGGTCGGGCGTGGATTACGTGCTGTTCGCCGAGCAGCGCGGAGGCGAACTTGTGGTCCGCCTCGGCGCCTGTGGTGGTTTTGCCTTTGACGACACCCCCGAGGTGCGCCGCACCGTGTTGGAGTGCCACCGCGGCGGCAGCTGCGCGCCGCTGGCGCCGCGCTGACGAGCCGGGCTAGCGAGCCGTGGCGGCCTGCCGCCGCAGCCGCACCCTGCCTTGCCCGAGCCACAGGCTGAACAGGGCAAGGCTGGCGCCCAGCATCTGGTTCGCGGTCAGGGTTTCATTCAGCAACAGCCACCCCAGCACGACAGCGGACAGCGGGCTGAACACCCCCAGCAGCGAAACCTGTGCAGGGTCGAGCCGCGCCAATCCCCGGAACCACAGAATATAGGTCAGCGCGCCGCCGATCAGGCTCATGTAGGCGAGGCCTGTGATATTGGCCGCGGTGAACTGCGGCAGGTCCGGCACCATCCACAAGGTAACGGGAACCAGCAGCAGTCCGCCCGCGGTCAGCTGCCATGCGGTGAAGGTCAGCGGCGGCACCGGTGGTTGCCACTTGCGGCTCAGCACCACGCCAGCCGCCATCGACAGCGCACCGCCGAGGCCCGCCAGCACGCCGATGGTATCCAGCCGTGCGGCCGGGGTCAGTACCAGCAGGGCAACACCTGCGATGCTCAGCAGCGCGGCGGCGACGGCGGCGGCGCGGACCGGGGTGTTCAGCAGCAGCGCCGACAGGAATACCACGATCAGCGGCTGCACCGCCCCCAATGTGGCCGCGACCCCGCCCGGCAGCCGATAGGCCGACAAGAACAAAAGCCCCCAGAAGAGCGAGAAATTCAGCGCTCCCAGCAGCAGCAGCCGTGGAATCCAGTGAAGCGGCGGCAGTTCGCGCACGAGCAGCAGCAGCAACAGCCCCGCCGGCAGGGCCCGCAGCAAGGCCACCACCAGCGGCGAGTGCCCCGGCAGCAGCGTGGTGGTCACGATATAGCTGCTGCCCCAGATCGCGGGGGCCAGGGCAGTCAGGAAAAGCGTTCGGACGGACATGGGACTCTCCTTATCTTGATGTCGAGATAACATGTATTGTCTTGACGTCAAGATTAATCTCGCTACACCGAAGCCATGGATCATGTAGATGTCATTACCCAGCAGTGGGAGCAGGAGCGGCCGGACCTAGACGTGACGGCCATGGGCGTGATTGGCCGGGTCGCACGTTTGCAGCTGGCCTATCAGCGCGAGATGCAGAAGACTTGGGCCGAGTTCGGGTTGAACGCGGCCAAGTTCGACGTGCTGGCAACGCTGCGCCGCGCGGGCGCCCCTTATGCGTTGTCGCCGGGGGCGTTGCTGGAGGCAACCATGGTGGCCTCTGGCACGATGACCAACCGGATCGACCGGTTGGCCGCGGACGGGCTGGTAAAGCGCGAGGTGAACCCGGAGGACAGCCGCAGCTTCCTGATCGGGCTTACCGAGAAAGGTTTTGCACTGATCGACGAGGCGGTCACCGCGCATGTCCAGACGCAGGCGCGCCTGCTGGCCGGATTGTCCGCCGAAGACGTCGCAGCGCTGCAGACCTTGCTGGGCAAGGCACTGAAGGCTGCGGAGAGCTGACACAGGCCCGCGGTTGCGCCTGGCCCTGTTCAGCGGTTGAAAAGACGGGCCGCGTTGGGAGGACTGAGGGCGGCGCGCGCCGCCTGCCGGGGCCGCCCTGGCGGTCCCGGCTGCGCCCAACGGGCGCGGCGGCACCGTCAGGTGATGTTGCGACGGGCGGGAGCGACCGCCTGCGGAGACGGGCGCGGGCCGATCAGACCAGACCGGCGTCCTCCAGCAGGGCCAGTACATTTGTTTCCGGGCGCGGGCCGATGTGGCGGATCACCTCGCCTGCGCAGATGCACCCCATCCGCGCCGAGATCTCGATGTCCCGGCCCGTGGCAAGGCCGAACAGGAAGCCGGCTGCGAACTGGTCGCCTGCGCCGGTCGCGTCCACCGGAACGATGGTTTCCACCGGGACGTCGACCCGCTGGTTGTCCTGGACCACGGTCACCCCGTCGCCGCCGCGGGTGCAGACCATCAGGTCGCAGATCTCCGCGGTCCGGGCCATGGCGGTTTCCAGATCGTCGGTCTCGAACAGGGCGCAGATCTCGTCCTGGTTGCCGATGACAAAGTCGAGATCATTGCCGATCAGATTCAGGAAATCCTCCCGGTGGCGTTCGACACAGAACGGGTCGGAGATCGACAGGCCGACGCGCCCGCCGCTTTGGCGGCAGATGCGCGCGGCTTCCATGAAGGCGGTCTTCCCCTTGTCCCGGTCGAAAAGATAGCCCTCAAGGAACATGATCTGAGCCGCGCTTGCGGTCTCTTCCGGCACGTCGGCAGAACTCAGCTCGGAGGAGGTGCCGAGATAGGTGTTCAGTGAGCGCTCGCCATCGGGCGAGACAAAGATCATCGAGCGCGAGGTGGGCAGCTCGTCACCCTCGACCGGCGGGTTCACGAAGGCGACGCCTTCGTTGTTCATCGCATCGGCATAGAATTTGCCCAGGGTGTCGTCGCGCACCCGGCCGATGAAGGCCGCGTCCAGCCCCAGTGCACCAGCGCCTGCGATGGTGTTGGCCACCGAGCCGCCGGGGGTCATCACCCGGTTGCCCATCGCGGCATAGAGCTCCTCGCAGCGATCGCGCTCGATCAGCTGCATGATGCCCTTTTCGATACCCTGTTCGGACAGGAAGGTGTCTTCGCATTGTGAAATCACGTCGACCACGGCATTGCCGATGCCAACCAGATGATAGGTCTTGGTCATTGTCTCTCCTTGGGGAATGCGCCCGGCTGCGGGGCGTCCAGATCTGGATCAGAGGGGCGGCAGGCCAGGGGCGGCGATTGCCGGGACGATACGGAGGGCGGCTGCGCGGCTCACAGGTTCTTGTCCTCGTACTGGCACAGGTCGCGGATCAGGCAGGTGCCGCAGAGGGGCTTGCGGGCCTTGCAGTGGTACCGACCGTGCAGGATCAGCCAGTGGTGCGCGTGCTGCTGAAAATCGGCCGGGATGTTGTCCTCGATGGCGCGTTCCACCGCGTCCACATCCTTGCCCGGCGCAATCCCCGAGCGGTTGCCGACCCGGAAGATATGGGTGTCCACTGCCTGCGCCGGTTGCTTCCACCACATGTTCAGCACGACATTGGCGGTCTTGCGGCCAACCCCCGGCAGCGACTGCAGCGCGGCGCGGGAATTGGGCACCTCGCCGCCGTATTCCTCCACCAGGATGCGCGACAGCTTGATGACGTTCTTGGCCTTGTTGCGGTAGAGACCGATGGTCTTGATATGCTCGATCAGGCGTTCTTCGCCCAAATCCAGCATCTTCTGCGGGGTGTCGGCGATCTTGAACAGCTCGCGGGTCGCCTTGTTGACGCCCGCGTCGGTGGCCTGCGCCGACAGCGCCACCGCCACCACCAGCGTATAGGCGTTGACGTGCTCCAGCTCGCCCTTGGGTTCGGGCTCGGCCGCCTGGAAGCGGGTGAAGATCTCACGCAGGGTATGGTAATCGAGTTGCTTGGCCATGACGCGCCTTATGTACCGTCGAGAGATTAAAGCGCAATTGAAATTGCGCCGTGGGAGTCCCCCCTTGGGGCGGAGCGTTGCGTCGCCGGGGCCTTTTCGCAAGTTCCGGGTCGCAGGCCGGCGCGCATCGCATTAGCCTGTGGGGCGAAGACAGCAGGTGGCGGAAATGACAGTCGAGACGCAGGAAACTTCTTATCATTATGGCGTCATGCGCCGTGCGATCGCGCTGATCGACGCGGGCGGCGAGGATCTGACGCTGGAGCAACTGGCCGCCCGCATGGACATGAGCGCCAGTCATTTTCAGCGCGTGTTCTCGGCCTGGGTCGGGGTGTCGCCCAAACGGTACCAGCAATACCTGCGGCTGGGACACGCCAAGAGCCTTTTGCGCGAACGTTTCACCACGCTGGAGGCGGCGCATGCGGTGGGCCTGTCGGGATCGGGGCGGCTGCACGATCTGTTTCTGCGCTGGGAGGCGATGAGCCCCGGAGAATATGCCCGCAAGGGGCAGGGGTTGCGCATCTTCTGGGGGTGGTTCGACAGCCCCTTTGGGGCGGCGTTGGCGATGGGGACGACCAAGGGCATCTGCGGGCTGGCCTTTGCGGCGGAGACCGGCGCCGAGGCCGCCATGCGAGATATGTGCGCCCGTTGGCCGCTGGCAGATTTTGTCGAGGATACGACCCGGCTGCGGCCGCAGGTCGACGCCATCTTTGCCCAGCGGGGAGAGGCGGCGTTGCATATGATCGGCGCCCCCTTGCAGATCAAGGTCTGGGAGGCACTGCTGCGCATCCCGTCAGGCCACGTGACCACCTATTCCGAGCTGGCCCGGGCGATCGGGGCACCGCGAGCGGTGCGGGCAGTGGGCACGGCGGTGGGCCGCAATCCGGTCAGCTGGCTGATTCCCTGCCACCGGGCCCTGCGCAAGTCGGGCGAATTGGGCGGCTATCACTGGGGGCTGCCGGTGAAACGCGCGATGCTGGCCTTTGAAGCCGCGCAGGATGACGCCACCCCGCGTGCCCCCGATGCGGCGCAGACAGGCCTGCACACCGGCAACTGAGCCATGGCCGAACCGGGCCATGAGGCAGCTTTCAGCGGTATTTCGCCAATCTCTGACAACCTGTCCTTGAGCTTGACGCTCGGCGCCCCGATATTCGGCGGGACAGCCGGACCTGGGGGTCTGGTGCGTGCAATACAAGAAGGCAGTTTGATTATGCAGATGAAACTCACCTCGGCCGGCCTTGTGACGGCTGCCTTGACCCTTGCGGCCTGTACCGATCCCGCCACCGTGGCGACGCCCGGAAGCAATACCCAGCAGGGCGCGATCCTGGGGGGCATCATCGGCGCTGGTGTGGGTGCGCTGACCAATGATTCCGATCCGGGTCTCGGGGCATTGACCGGCGCCGTGGTCGGGGCCACGGCGGGTGGGGTGATCGGCAACCAGCTCGACAAGCAGGAGCGCGAGCTGCGCCAGACACTCGCCAATGACGAGATCACCATCGTCAACACGGGCGACCGGCTGATCCTGTCGTTCCCGAATGACCTGACCTTTGCCACCGACAGCGCCGCGATTTCGCCTGCGGTGCAGGGTGATCTGCGCAAGGTGGCCAACAGCCTGGTGCGCTACCCCAACAGCCTGGTGCAGGTGATTGGCCACACCGACAGCGATGGCGCCGCCAGCTACAATCAGGATCTGTCGGTGCGCCGGGCGAATGCGGTGGCCGATCAGATCCAGGCCGGCGGCGTGCCCTATAGCCGTCTGAGCATCATCGGTCGGGGCGAGGAGCAGCCGGTGGCGTCGAACCTGACGCCCGAGGGCAAGGCCCGTAACCGCCGCGTCGAAGTGGTGGTGATTCCGCAGAGCAGCTGATCGAAAAGCAGGCTTTCACACGTCTTATGCAGCGGCCTGTCTCACCGGGGCGGGCCGTTGTTGCATCGAGGTCAGCGAGTGCCGCGGGGACTGCTGCCCCGCGCCTGCGGAATTATGCACATGCGCTGCGCGGCGGCAGCTCTTTCAGCCGGGGCCGGAGTGCATAGATGATGGGTGAAGACCAGAAACCAACGTCAGGAACATCCGATGGCAGATCCCGTCTTGCTCACTATCTCCGGCTCGCTGCGCCAGGAGGCCACCAATCGCAAGCTTCTGGCCGAAGCCGCGCGTCTGTTCGGCCCGGCCACCGTTGTCGAGGCGGAGCTGAGGTTGCCGCTGTACGATGGCGATGACGAGGCTGCCGACGGAATCCCGGCGGCGGTTCAGACCTTGTCGGACCAGATCGCGGCGGCGGATGCGGTGCTGATTTCCACGCCGGAATACAACAAGGGGCCGTCGGGCGTTCTCAAGAATGCGCTGGATTGGGTTAGCCGGACCAAGGGCAATCCCTGGGCAGGCAAGCCCGTGGCGGTGATGTCCGCGGCCGCTGGGCGGGCCGGCGGCGAGCAGGCGCAGGCGTTGCTGCGCAGTTTCCTGGTGCCCTTTCAGCCGCGCGTGATCGCCGGGCCTGCGGTGCATCTGGCCAATTCCCGAAACGAGTTCGACGATGCCGGGCGGCTCATCAGTGAACGCTATCAGGAGACGCTGGCGGTGCTGATGCAGAACCTGCGTGCCGAATTGGCCGACTAAGGCCGCGCGGGGCCATTCAGAGGTTGTCTTCGACGCGGAACCCCTGGGGAATGTTGTCGGTCTCCTCGAGCAGCAGGTCCGCCATCACCTCGGCCATCTTTGGCGCCATGCCAAAACCGATCTTGAAGCCGCCGTTGGCGATGTAGTGGTCCTCTCGTCCCGGCCAGGCCCCCAGCATCGGCGCGCGGGACTTGGCCCGTGGGCGGACCCCGGCCCAGCGTTCGATGACCTCGGCCCCGTGCAGCACGGGTACCGCCGCGCAGGCGCGCTCGATCACGTCGTCAAGCTGCATGTCGGTGGCCTGGCCATCCGTGAACTCCCGCTCGGAGGTGGAGCCGATCGCAAGGGTGCCATCGGCATGCGGGATGATGTGCAGCCCGTCCGCATAAAGCTGCGGCACCGCGCCTTCGTGAAAGCGCAGCAGTGCCGCCTGACCCTTGACACCGCTGCCCACGGTCTTGCCGAAACGCTCATTCAGCTCCAGCAGCCCTGCATGGCCCTTGGCATGGACGACCTTGCCCTGATCCGGGGCCTCGGCCACCACGGTGATGTCGCGCACCGCCAGGGCGGCCACCAGCGCCGCGCAGGCGCGGCGCGGATGCATCCGGGCGCTGAGGGTGTCATGGACCACCATGCCGGTGGCGCTGGGCGGCACCCAGGGGCCGAGATCGGCGGCAGGCACCACGCGCCATTCTGCCGCGTCCTTCCAGAGTTGCGCGGCGCTGGCTTCGCGCTGGCGGGCGAGCTCCAGCGCGCGCGCGTCGTTCAAGGGCTGCAATCGCCCGGTGCGGCCATAGCCCGCGCTGACGCCGCCTTCGGCCTCTACCGTCTCCCAGAACGCCTGCGCCATCAGCAGGCTTTCCAACTGGAATTGCTTCTTGGGGTTCCAGTTTTCGGGGACATGCGGTGCGAGCGCGCCAACTAGGCCGCCGCTGGCTCCGGCACCGGGGCCGAAGGGGTCGATGACCTGCACCTTGGCACCGCGCCGGGCGCAGGTCCAGGCGATGGACAGACCGAAGATCCCCGCGCCGCGCACCGTTACATCTGCCATTGCCATTTGCGGATCCTTTCGCCAGTGTCGCGCCGTTCGGCTTACCTTTAGGGGATTATACCATGGCAGACCAGCAGGCCCGTCTCAGCTGGCGGGAAGGCGTCATTCCGGTGTCGGATCAATTCGATGATCCCTATTTCTCGATCCAGAACGGGCTGGCGGAAACCGAACACGTGTTCCTGGCGGGCAATGACCTGCCGCGACGCTTTGCGCCGGGGTTCCACATTGCCGAGCTGGGGTTCGGAACCGGGCTGAACATGTTGGCGGCCTGGCGCGCCTGGGAGGAAACCGGCCAGACGGGGGCGCTGCGGTTTACCAGTTTCGAGGCCTTTCCGATGGCGCCCGGGGACATGGCCCGCGCCCTGGAGGCTTTCCCCGCGGTGGCGCCTTGGGCCGAGCGGTTCCTGGCCGCCTGGTCGGGCCATGGCGCATGCGATCTCGGCACTCTGCATCTGGAGGTGGTAGAAGGCGACGCCCGCATGTCGCTGCCAAGCTGGACGGCGCGCGCCGATGCCTGGTTTCTGGACGGGTTCTCGCCGGCCAAGAACCCCGAGCTGTGGGAACCGGCCCTGATGGCAGAAGTGGCGGCTCATACCGCGGAGGGCGGCACGGCGGCGACCTATACCGCGGCCGGTTTCGTGCGCCGCGGGCTGGAGGCCGCCGGATTCGAAGTAACCCGCATTCCCGGTTTCGGGCGCAAACGGCATATGACACAGGCGGTAAAGAGATGACCCAAGCAGCACCCGCGCAGGGCAGCGCCGGACTGGCCCCAACCCGTGGACCCCAGACCAACAACGTGCCGCTGGGCATTTTCCTGATGATTAGCGCCACGGTGGTGTTCGCCCTGCAGGACGGGATCTCGCGTCACCTCGCGGGCACCTACAACACCTACATGGTGGTGATGATCCGCTACTGGTTTTTCGCGGCCTTCGTCGTATTCCTGGCCGCCCGGGCGCCCGGGGGCATTCGCAAGGCCGCGCAGACGCGCCAGCCGTGGTTGCAGATCTTCCGCGGGGTCTTGCTGGCGGCGGAGATCTGCGTCGCGGTCTACGGATTCACCAAGCTGGGGCTGGTCGAGAGCCAGGCTGTCTTCATCTGCTACCCGCTGCTGGTGGCCGCTCTGAGCGGGCCGTTGCTGGGGGAGAATGTCGGCTGGCGGCGCTGGGCGGCGATCGGCGTCGGACTGGCCGGGGTGCTGATCATCCTGCAACCGGGCGCCGGAGTGTTCGATCCCTTGGCGGTGATCCCCTTTGTTTCGGCGCTGATGTTCGCGGTCTATGGATTGCTGACGCGCTATGTCGCGCGTGAGGACAGCACGGCCACCAGTTTCTTCTGGACCGGGATTTCCGGCATGGTGGTGATGACCGCCGTAGGGGTGTGGTTCTGGCAGCCGATGAACCAGGCGGACTGGGGCTGGATGGCGCTGCTGTGCATCACCGGGGCCTCGGGGCACTGGCTGCTCATCAAGTGCTACGAGATGGCCGAGGCCAGCGCGGTGCAGCCCTTTGCCTATTTCCACCTGATCTGGACGGCGATCCTTGGGGTGACGATCTTCAGCGAAGTGATCCGCACCAATGTCGCCATCGGTGCGGGGATCATCATCGCCGCGGGTCTGTTCACCCTATGGCGCGAACGCGTGAAGGGTTGACCCCGACAGTTCCTGCGAGAAGGGGATGGGCAGCGGCGTCTTGCCCAGCCGCGCGCGGTAGACCGGCAGGCTTTCGGTCACCCGCATCACGTAGTTGCGGGTTTCATTGAACGGGATGTGTTCGATCCAGTCGATGATGTCCGGCTCGCCGTCGCGCGGGTCGCCATAGCGCTCCATCCAGGCCTTGGGACGGTGCGGCCCGGCGTTGTAGCCGGCCGCCATCATCACCACGTTGCCGCGGAAATCTCCGGCCAGCCCGGCGAGATACGTGGCACCCAGGCGGGCGTTGTATTTCCAGTCGGCGGTCAGCAGCGATGTCTTGTGGTTGGCGAGAATGCCCAGTTCACCGGCCACCAGCTCGGCGGTGGCGGGCATCACCTGCATCAGCCCGCGCGCCCCGGCATGGCTGACGACATAGGGATCGAACTCGCTTTCGCGACGGGCGATGGCGAGGGTCATTTCCTCGGCCATCGGCAGGGCGTGTTTGGCCACGGGGTGCAGCGGGTAATAGGCGCCCTGCAGCTCCACCCCGTCCTGGGCGGCGCGTTTGGCGATCATCACCGCCAGATGCGGTTCGTTCAGATCCACCGCCATCTGCCCCAGCTGCCGTGCCTGAACGGGTGTCAGCCCTTCGGTGAGGTGGGTCAGGAAACGCTCGGCCAACGCCAGATCCCCTGCCTGCAACAGCATCAATCCGGCCTTGGTCACCGAGGATCCCATGAAGGCCGCGTTACGCCAATCGGGCAGCTCGGGCGGGTTGGCAAGCGCCGGGTCGAAGGGGCGGCCCAGCTTTTCCGCGGCCAACAGGCCATAGAAGGAGGTCTGGAAGTCGGCGGCCTTGGCGTAGGCTTCATGGGCCTTGTCGACCTCTCCCATCGCGGCATAGGCACGCCCCAGCCAGTAGCCGCCGCGCCCGATCGAGATCGGCGTCTCGACAGAGTCGAGGAACCGGTTGAAGTGGTAGGCCGCGAGCTCCGGGTCGCGCAGCATCTGCAGCGCGATATAGCCGGCCAGCCATTCGCAGTCGGAGTAGCCATAGCCATCCTCGGGGGTGGCAAAGTGATAGGCCGCCAGCTGATAGGCGTCCTCGTATTTCTTGTCGCGCATCAGCTGGCGGGCAAAGTCGCGGCGGCGGCGCAGCCACTTGCCGGGCTCGCCGAGAGCGTCGGCGCTGGTGCTGCGATCCATCATCATGGCGATGGCGCTGTCTTGCATCCGCTTGCGATCGCGCCAGACAAAGCGGTCATAGGCGAGGCCCGCGGCGTCCTGCAGCTTGTCCGGCACGGCCGCGATCTTGGCGTCCACCCCCGGTGTGCGCTCCTGCAAGGCGATGCGGGCTTCGGCCAGTTTGCGCTGGGGCTCCGGCACCAGCGCCAGCATTCGCTTGGCGCTGACCCGGTGTTCCTCCCAGAGCAGCTTGTCCAGCCGGGCGCTGTGGTGGGGTTTGAGCAGCGCGGAAAAGTCGCGCAGATACTCGGCCTGGATGGCGCTGCCCATGGCCATGGTGCGCCAGGCGAGCACGATCTCGGCCTCGCCTTCCCCCCGCTGTCCCGCGGCGATCAGTGCGCGCGCAAAGCTCAGCGCGCCTTCTGGGGTCTGCGGGCGGCGGCCGTCATAGAAGGCCAGCACCTCGGCGCGGGGCAGGGCGGCCACCGTGTCCTCGTTCTGGCGGCGCAGGTAGGCGAGGCCGGGCCAGTCCGGACGCCGCTTGAGGAACGACACGACATCCGCGGCGGAGCCCATCTTGGCGCGCAGGCGGTGCCATTCGATGATGTCCCAGCCGACGCTCTGCGGCTGCCCGGCGGCCCGCGCCGCCTCGGTCCATTTCTCGGCCCGCATCAGCGACAGGGCTTCCATGAGATCATCGGCGGTGGCCCGGCTTCCGGGCAGTATGGCTGCGATGAGCAGAATAAAGACCAGGATGCGTGTCATCTCTTGCATTTTCCAGCTGTCCGGGGATACAGGCTTGAACGTTACTCATCGGCGGGCCGGTCGCAACTGAAAACCCCGGCATCGCCTGTCTTGACGGCGGCAGATTGCCGCCAGCACCGCAGCAAAGGGAGCGTGCCCATGTTCAAAGGCTCTATGCCAGCACTCGTCACCCCGTTTTCGAACGGCGAGCTGGATCTGGATGCGCTCAAACGCTTGGTCGAGTGGCAAATTGCCGAAGGGTCCAATGCGCTGGTGCCGGTCGGCACCACCGGCGAAAGCCCGACCCTGACCCACGAAGAGCATGAGACCGTGATCGCCGAGGTGGTCAAGGCCGCAGCGGGGCGGGTGCCGGTGATCGCGGGCGCGGGTTCCAACAATACGGTCGAGACGATTCGATTCGTGGAGTTCGCCAAATCGGCCGGCGCAGACGCGGCCCTGGTGGTGACCCCGTATTACAACAAGCCGACCCAGCGTGGCATGGTGCAGCATTTCACCGCCGCCCATGATTGCGCCGAGATCCCGATCATCATCTACAACATCCCCGGACGCTCGGTTGTTGACATGACACCCGCCACCATGGGTGAACTGGCGAAACTGCCTCGGATCATCGGGGTCAAGGATGCCACTGGCGACATCGCCCGCGTCAGCCAGCAGCGTGCCACCTGTGGTGCGGATTTCGTGCAGCTCTCGGGCGAAGATGCCACCGCGCTGGGCTTCAACGCCCATGGCGGCGTCGGCTGCATCTCGGTCACCGCGAATGTTGCGCCCAAGCTGTGTGCCGAATTCCAGGCTGCAACCCTGGCCGGCGACTACGCAAAGGCGCTGGAATACCAGGATCGTCTGATGCCGCTGCATGAGGCAATCTTCATCGAGCCGGGCCTTGCAGGTGCAAAATACGGCCTGTCCAAACTGGGCCTGTGCAGCGAGGAGGTGCGTTCGCCCCTGACCACGCTGGAAGACAGCACCAAAGCGGCGATTGATGCGGCCATGGTGCACGCCGGCCTGCTCTAAGCCACAGCGGATAGAATGACGGAAGGGCGGTCCCGTGATGGGCCGCCCTTTTTCGTGGTTGCCGTTGGCTGTGGCCCGAAGGGACCGCCTTTGTTCTGTCAGCTGCCGGGGGCGCGCTGCGGGTGCCATTGGGACCGGGGCGCGACGGGCGGAATGCTCCGGTTGCGCGCCCCGGAGCGGGATCAGCGTTTGCCGTAGTAAAGCCCGACGACATGTTCCGCCTGGGCAAAGAACAGCCAGCGCGACACCGCGATGCCTGCCATATGCGACAGCACTGCGAGCGCGGCGAGCACATGCTTCAGAACAAAGCCGTGCACCGGCGCGAGGATCATCAGCAACGGCAGTACGAAGCCGAGCGCAAAGGCAATCACCCGCAGCTTCTGCGCATGCTTGCGGCCCACCACATGCACGAATTCGCGCAAGAGGTAATTGCTGCCGGTGTGCGGCGGCTCAAAGGCGCGCACCGTGCCACGGCCGCCCAGCCCGGTGGCGGTGGCCAGATCGGTCCCCGAGGCCGCAAGCGCGCCGTCGCCCTTGGCCCAATAGGCCAGCTGCACCGCACCGGCGAGGGCCAGAAGCCAGGGCGCCAACGTTTCGGCCCCGGCCAGAAGCGCGCCGCCCGCAAGGCTGAACGACAGGAACATCACCGGCGTCAGGGCCGTGTTCCAGCGCGGCACGGTCTTGAGCTGGGTGTAGATCATCGAGGTGGTGAACACGGTGGCAAGGCTGAGCGCCGCGCCAAGCCAGCCCAGCAGCGTCCAATGGCTGTCCAGGAATACCGCCCCCAGCGCATAGAGCCCCATGACAAGCAGGGAGGCCACGGCGCAGATCCCCTCGCGACTGAGCCAGCTGGTCTGCCACTGCGTGAACGCCCGCCACGCGCGCTCGGGTCGGCCCAGGTGGAAGGTCGAGGCGAGGAGCCCGCCCACCGCCAGCGCATAGGCGATGAGGTAGAAGACAAAGGCCACCGTACCGGTGGCGGCGGGCTGGCCAAGGCCGAGAAAGAACAACAGGCCGAAACCGAGACCCGAGAGGGTTGTGAAGAGAATGACGGACGGTGCCGGATGCATCAGGTGGTTCCCCCCGGAAGTTTGTCGAGTGCCTTGTCGAGCCAGCCCATAAAACCGCCCGCGTCCTCCGCGACAGGCTTCAGCAGCGGTGCCAGCGGCGCGGCCTGTGCCTCGATCTGGTCCTTGGGGCGGGGCGGCAGGTACTTGTTCACGGGCTTGGTACCCATCTCGGGCATCAGGTCGATGCCGCCGCGTTCCGCGACCAGTTTGGAGACGTCGCTGTCAGGATCGCCGAGGTCGCCGAAATGGCGCGCGCCTGCCGGACAGGTGCGCACGCAGGACGGGATGCGGTCCTCCTCGGGCAGGTTTTCGTTGTAGATGCGGTCAACGCAGAGGGTGCATTTCTTCATCACGCCCGCCGCCAGATCCAGCTCGCGCGCGCCATAGGGGCAGGCCCAGGCACAGAGACCGCAGCCGATGCAGTGGTCCTCGTTCACCAGCACGATGCCGTCCTCGGTGCGCTTGTAGCTGGCGCCGGTGGGGCAGACGGTCACGCAGGGGGCGTCCTCGCAATGCAGGCAGGATTTCGGGAAGTGGATCAGCTGCGCCGCCGGGTCCGGCTGGCTTTCACAAGGGGCTGGCTGCACCTCGTAGGAATGCACGCGGTTGAGGAAGGTGCCGGAAGGGTCCGCGCCGTAGGGATCCTGGTCCGACAGCGGCGCGCCGTAGTTCTCGGTGTTCCAGCCCTTGCAGGAAATCACGCAGGCGTGGCAGCCGACGCAGGTGTCGAGGTCGATGACCAGGCCCATCTTGCGGTCCGTGGAGTTGGGAAGTTCCGTCATTTGCCCACCTTCCATTTCAGTTCCTTCGGGCCGGTGCCAACCGGCGATTCCTGCGCTGCAAAGGCGGGTTTGCTCTCCTGCGGGTCGTCCGGCGGCGTGGTCTTTTCGATCCTGACCTTCAGGTCGAACCACGCTGCCTGACCGGTGATCGGGTCCGAGTTGGCCCATCGCAGCCCGTCGCCCTTGGGCGGCAGCAATTCGTGGATCAGATGGTTCAGCAGGAACCCCTTGGTGGCCTCCGGCGCGTCCGGCTCCAGCGCCCAGGCGCCCTTGCGCTTGCCGATGGCGTTCCAGGTCCAGACGGTGTTTTCATTCAGCGCCGCCATTTCCATCACCGGTACGGTGATTTCCCCATGCGGCGAGGAAACCCGCGCCCAGTCGCCGTCCTTCAGCCCATGCTCGCGCATCAGTTTGGTCGGCACATACAGAGGGTTGCGCCCGTGCAGCTGGCGCAGCCACGCGTTCTGGGTGCCCCAGGAGTGGTACGTGGCCATCGGTCGCTGGGTCAGAGCGTTGACTGTGAAGCCCTCGTTGCCCTGCTGATCGGTCTCGTACCAGATCGGCAGCGGATCCATCGTGTGCCTGATGCGCTGGCGCAGATGTTCGGGCGGCTGGCGTTCGCCATGGCCTTCGGCGGCCAGCTGGAACTTGCGCATCGGTTCCACGTAGAGCTGGAACAGGTAGGGCTGGGGGCTGTCATAGATCCCCATGCCCACGGCCCAGTCCTGGTAGGCGGTGTTCCAGGGCTTGTAGTAATCCGCGCCTTCGGGGATGTGCGCGACGTAGAAACCGCCGTTTTCGATGTAGCGGTTCAGCTGATCCGGGTTCACCTCGCCGCGGCCTTCCTGGGTGCCGTCCCTGCCGCGGAAACCGGCGAGCGGGCCGATGCCCGGCTTGCGCTCGTGGTTGACGATATAGTCGGCGTAGTCCTTCCACTTGGGGGTGCCGTCGGCATTGGTGAAGCCCGGCAGGCTCATCCGGTTGGCGAGCTCGATCAGCACCGACTGGAAGCCGCGCACGTCGCGGTCGGGTTCGATCACCGGCCAGCGGATCGCATCCGCCGCCGCGTCTGCTTCGCAGATCGGGCGGTCGAGCAGGCTGATGCAGTCGTGGCGCTCCAGGTAGGTGGTGTCGGGCAGCACCAGATCGGCATAGGCCACCATCTCCGAGGAGTAGGCGTCGGAATAGATGATCCGCGGGATCATGTAGCCGCCGTCGTCGTTGCGGGCCGACAGCATCTCCATCACGCCCTTGGTGTTCATGGAGGAGTTCCACGACATGTTGGCCATATACATGAACAGCGTGTCGATCTTGTAGGGATCGCCCGCATAAGCGTTGGAGATCACCATATGCATCAGCCCATGCGCCGACATCGGGTTTTCCCAGGTGAAGGCCTTGTCGATGCGCTGGGCGGTGCCGTCCTCGTCCAGCAGCAGGTCTTCGGGACCACGCGGGAACCCCAGATGCGGCCCCTCCAGAGGGCGGCCCGGGCGGCGGTCGCCGTGCGGGGTGGGGTGGGCCTCAATCGGTTTGGGGTAGGGCGGCTTGAAGCGGAAGCCGCCGGGGACCTCGACGGTGCCCAGAAGGATCTGCAGCACATGCAGCGCGCGGCAGGTCTGAAAGCCGTTGGCATGGGCCGAAACGCCGCGCATCGCGTGCATCGACACCGGTCGGCCGGTCATCTTGCTGTGCTTTTCGCCGCGGAAGTCGGTCCATTCGACGTCCAGTTCAAACGCCTCGTCAAAGGCGACGCGGGCCAGTTCCGCTGCGATGGCGCGGATGCGGCTGGCCGGGATGCCGCATTTGTCCGCCACCGCCTCGGGCGCATAGTCCGCGCTGAGGTAGCGCTCGGCCATCTGGTGGAACACCGGGCGGTGGGTGACGCCGTCCTTGTCGAAAGTCGCGGTCAGGTCCGGGCGCACGCCGGGCTGGTCAAACGGGGTGGGCTGGCCGGTGTTGCGGTCGATCACCAGCATCTTGCCGTTCTCGTCGCGCAGAAACAGCCCCTTCTGCGGGCCGTCAGAACCGTTCACCAGCACCGGCGCGTTGGTGTAGCGGCTGAGGTAGTCGAGATCGATCTTGCCGGCCTTCATCAGCACGTGGATCAGCGACAGGATGAACAGCCCGTCGGTGCCGGGCGTGATGCCGACCCAGTCATCCGCCACCGCGTTGTAGCCGGTGCGGATCGGGTTCACCCCGATCACCCGCGCGCCGCGCTTCTTGATCTTGCCGATACCCATCTTGATCGGATTGGAGTCATGATCCTCGGCCACGCCGAACAGCATGAACAGCTTGGTATGCTCCCAGTCGGGCTGGCCGAATTCCCAGAAGGCGCCGCCCATGGTGTAGATCCCGGCCGTCGCCATGTTGACCGAGCAGAAGCCGCCGTGCGCGGCGTAGTTGGGGGTGCCGAAGTTCTGTGCCCAGAAGCTGGTGAAGCTCTGGCTCTGGTCGCGGCCGGTGAAGAACGCCAGTTTCTGCGGCGCGGTCTCGTGCAGCTCGTTCAGCCAGCCCACCGCGGTGCTGATCGCCTCGTCCCAGGAAATCTCGCGGAACTTGCCCGAGCCGCGCGGCCCCACCCGTTTCAGCGGCGCGCGCAGCCGCGAGGGCGCGTTGACCTGCATGATCCCGGCCGAGCCCTTGGCGCAGAGCACGCCCTTGTTCACCGGGTGGTCGCGGTTGCCCTCGATATAGGCGACCTTGCCGTCCTTCATGTGCACGTTGATGCCGCAGCGGCAGGCGCACATGTAGCAGGTGGTCCGCCGGATTTCGTCGGAAACCTTGGGCGAGGTGTCGAGGGTCGGCTGATGATGGGTCATTGGCACCTCTGGGTTTTGCGGGCGGATTGTCTTGCGGAGGGAGCTTCTGTCAGAATGTTGTTCTCAGAAGTGGCGGAGTTTCAAAAGATAATTTTTCACAGGGTGGCCAGAATGTCGCGCGTATGCAGGGCAATCTGACGTTCTTCCTGGGCTGGGATCACATGGGTGTTCTCCGGCCCCAACCCGGCCCAGGCCAGCTGCCGGACGACGCGTTCCCTGATGTCGGGCGCGTTTTCCCCGATGCCGCCGGTAAAGGCGATGGCGTCCGCGCCCTGCATGGCCGCCAGCATCGACCCTGCATGGCGGACGATCCAGTAGCAGAAATGGTCCACGGCAAATCGGGCGGGGGGAGTACCGGCCTGTTGAATGGCGCGCATGTCATGGCTGTGGCCGGACAGGCCCAGAAGGCCGGAGCGGTGCACGAGATCGGCACGGGTGGCGCTGATGCCGTGGCGCTCGGCCCGGTCCAGTACCGCGCTGGCGTCGATCGAGCCTGACCGGGTGCCCATCGTCAGCCCTTCCAGCGGGGAATACCCCATGGTGGTGGCGACGCTTTGGCCGTCCAGAATGGCACAGAGGCTGGCACCGTTCCCGAGGTGGCAGGCCAGCAGCCGACGGGGCAGGGGGGCGCCGCTGTCGCGCAGGCTGCGCACCAGTGCCGCATAGCTCAGCCCGTGAAAGCCGTAGCGGCGGATGCCCTCGGCGTGCCAGTCCTGCGGCACCGCATAGCGCTGGGCAACCTCGGGGCAGGTGGCGTGAAAGGCGGTGTCGAAACAGGCGATCTGCGGCATGCCGGGCATCAGCTGCATCAGGCTGCGGATGGCGGTGGCGTTATGCGGGTTGTGCAGTGGCGCAAGGTGGCTGCAGGCGTCGATCTGTGCCAGCACGTCGGCAGTGACCGCCAGTGGCTGCGTCAGCGTCGCGCCGCCATGGACAACCCGGTGGCCTGCGGCGGCAAAGCTGTCGGGGCCATGCCCCTGCGCCGCCAGCCCCTTCAGCAGCAGCTGAAAGGCGGCGGCGTGGTCCGGCACGGCGGGTGCGGATTTCTGCGCCCCGATCTGCAACTCCCCTGCGGCGGAGCTGCCGATTCCGGCGGCTTGCGCGGTCAGCAGCGGCTCCAGCGTGGCGGAGAAGACCGCCAGCTTGATCGAGGAGGAGCCTGCGTTGATGACGAGGATGTTCTGCATGGGCGTCTCCTTCAGGCGGCCAGCCGGGCGATGTTGAACAGCGCCAGCAGGGTCAGCAGCAGCACCACCGCGCGGCGGAAGTGCACTTGGGAGACGGCGGCAAACCCGCGCGAGCCTGCCCAGATGCCAAGCGCCAGTACCGGGAAGGCCAGCAGGATGCCGGTCAGCGTCTGCGGCCCGACCAGACCGTTGGCCGCCATCACCGGCAGTGCCATCAGGTCGATACCGGTCAGGAACACGATCATCGTGGCGCGGAACACCGCCGGAGACACCGGCTGCGCCGTGAGGAAGGCCGCCACCGGCAGCCCGCCGACGCCTGCGCTGTTGGCGATGCCCGCCAATGCGCCAACGCCCAGGTTGCCGTTGCGCCCCACGGGCCGCGCCAGCTGCCAGCCACTGAGCAGAACCAGGCTCAGCCCGAGGATCAGGCAGGAGATCGCGAGCCGTGCCTCATCCTCGCCCAGCCGGGCCATGAGGGAGATTGCCGGGACGGTGGCCACGGCGGCACCGCCCAGCAGCGCAAGGGCGCGGCGCCAGTCCACATGCGGGCGGATGTCGCGGGCCTGAAAGGCGGTCATGGCAATCTCGCAGGAAAACACAACCGGGATCAGCGGCAACGGATTGGTGATGAGGGCCGCCAGAATGATGAAGATCGCGGAAAAGCCAAAACCGGAAAACCCGCGGATTATGGCCGCCGCAAACAGTGCGGCGGCCAGATAGAGCCCCTGGCCCGAAGACAGGTCAAAGGGCAGGGTCACGGCGTCAGACCTGCTGCTCGCGCATGTCGGCCTTGTCGATGCCCGCCACGCGGACCGGCTTCTTCATGGCGTCGCGGCGGAACGGCTCACCCAGCTCCTGGTTGATCATCGCCTCGATCAGGGTGGTGGTGCCGTTCTTCTGGTCTTCGATCGCCTGCGCCAGTGCCGAGGTCAGCTCGTCCATGGTGCGGGCGACCACGCCCTTCAGACCGCAGGCCTTGGCGATACCGGCATAGGACACCTGGGTGTCCAGCTCGGTGCCGACGAAGTTGTCGTCGAACCACAGGGTCGAGTTGCGCTTTTCCGCGCCCCACTGGTAGTTGCGGAACACCACCTGGGTGACGGCGGGCCATTCGCTGCGGCCGATGGCGGTCAGTTCGGTGACCGCAATCCCGAAGGCACCGTCGCCGGAGAAGCCGACCACGGGTGTGTCGGGGTTGCCGATCTTGGCGCCGACGATGGCCGGCAGACCATAGCCGCAGGGGCCGAACAGGCCGGGGGCGAGGTATTTGCGGCCCGCCTCGAACGACGGGTAGGCGTTGCCGATGGCACAGTTGTTGCCGATGTCCGAGGAGATGATCGCCTCTTTCGGCAGCGCCGCCTGAATCGCGCGCCAGGCCATGCGGGGGCTCATCCAGTCCGGCTTGTCGGCGCGGGCGCGCTCGTTCCAGGTGGTGCCGGGATCGTCGTCCTCGTGGGTCATTTCCGTCAGCTGCTGCGCCCAGCGGGACTTGGTCTCGGCGATGCGGTTCTTGCGTTCGGCGCGGCCTTCGTCACCTGCGGTGTCGCTAAGCTGGCCAAGAATGCCCTGCGCCACCTTGGCGGCGTCGCCGATGATGCCGACGGAAACTTTCTTGGTCAGGCCGATGCGATCGGGGTTGATGTCGACCTGGATGATCTTGGCCTCTGTCGGCCAGTATTCCATGCCATAGCCCGGCAGGGTCGAGAACGGGTTCAACCGGGTGCCGAGGCACAGCACGACATCGGCGTCCTTGATCAGCTCCATCGCGGCCTTGGACCCGTTGTAGCCCAAGGGACCGGCAAACAACGGATGCGAGCCGGGGAAGGCATCGTTGTGCTGGTAGCCGACACAGACCGGCGCATCCAGACGCTCGGCCAGTTCCCTGGACGCCTCGATGCCGCCCTTGGACAGCACCACGCCGGCACCGTTCAGGATTACCGGGCTCTTGGCGCCCGACAGCAGCTTGGCGGCTTCGGCCACGGCGGACTCACCGCCCGCGGGGCGCTCGAATTCGACGATTGCGGGCAGTTCGATGTCGATGACCTGGGTCCACATGTCGCGCGGGATGTTCAGCTGGGCGGGGGCCGATGCGCGCTTGGCGTTCATGATGACGCGGTTCAGAACCTCGGCCACGCGGGAGGGATCGCGGACCTCTTCCTGATAGGCGACGCAGTCGGCGAACAGGCGCATCTGCTCCATCTCCTGGAAGCCGCCCTGGCCGATGGTCTTGTTGGCCGCCTGCGGCGTGACCAGCAGCAGCGGCGTGTGGTTCCAGTAGGCGGTCTTCACGGCGGTGACGAAGTTGGTGATGCCGGGGCCGTTCTGGGCGATCATCATCGACATCTTGCCGGTGGCGCGGGTGTAGCCATCGGCCATCATGCCGCCGGAGCCTTCGTGGGCGCAGTCCCAGAAGGTGATGCCCGCAGCGGGGAAGATGTCGGAAATCGGCATCATTGCCGAGCCGATGATGCCAAAAGCGTGCTGGATGCCATGCATTTGCAGCGTTTTGACAAAGGCCTCTTCGGTGGTCATTTTCATGGCGGGTTCTCCTGAGTGAGACGCGGAATGCGCCCGGGCCTTGGGCCGGGAATTGACTCTGGTTTAGGCGCGCACTCAGGGGTGGGTTAGGGCCAGTTGTCTCGGCGCAGTAGGTCCAGATGTCGGCGCGGGGCCATCGTGGCGGAGGCCGCGATCCGGAGGCGCCGGATTACCCCTGTTTCTGGGCCTGCTCCAACGCCTCGGCCAGCAGCGCCAGCCCCGGTTCGATACGCCCCGCCGCGATCGAGGAATATCCCAGCCGGTAGAAGTTCTGCTGCCGGTTCTCGGCAGCAAAGAAGGGCGCGCCGGGTTCGATCAGCACGCTTTGCGCCTTCAATTGCTCCGCGACGGCCAGGGTGTCCACGTTCTGCGGTGCCTGCATCCACAGGGCGGAACCGCCAAAGCCACCGACCCCGGCGATGGTCAGCCCGTGGGCGGCGATTGCTGCTTCGATCACCGCGCGGCGGTCGTGCAGCACCTTGGCGGTGCGGCGGATCTGGGCATCGTAATGCCCCAGCGACAGGAAATAGGCGACCGTGCGCTGCACGTGGCCGGGCGGGTGGCGCAGCACGCTGGCCCGCAGGGCGCGTGCCTGGCGAATAAAAGGTTCGGAGCCGACCAGATAGCCCAGCCGCAGCCCCGGAAACAGTGATTTGGAGAAGCTGCCGACGTAGATCACCCGGCCTTCGCTATCCAGCGATTTCAACGACGGCGAGGGTGCGCCGAGAAAGGACATCTCGAATTCATAGTCGTCTTCGACGATCACCGCGTCGATGTCGCTGGCGCGTTGCAGCAGCGCCTTGCGCCGCGCCATTGGCATGGTGAAGGTGGTCGGGCTCTGATGGCTGGGGGTGCAGAAGATCACATCGGTTTCGTGGCTGATGCGGTCCGGCGGCAGCCCGGCCTCGTCCACGGGGATGCACTCCATCTGGCAGCGGGTCTGCATGATCTGGTCGCGCAAGGTGTAATAGGCGGGATCTTCCACCGCTGCCCGCCGCCCGCGGTTCAGAAGCAGCTGGGTGGTGATCCACAGCGCGTTCTGTGCCCCCAGCGTGATCAGGATTTCCTCGGGCCGGGCGGTGATGCCGCGCCGGGGCAGAGTGTGGCGGGCGATGTATTCGATCAGCAGCGGGTCGTCCTGATCGAAGTAGTCATTGGCCAGCGCGGAAAAATCTTTCTGCCCCAGCGCCCGCAGCGCACAGAGCCGCCAGTTCGCGTGGTCGAACAGCGCCGCATCCGCCTGGCCGTAGATGAACGGGTAGCGGTAGCTGCGCCAGTCCTGCGGCTTGCGCGGCGTGTCGCCGCCGGTAAAGTTGCGCGCCAGAACCTTGCCCCAGTCCATCGCGTCGCCGGATTTCTGCTGCGGCGTATAGGAGGGCGGCACCGGCGCGTTCTCCGACACGAAGTATCCCGACCGCCCGCGCGAGGTCAGGTAGTCGTTGGCCAGCAGCTCGGTATAGGCCAGCGTCACGGTGATCCGGCTGATGCCCAGATGCGCCGCCAGCTTGCGCGACGACGGCAGCTTTTCCCCGACCCGAAACCGGCCCGAGAGGATGCCCTCGGCGATCATCTCCTGGATCTGCGCCTGCAGCGTTCCATGCGCGTCCGGGTTGAGAAAGAAGGTGTCGACGGAAATAGCCATGCGGGCACGTTAGGCTGGACTTAACCCCGGCGCAATCTGGACTTAGCTGAAATTTTCGCCTCCGGGCTTGATCGAGTTCAACATATCCATAAAACTAGTTTTATCGAATCAAGTGGAGTGGACATCATGCAGTGGGAAGAAGCTGCGCAGGGATTTGCGGCGATGGGCTCGGAGGCGCGGCTGCAAGTGCTGCGCTGCCTGATCCGCGCGGGCGAAGCCGGGCTGACGGTGGGCGAGATCCAGGAACGCACCGGGATCGCGCCCTCGACGCTGGCGCATCATCTGAAATTTCTGGCAGGTGCCGGGGTGGTCACGCAGCAGCGCCAGGGGCGGGCCACCATCAACCGCGCCGATTTCACCCGGCTGGAGGCGCTGGCGGGGTTCATCCTCAGCGAATGCTGCGCCGACGCGGGCGCAAAGGCGGCAAACGATGGCTGAGCTGACACAGAACCCGCGGCCTGCCAAGCTGCTGGCGGCCTGGTTGAAAACACCCTGGGCGCTGGCGGCGGCGCTGCTGGCGGCGGTGGCGCTGCTGGACCCCGGCAATTTTGGCCCGGTGGTGGAATTTGCCGCAACGGCGCTGGTCAGCACGGTGCGCTATATCCTGTTTGCGGTGCTGCTTTTGGCCTATCTCAAGGCAACCGGGGCGGAGGTGATGGTAGCGCGCGCCTTTCGGGGGCGCGAGACGCGGATGATCGTGCTGGCCGCCCTGTTTGGCGGGCTGGCGCCGTTTTGCTCCTGCGAGGTGATCCCGTTTATCGCCGGGCTGCTGGCGCTGGGGGCACCGTTGTCGGCAGTGATGGCGTTCTGGCTGTCCTCGCCGCTGATCGACCCGCCGACGCTGCTGATCACCGCGGGCGCGCTGGGGTGGCCCTTTGCCATCGGCAAGGCCGTGGCAGCGGTGGCGCTGGGGCTCTTGGGCGGCTTTGCCGTCAAGCTGTTACAGCGGCACGGCGTCTTTGCCAGCCCGCTGCGTCAGGCGCCCGCCAGCAGCTGCTGCGGCTGCGGTGCGCCGAAGCTCGACGGCCAGCCCCACTGGAGGTTCTGGCAGGAGGCCGGACGCCGGGCGGTGTTTCGCCGTGAGTTCGGCTCTAACGGGTTATTCCTGCTGAAATGGCTGACGCTGGCCTATGTGCTGGAGGCGCTGCTGGTCCACTACGTGCCTGCCGAGCTGATTGCCGGGCTGGTGGGCGGCGAGGGCGTGTTGCCGATTGCCGTCGCTGCCCTGGTCGGGATGCCGGCCTATCTGAACTCCTATGTTGCGCCACCCCTGCTGGCGGGGCTGATGGAGCAGGGGATGAGCGCAGGCGCCGCCATGGCCTTCATGGTGGCGGGGGCGGTCAGCTCGATCCCGGCGATGGCGGCGGTCTGGTCGCTGGTCAAGGCGCGGGTGTTCGTGACCTATCTGGGGCTGGGTGTCAGCGGTGCGGTGCTGTCGGGCATCCTGTTCCAGCTGGTCTGACCCGCCGCGAAGGGGCGGCTCCCGCCCGGTGCCGGGACAATTGAAAATTGCCCCGCACCCGTTGGGCCTGGCGCCGCGCTGACGCGCGGCGCTGAAAGTTTTCGCTGAGAAGGCCCTGAGGGGCAGGTCTGCCCCGCAGGGCCCGCGCCGATTTTGGGGTGAAGGATGCGCGTCAAGGACAAGCCGCCTGGCGGCGGGGCCTTGCGGCCTACTTGACCCGCGGGGACCTGCGGCCGCATGAAAAAAAACGCCCCGGAGCGGTCCGGGGCGCAGGTTGGTCGTCCGACAGGGAGGAGTGTCAGCCGAATACCTTGGTCAGGGCGTTGTCCACCGCGGCGCAGATCTGGTCGATGTCGTCCGCGGTTGCGATCAGTGCGGGGCTGAAACACAAGGTGTTGTTCTTGCCCGGAACCGAGCGGTTGGTGACGCCGATGATGACGCCTTGCGCGCCGCATTCAGCCACCACCTGCTGGGCCAGCTTCTCGTCCACCGGTTCCTTGGTTTCGCGGTCCTGCACCAGTTCGGCACCGAGGAACAGACCCTTGCCGCGCACGTCACCGATCACCTGGTGCTTGTCCATCAGGGCGCGCAGGTTGGCCTTCATCCGCTCGCCCATGGCGGTGCAGTTCTCCAGCAGGTTTTCCTCCTCGATGATGCGCATGTTTTCCAGCGCTGCGGCGGGGCCGGCGGTGCAGCCACCGAAGGTGGAAATGTCGCGGAAATAGTTCAGCGGATCACCGGCGTCGTCCTTGAACATCTCAAAGACTTCTTCGGTGGTGACCATGCAGGCAATCGCCGCATAACCCGAGGCCACGCCCTTGGCCATAGTCACGAAATCGGGCTGGATGCCGTACTGCTGGTAGCCGAACCAGGTGCCGGTGCGGCCGACGCCGCAGACGACCTCGTCGATGTGCAGCAGGATATCGTATTTCTTGCAGATTTCCTGTACGCGCTCCCAGTAGCCTTCGGGCGCCTCGATCACCCCGCCGCCTGCGGTCACGGGCTCCAGGCACAGCGCGCCTACGGTTTCGGGGCCTTCGCGCAGGATCACCTCTTCGATGGCGTCCGCCGCGGCGCGGCCGAAGTCGGCACCGGACAGATGCTCGAGGCCCAGCTCATGCTTGCGGTACTCCATGCAATGGGGCACGCGGACGAAGTCCGGCGCGAAGGGGCCGTATTGCGCGTTGCGCTCATCCTGGCCGCCTGCCGACATCGCGGCGAGGGTGGAGCCATGGTAGTCGCGGTCGCGGTAGAGGATCTTGGTCTTCTTGCCGCCGTATTTCTTGTGCGCGATCTGGCGCACCATCTTGAAGGCCTTCTCGTTCGCCTCCGAGCCGGAGTTGGTGTAGTAGACGCGGCTCATGCCCGGCATCTTCTCGATCAGCTTCTCGGCAAACAGCGCGCCGGGGATCGAGCCTGCGGAATTTGCGAAGTAGCAGAGTTTCATCAGCTGGTCGTAGACCGCCTTGCAGACGCTTTCGCGGCCGTAGCCGACGTTCACGGTCCACACGCCGCCGGACACCGCATCCAGGAACTCCTTGCCGTTCTGGTCCCAGACCCGCATGCCCTTGCCCTCGACAATGATGCGGGGGTCGGCGGTCTCCAGTGCCTTGTGCTGGAACAGGTGGTGCCAGATGTGGGCCTTGTCGGCTTCCACCACGCGGGAGAGATCGTTTTCGTTGAACGTGCCGTCCATGACATGTCCTTTCGGCGTTGAAGGTGAAACGGGCCGCCGGTTGGGCAGTCCTCTTACCTTAACACAAACGTCAGAATCGCAGCTTTCGTTAGGTCCAGTGCTTGCGGTTGTTTAGGTCCAGCGACGGGTGCCGAGGCGCTGGCAGCGAAAGAACATATGTTCTGAATTCGCCATCTTGAGATCGCACGTGCTGTCTGGCCAGTCTGCACCCGATCCCGCGCGGCGTGCGCGCAGGGGGAAACAGGCGTGGAGAACGGATGTGGCGAACTTTGAATTGATGGTGGCTCTGAACGGCGCGCGGCGGCAACGGCGCGATCACCCCCGCCTGCCGGTGACGGCCGCGCAGCTGGCCGAGGCCGCGGCGGCCTGCCAGGCGGCGGGTGCGCAGGCCGTGCATTTGCACGTTCGCGACGACCAGGGGGCACATTCACTGGATGCCGGGCGCTATCGGGAAGCGATGGCTGCAGTGGCCGAAGCTGCGCCGGGCATGGCCATCCAGATCACCACGGAAAGTGCGGGAATATACGATGTGGCCGATCAGCTGGCCTGCCTTGAGGCACTGCGACCGGGGGCGGCGTCAATCTCGGTGCGGGAAATGGCGCGGGAGCCGCGGCTGGCGGCCCGGACCTATGCGCTGTGCGCCGAGGCAGGCACGCGGGTGCAGCATATCCTGTATGGTGCCGACTGCATTGACCGGTTGCGGGCCTGGTATCGGGAGGGTCTCGTTCCGGGCACGATGCGGGACGCGATCTTTGTGCTGGGCAGCTATCGGCCTGCGATGCCGGGACAGCCCGAGGGGCTGGCGACGTTTCTGAACGCCGCGTCGGATCTGCAATTGACCTGGTCGGCCTGCGCCTTTGGTCGTCATGAGCAGGCGTGTTTGCTGGCCGCCGTTTCGGCAGGCGGGGATGCGCGAATCGGATTTGAGAATAACATCGAAACACCCGATGGCGGTCTGCTGGCGGACAACGCCGCGTCAGTTGCCGCATTTGTTCAGGCCGCAAGGGCCGAGGGCCACACACTCAAGGAGTGCCGATCATGAGCTATGTCTTTCCACGCCATACCAAGGCCGACCTGCCCACTGCCGTTGCCGGGGAGGGGTGCTACCTGATTGATGCGGCGGGCAAACGCTACTTTGATGGCTCCGGCGGGGCGGCGGTGTCCTGCCTTGGCCATTCGGATGCCGATGTCATCCGCGCCGTGCAGGAACAGGTCGGCAAGCTGGCCTTCGCGCATACCGGCTTCATGACCTCGGGGCCGGCCGAGGCGCTGGCGGATCTGCTGGTTTCCCATGCGCCGGGGGAACTGGATCGGGTCTATTTCGTCTCTGGCGGGTCGGAGGCGACGGAGGCCGCGATCAAGCTGGCGCGGCAGTACCATCTGGAGCGGGGCGAGCCGCAGCGCCGCCACCTGATCGCGCGGCGGCAGAGCTATCACGGCAACACGCTGGGTGCGCTGGCCGCGGGCGGCAACGAATGGCGGCGGCAGCAGTTCGACCCGCTGCTGATCGGCGTCTCCCATATTGCGCCCTGCTACGAATATGTTGACCGCGCGGAGGGGGAGAGCAGCTACGACTACGGCCAGCGGGCAGCGGATGAGCTGGAGACCGAGATCCTGCGTCTTGGCCCGGAAACGGTGATGGCCTTCATGGCGGAACCCGTGGTGGGGGCCACGTCCGGTGCGGTGCCGGCCGTTGCGGGGTATTTCAAACGCATCCGTGAGATCTGCGACAAGTACGGCGTGCTGCTGATTCTGGACGAGGTGATGTGCGGCATGGGGCGCACCGGGCACCTGTTCGCCTGCGAGGCAGACGGCGTCGCGCCGGATATCCTATGCATCGCCAAGGGGCTGGGCGCGGGCTATCAGCCGATCGGTGCGATGCTTTGCACCAAGGCGATCTATCAGGCGATCGAGCAGGGCTCGGGTTTCTTCCAGCACGGCCATACCTATATCGGACACCCGGTGGCCACGGCGGCGGGGCTGGCGGTGGTCAGCGCCTTGCTGGAGCGCGGTCTGGTGCAGCGCAGCGCCGACATGGGCGACACGCTGCAAGCGGCGCTGGTGGAGCGGTTCGGAGCGCATCCGCATGTGGGCGACATCCGCGGCCGCGGCCTGTTCCGCGGGGTGGAGCTGGTCGAAGACCGGGAAACCAAGGCTCCGTTTGATCCGTCGTTGGGGCTGGCCGCGAAAATCAAGAAGGCGGCGTTTCAGGCCGGGCTGATCTGTTACCCGATGTCCGGCACCCGCGACGGCCGCAACGGCGACCACATCCTGCTGGCACCGCCCTTCATCATCACCGAGGAGCAGATCACAGAGGTGGTGGACAAGCTGGAAACGGCAATCACCGAGAGCCTGCCGAAAGGCTAGCCCTCACGAAGGTGACACACTGTCCGTCCCACCGGTCGCGGGGCGGGCAGCGGTCTCAGCTGAATCTGGGGGCGGCAGCGCCCAGCTGTTCCAGAATGCTGGCGTAGGTCTCGACGCCCTGTGCGCCGGTCACCAGGTGGCGGCGGTCGAACACCATTGCGGGCACGCCACTGATGCCCTGCTGCACCCAGAACGCCTCGCGCTGGCGCACGCTGTCTGCGTGTGCGCCGCTGTCCAGCGCCGCACGTGCATCGGCTGCGTCAAGGCCGAGGCCCTCGGCGGTCTGCACCAGAACCTGAGGATCCGAGACGTCCTTGCCATCGGTGAAATAGGCCTTCAGAAGCGCCTGTTTCATCTCGTGGCCCTTGCCTTGGGTTTCGGCCCATTCGATCAGCTGGTGGGCCTGGAAGGTGTTGTAGATCTGCATGTCGTCGCCAAAACGGAAGTCGAACCCCAGCGCTGTGCCAAGTTCGGTCAGCTGGCTGCGGATCTGCGCCGACTGTTCGGCCGTACTGCCGTATTTTGCCGCCAGATGCTCGCGCAGGTTTTCGCCCTCGGGTGCCATGTCGGGGTTCAGCTCGAACGGCTGCCAGTGAATATCAAGCACAGCTCCGCTGCGGCGGGCCGCCATGGCCAGCTGGCCGTAACCGACGGCGCACCAGGGGCAGACCACATCGGAGATGATATCAACGCGCAACGGGCGCAGGTTGGCTGTGTCGGTCATAAGGGCTCCCCGGTTGGCGCAGTGGCTGGCTGACTTGACATGGGGGTTCGGCGTGCTCGGCGCAAGCGCCTTGGCCCGAGGCACCTGCTAGGAGCGATGGAGGAGCGCTTTGTTGCGTTGGGTGTCATTAATTTGATCAAATCTTGCCAGAGCATGTCAGACCGTCTATTCAGCTAGGGCACGCGCTGCCGGGACAACAGGAAGGAATGCCCATGACTCCGCTTGAAGGTCTGAAAGTGGTCGAACTCGCCCGCATCCTGGCAGGCCCGTGGATCGGCCAGTCGCTGGCGGATCTGGGGGCCGAGGTCATCAAGGTCGAAAGCCCGGATGGCGATGATACCCGCAAATGGGGCCCGCCCTTCATCGAGCGCGAAGGCGACCGCAGCGCGGCCTATTACTACTCTGCCAACCGCGGCAAATCCTGTGTGACCGCTGATTTCCGCACCGAGGAAGGCCGCCAGACGGTGATTGACCTGGTCCGCGATGCCGACATCCTGATCGAGAATTTCAAGGTCGGTGGCCTCGCCAAATACGGTTTGGACTATGCCAGCCTCAGCAAGATCAATCCGCGGCTGATCTACTGCTCGGTCACCGGTTTCGGACAGGACGGACCTTATGCGCCGCGGGCGGGCTATGATTTCCTGCTGCAGGGCATGTCCGGGCTGATGTCGATCACCGGCGAACCGGACGGCCAGCCGCAGAAGGTTGGGGTGGCGATCACCGATATCGTGACCGGGCTATACGGCAGCATCGGCATCCTCGCCGCGGTGGAGCAGCGTCATCGCACCGGACGCGGCCAGCATCTGGACATGTCGTTGATGGATTGCGCCACCGCGCTGCTGGCCAACCAGGCGATGAACTACCTGGCGACCGGTGAAAGCCCCAGACGGTTGGGCAATGACCATCCCAACATCGCGCCATACCAGGTGATGGCGGTGCAGGATGGTCATGTGATCCTCGCGGTGGGCAACGACGGCCAGTTCCAGCGGCTGTGCCAGGTTCTGGAGCTGGCGGATGTCGCCGAGGATCCCCGGTTCCAGACCAATCAGCTGCGCGTTGACAATCGCGAGGCGTTGACGACGCGGCTGGAGCAGGCTCTGTCCGGTTGGACCCAGGCTGAACTGCTGCAGGCACTGGAAGCGGCCACGGTTCCTGCAGGGCCGATCAACACCATCGGGCAGGCTTTCGACGATCCGCAGATCCGTCACCGCGGCATGAAGATCGCGCCGGAGGGGGTGCCGGGGGTGCGGGGGCCGTGGAAATTCTCCGATGCCGAACTGGCGCTGGACAAGACCGCTCCGAAACTGCCACGCTGATCCGCGTCCGCCGCGCGCAACGTCCGGCTGTGGCGCAATGCAAGATGCGAGGTCAACATGGCAGGTGCCTTTGAGGTGATCGACAACCACTGGATCCCGTTGCCGGATGGTCGACGGCTGGCAGCGCGGATCTGGATGCCCGCAGGCGCGGGGCCGTTTCCGGCGATCCTGGAATACCTGCCTTACCGCAAGGGTGACGGCACCGCGCCGCGCGACGCCACCACCCATCCGGTTTTTGCCGCCGAAGGCTATGCCTGCATCCGGGTGGACATCGCGGGCACCGGCGACAGCGAGGGAGTGTTCGACGACGAGTACTCCGAACAGGAACTGTCCGACGGCGAGGCAGTATTGACCTGGATCGCGGCGCAGGCGTGGTGCGACGGCAATGTCGGCATGATCGGCATCAGCTGGGGCGGCTTCAACGGGTTGCAGCTTGCCGCGCGCCGCCCTCCGGCGCTGAAGGCGGTGGTCTCGGTCGCTTCGACCGTGGACCGCTATGCCGATGACATTCACTACATGGGTGGCTGTTTGCTGAGCGACAATGCCAATTGGGGCAGCCAGATGTTCGCCTATCAGTCCCGCCCGGCGGATCCCGAGCAGCGGCCTGATTGGCGTGCGGACTGGATCCGGCGGATCGAGGGGATGCCCTTCATGGCAGCCGAATGGCTGCGCCAGCAGACGCGGGGCGATTTCTGGAAACATGGCTCGGTCTGCGAGGATTGGTCCGCGATTGAGGCGCCGGTGCTGGCGATCACTGGCTGGGCGGATGCCTATGTGAACGCGCCACCGGCGCTGGCGGCCAATCTGAAGGTGCCCGCCAAGGCGCTGATCGGCCCGTGGGAGCACCGCTATGCCCATATCGCCAAGCTCGACCCGGCGGATTTCCACGGCGAGGTGCTGCGCTGGTTCGACAAATGGCTGAAAGGGCAGGACAACAGCGCCGAGGCGCTGCCGGACTACCGCACTTTCATGCAGGAACACTTCAACCCCTCCATGCAGAACAAGCCGCGCCGCGGCCACTGGATCGCGGAGGCGGCCTGGCCTTCCCCCAACGTGCGGGACCGCCGCCTGCATCTGGGGCAGGGGGGGCTTTCGGATCAGCCTGCCAGTGGTACGGTTGCGGTGCGCAACCCGGCGACGCTGGGACAGGCCTCGGGCTATTTCTGCCCGGGTATGCGGTTTGACAATGAACTTGCCGGGGACCAGGCCGGGGATGATGCGCTGTCCGTCTGCTTTGACAGCACGCCGTTGCAGGAACCGTTGCAATTGCTGGGGCGGCCGCGGTTGAAGGTGGCTTTCACCGTCGACAGGCCGGTGGCGCAGCTGGTGGCGCGGCTCTGCGATGTGGCCCCGGACGGGGTGTCGCAGCGGATTACCTACCGCCCGCTGAACTTGTGCTGCCGCGACAGCTTCGAGACGCCGGAACCGCTGGTTCCGGGAGAGCTCTATGAGGCGGAGATCGAACTGAATGAATGCGCGCATCAGCTGCGGGCGGGCCATGTGCTGCGGCTGGCGCTGTCGACCTCGTATTGGCCAGTGGTCTGGCCCGCGCCGCAGGCCGCCGAGGTGACGCTGCATCTGGAGCGCTGCACGCTGGTGCTGCCACAGCGCGAGGTCACCGCGGAGATCGCGCCGCAGAACCCCGGTCCGCCGCGGGCGTACCCGACCTATGACGCCCACGAGCTGCGGGCGCCGGGCGGCCGCTCGGAAACCGTATCGCGCGCCGATGGCACGCTGGTTCTGGATACTTTTGACGATTACGGCATGGCCGAGGATGCGGCCAGCGGGCTGCGTGTCGGCAGCCATGTCGCCATGCATTACGAGATCCATCCGGACGATCCGGCCTCGGCCGTCTTTGCCAGCAACTGGACGTTTGAATTCTCCCGTGGGCAAGACTGGCAGGTCTCGATCGAAACTGAAAACCGGATGCATTGCGATCAGGAAAATTTCTACCTGTGGCGCAAGGTGCGCGCCCATGAAGGGCCGGAGCCGCGCGAGGTCGTCACACGGGAGTGGCAGGAAACGATTCCCCGAGGACTGCTGTGACAAGGCCGGTGCGGGGTGCGAATGCCGCCGCCGAGACGGTGAATTTCCGGCAGGTTTTCGGCAAGTTCTCCGCATTCGCCACGGTTTTGACATAGTGCGTTACTGAAAGCACACAGGGCCTTAACCATTTGGCTGCAAATTTGGGTCTTGGTGAACTGCCGTTGCCCTTGCTGCGCCGGACCGGCAAATATCTGGGTTAACGAGCGGTTAACGAACAGAATTGAGGGCGACACAGTGCAGCTATCGGTTGTTGTGCCCTGCTACAACGAAGAAGAGTCGGTGCCAATGCTGGTCGACCGGCTGGTGCAGGCGATTGAACCATGGGCCGACGAGGCCGAAATCATCCTTGCGGATGACGGCTCCAGCGATGAGACTTGGGCCGCGATCGAGGCGGCGCATCGGCGCTACCCGGTGGTGCGTGGCATTCGCCTGTCAGCGAACCGTGGTCATCAGGTGGCGCTCACGGCGGGGTTGGAAGCCGCGAAGGGTGAACGCATCTTCATGCTGGATGCCGACCTTCAAGACCCGCCGGAAATCCTGCCGGACATGATGATGATGATGGACCGCGGCTATGACGTGGTCTATGGCCGCCGCGCCGAACGTCAGGGCGAGACGCTGTTCAAGAAGGCGACCGCCTATCTGTTCTACCGGTTCCTGAACACCCTGTCGGATGTGGAGATCCCCAAGGACACCGGCGATTTCCGCCTTGTCAGCCGCCGCTCGCTGGATGCGGTGCTGGCGATGCCTGAGCGGGCCCGCTTCATTCGTGGCATGTTCGCCTGGGCAGGGTTCAAACAGATCGGGTTGGAATATGTCCGTGATCCACGGGTGGCCGGGGTGACGAAATACCCGTTTCGCGCCATGCTGCGCTTTGCGACCGATGCGCTGACGGGATTTTCCACCAAGCCGCTGAAAATGGCGACGCGGCTGGCATTTCTCAGCCTGTATGTCACCTTTCTGATGGCGGTCTACGTCTTCCTGTCGCTGGTGCTTCACAACACGGCGCCCGGCTGGGCCTCGATGCTGTTGGCGATCTCCTTCTTCTCCGGCATCCAGCTGCTGACACTCGGCATCATGGGCGAATACATTGGCCGCCTGTACATGGAGAGCAAGCAGCGGCCGATGTATTTCGTGGCCGAGGAAACCGGGGCCAGCGACGTGCCAACGGTTCCGCAAACTCTGCGCGAGCCTCTGCGCAGGGAAGCCTCCTGACCATGGTGGATGTCGGACAGATACTGCGCTTTGCCACAGTCGGCGTCTGCGTCGCCGCATTCTACGTGCTGGGGTATTCAATGCTGCTGAGCGCCGGAATGTCGCCACTGCCAGCCAATATCCTGGCCTTCGTTGCCGCGGTGATTGCGCAATACGTGCTTCAGACCAGCTGGACCTTTCGACGATCGCTGGGGTTGCCCGACCAGATGCTGCGTTTTGCCTGCACGGTCGCAGCGGGCCTCGCTGTCTCGACGCTGGTGACCTGGGCAGTTGGTCCCGCATTGGGCTGGGCCCCCTGGGTTGCGGCAGCGGTCGTCGCGGTGCTCCTGCCCGTGCAAAATTACCTCATCTTTCGCTTGTGGGTCTATTCCGCGGCCGGTTGAAACAGGAACAAGACACCATGTCCCATATCTATTCCAACGCCTTCTACGACTATATCGACCGTGGTGCGCGCAGCTCGGCGCAGGCGATGATCTCAGTGGTGCAGCCCTGCCTGCAGGCGCAAAGCGTGCTGGACCTCGGCAGCGGCCGCGGCGTGTGGCTGGGCGAATGGCTGAAGGCCGGAGTGGCGGATGTGGCCGGGGTGGACGGCGACTATGTCGACCGCGACCGGCTGTCGATCCCGCGCGACAGTTTTCATGCCGCGGATTTGACCAAGCCTTTCGACCTGGGGCGGAAATTCGATCTGGCGCAAAGCCTGGAGGTGGGCGAGCACCTGCCCGAGGCAGCCTCGGCCACGCTGGTCGACAGCCTGACCCGCCACGCCGACCGGGTGCTGTTCTCGGCCGCGGTGCCGGGGCAGGGGGGCGAGTTCCACATCAACGAAAAGCCTTTGTCCTTCTGGCAGGAGCTGTTCGCGGAGCGCGGCTATACCGCCTTTGATTTTGCCCGTCCCAAGCTGAAGCATATGGAGGGGCTCGAGCCCTGGTACCGTTACAACACCGTGCTGTATGTCAATGACGCAGGCCGTCAGGGGCTGCCGCCGGAGGTGCTGGCCAGCGAAGTGCCAGCCGGGCGGCCGGTGCCGCTGGCGGGCAGCCTCGGCTGGCGCATGCGGCGCGGTGTCGTGTCGATGATGCCGCGCGGCATGGTGACCAGGATTGCGCAGGCGCGCGCCGCCGTGCTGGCCCGCCAGGCGCAGCGCCAGCAAGAGGCGCAGGGATGAGCCTGACCGCCGACGTCTCCGGCGCAGCCGCCCGGCCGCAGGCAGCCTCGCAACTGCCGGTGACCGTGGCGGCGGTCTTTGCCGTGATGCTGCTGGCGGCGGTGTTCCAGCTGCCGGATCCGATGCTGCGGCATGACGACTATCCTGCGCTGCTGGCGGATCCTTCGCTGTTTTACAGCAAGACACTGACCGAAGGGCGCTGGGTCAATTACCTGTGGCATCTGCGCGGGCTGGTGACACCGGCCTGGCTGAACTTTCTGGCCTACCAGTTGCTGTGGGCGATCTACCTCGGGTGCCTGGTTCACAACGCCTTTGGTCGGGAGGTGGCGCTGTGGCAGCGGGTGATGGTGGCGCTGATTGCCGGGCTGGCGCTGCCTTGGGTGCTGATTTCCCTGTGGTTCAACACGCTGCTGCTGGGGCTGGCGATCGTTGCGCTTTATGCTTGGCTGTCCACCCGGCTGAGCGAGCGCAGCTGCCGCTGGCTGATGCTGCTGTTCGTGCCGGTGTCACTGATGGCCTATACCACCTATCCGTTTCTGATCCTGGCGCTGAGCCTGACGCGGGCAGAGACGAACAGATCTGCCCGCGATCTGGCCGGGCTGCTGGCGCTGTTCATTGCCAGTTTCGCGTTGGGCATGCTGACGATCTACTCGCTCAACTACGCGGTCCATGGGGTTTTCGGCGTGCCGATGGCCGAATGGCGCAATCCCAGCCCGGCCACCGATCTGGCTTCGCTGCTGGAAAACGGCAGACTGGCACTTGATTACCTGGTGGCGCTGGTGCGCAGGGGGACCTACGGCAATACCGGGCTCGCGCTGCTGCTGGCGGGCGTGCTGGCGGTGGCCGTCTGGTCGGTGCTGCGCCGGGACAGGTGGCGCGGGCTCTATATGCTCAGCGGTGTCGGGTTGGGGCTGGGGCTGGTCTGCCTGCAGGTCATCCGCACGGGTATCGACATGCCCCTGCGCTCTGGCGGGTTCGTGTGGCTGTATGGCGCGGTGTTTCTTGGCCTGTTCGCGATCGCTTTGCAGGATGCAGGCCGTGCCCGGCTCAGCCGCAACCTGTTGTTCTCTCTTACGGCGATGTCGGTGATCTTTGCGGGGATGACGCATTATTTCGCGTCCGAGTGGCAGCGACTCAGCCGCGCGATGGCGGACGAGCTGGGGGCGGGCAGCGGGCCGATATTCGTGACCGGCACCTATCTGTCACTGGAAGCGGCGCGCAAATCGGACCTGCAAAAGGACCAGTCGGTGGTCTTCCGGCTCGAGCACCTGACGGGCCGCCCGGTGGTGATGTGCGAAAGCCAGCCGCAGGAGTGCGCACATCTGCCAAAGGCGCTGCGCGCAGGACTGCAGGAGAGCGTCAAACCCTACGAGGTGCGCCAGATCGACGGCGCGTCGGTGCTGATGCTGTCGCCCGTTGCCCTGCGCAAGGCCAAGCTGGAACCGACGCAGCCGCAGCCTCAGGCGGATTGATCAGGGGCGGCGGCGCCCGGCCCTCAGAAATCGAGACCCAGGTCCAGGGTGCGCGCCGAATGGGTCAGTGCCCCCGAGGAGATGTAATCCAAGCCGGTTGCCGCCACCTCGGCAATCCGTTCCAGTTGCATGTTGCCCGAGGCTTCGGTCACCACATGGCCGCGTGCCATCGCAACGGCCTGCGTCAGCGTTGCGGTGTCCATGTTGTCCAGCAGCACCACGTCGGCGCCGCCGGTGGCGATCACCTCTTCCAGCTGCTCAAGGGTGTCGACCTCGATTTCCACTTTCATCATGTGGCTGGCGCAGGCCTTGGCGGCGGTCAGTACCGCCTTGATGCCACCCGCGGCGGCAATGTGGTTGTCCTTGATCAGGATCGCATCGGACAGGCCGAAGCGATGGTTGTAGCCGCCACCGTGCAGAACCGCCTGCTTTTCGGCGATGCGCAGCCCCGGCGTGGTCTTGCGGGTGCAGGTGATGCGGGTGTTCGTGCCTGCGGTCTGTGCCACGAAACCAGCGGTCAGGGTGGCAATGCCGGTCAGCCGCCCGGCAAAGTTCAGCGCGACCCGTTCGGCTGACAGGATCGATGCGGCCGAGCCTTCGATGGTCATCAGTGTATCGCCTTTGGCGCAGGTGGAGCCATCGTCCAGCAAGGTCTCTACCTTCAGTCCGGCGTCCACCAGGTGAAAGGCGATGCGGGCGATCTGCATGCCCGAAACCACACCCGCCTCGCGCGCGTTCAGCCGCGCCTGGTAGGTCGCACTGGCCGGGATCACGGCGCGGGTGGTGATATCGCCGTTCTGGCCCAGATCTTCCATCAGGGCAGCGCGCACCATCGGTTCCAGGATCAGGTCGGGCAGGCGGGCAAATTGTTGTGTCATTGGAAATCCTCTTGCACCCGGGCGCGGATGGCCAGGGCTTCGGCCAGGGTTATGCGTGTGCGTTGCGCCTGGGCCGGATCGGTTTCGGGGTAGTCATCGCGGTAGTGACCGCCACGGCTTTCCTGCCGGGCGAGGGCCGCGGCAGCGATCAGGGTGGCAGTGGCGCACATGTTGACGAAGTTCTCGTCCTCCGCCTGTTCGGCCTCCAGCCGGGCAAGGATTGCCAGGGCCCGCCGCAGGCCCGCGGCGTCGCGCCGGACGCCGACAAAGGCGGTCATGGTTTCACGCAGAGTGGTCAGCGCCTTAGCGTCCATCGGGCAGCCGCCAACGGGAAACTCCGGCGCGATCTCGGCGCACTCCGCGGTTGTCTGCAGCTGGGCTGCGATGTCCTGCGCGGCGTTGCGGGCATAGACCAGCGCCTCCAGCAGGCCGTTGGAGGCAAGCCGGTTGGCCCCGTGCAGCCCGGTCGAGGAGGCCTCGCCGCAGACCCAGAGCTTGCGCAGGCTGCTGCGTCCCTGCATGTCGGCCTCGACCCCGCCCATGTGGTAATGCGCGGCGACCGCGACGGGGATCGGCTCGGTGACCGGATCGATGCCCGCCCGGGCACAGGTCTGCGCCACGGTGGGAAAGCGGCTCAGAACCTCCGCGCCGAGGGCGGCGCGGGTGTCGAGCATCGGGCGGCGGCCAGCTTGGGTCTCGGCAAAGATGGCACGGGCGACGATGTCGCGCGGCGCCAGTTCCGCATCCGGGTGGACCGGCAGCATGAAGCGCGCGCCCTCGGTATTGATCAGCACCGCGCCTTCGCCGCGCAGCGCCTCGGTGGCCAGCGGCGCGGGGTCTTCGCCGATGTCGAAGGCGGTGGGGTGAAATTGCACGAATTCCGGATCCGCGAGCCGCGCACCGGCACGGGCGGCAAGCCCGATCACCTGGCCGCGGATGCGCGGCGGGTTGGTGGTATGGGCATAAAGCCCGCCAGAGCCGCCACCGGCCAGAAGCACCGCGGGCGTGCGGATCAGCACCGCTGCGGAGGGCGTGTCCGCCCGGCTGATCCAGACGCCGGAGACGCCATCCTCGTTGGTTTCCAGCCTCACGGCCAGGGTGTTTTCCAGCACCTGTACGTGGCGGGCGGCCCGCACCGCAGTGATCAGCGTTTGCATGATCCGGTGACCGGCCTGATCGCCCTTGACCCGTACCACGCGGGCGGCGGAATGGGCGGCCTCGCGGTTCATCACGTAGTTGCCGGCGGCGTCGCGGTCGAACGGCGTGCCCAGTTCTGTCAGGTCCAGGATGTGATCGCGGGCCACGCGTGTCACCATCGCGGCCACCCGGCTATCAACCGTACCGGCTCCGGCGCGCTGGGTGTCGGCGGCGTGGGCCTCGGGGCTGTCGGGGCGTTCCATCGCGGCGGCGACCCCGCCTTGAGCCCAGGAGGAGCTGGCGCCCCGGCCCAGTGGTTCGGGGGAGATGACCAGCACCGGGTGCGGCGCCAGTTCAAGCGCTGCGTAGAGCGCCCCCAGACCGGCGCCGACAATCACGATGCGGCCGGTGTCCAGCACGTGTCAAATGCCCAGTTTGCGGCTGAGGCCGATCATCCTCTGCACCGCGATGCGGGCTTTCTCGGCCACCTCGGGGTCCACTTCGACCGGTTCGGTCATCGTGTGCAGCGACCACAGGATCTTCTCCAGCGTGATCTTCTTCATGTAGGGGCACATGTTGCAGGGGCCGACGAATTCGACCTCCGGCAGCTGGTCGGCAATGTTGGATGCCATCGAGCATTCGGTGATCAGCAGCGCCTTTTCCGGCTTCTCGTCGGTCACGTATTTCACGATGCCACTGGTCGAGCCGGAGAAATCCGCCTCAGCCACCACGTCGGGCGGGCACTCGGGATGCGCGATCAGCCGGGTGCCGGGGTTCCATTCACGGAAGTCGCGCAGATCCTGCGCCGTGTACTGCTCATGCACGATGCAGGAGCCTTCCCACCAGACGATGTTCTTTTCCGGCACCAGCTTGGCGATGTTCTGCGCCAGATACTGGTCCGGCGTCATGATGATGGTGTCTTCCTCCATCGCGGCGACGATCTGCGCGGCATTCGAGGAGGTGCAGCAGATGTCCGACGCCGCCTTCACCTCGGCGGTGGTGTTCACGTAAGTCACCACCGGCGCGCCGGGATAGCGGCGGCGCATCTCGGCGACGCCCTCGGCGGTGATGCTTTCGGCCAGCGAGCAGCCGGCCTCCATATCGGGGATGAGGACGGTCTTTTCCGGGCTCAGGATCTTGGAGGTCTCGGCCATGAAATGCACGCCGCACTGCACGATCACGTCGGCTTCGACCCGGGTTGCCTCGATCGCCAGCTGCAGGCTGTCGCCGACCACGTCGGAAATGCCGTGGTAGATCTCGGGCGTCATGTAGTTATGCGCCAGCACCACCGCGTTGCGCTGTTTCTTCAGCTCCAGGATGGCGGCGACATAGGGCGCATGGGTGGCCCATTCGATCGGGTTCACCACCCGGTCCATCCGCGCGTAGACATCGGCCATCTTCTCGGCCAGTGCCGGATTGGGGGCCAGATCGTAGTGGTTGGCGAGCTGATCCCGCATGGATTGCAGGTCGAACATGGCATATCCTCAAGATTGCGTCCGGGGGGGGCACTTTGGGCGCGGTTTGTTTCATGTTCGCATGCCGCACGCAAGCGCAGTGGTGCGAAATAGGCACCAAATGCGGTGATTTGGCACGTTGGGCGCCGATTGGCGGCAGCGTGGGCTCCTTGGGGCGCGGCAAAGTGGCGGCAGAGCGGCGTGTTTGCCGTTTTTGACTGTCCGAATGTCCCGTCCTGTGGTTGGAACAGACCTGAGCCGTGATAGTTCCGGCAGCAATTGAAACCGCGGGGAAAAGACCGGGCCGATGGGTGATTTGTGGGCAGGGCTGGGGCAGGCATTCTGGCTGCTGGTGACGCTGGATGCGGATCTGGTCGAGATCACCCTGCGTTCGCTGCGGGTGACGCTGACGGCGCTGGTCATCGCCTGCGCCATCGCACTGCCGCTGGCGGCCTTTCTGGCGGTGCGCCGGTTCCGCCTGCGTCGCGCCACCATCGCGGTGCTGAACGCGCTGATGGGGCTGCCGCCGGTGGTGGTGGGGTTGATTGTCTACGTGTTCCTGTCGCGGGCCGGGCCGTTTGGCGTCTTCGGCCTGCTGTTCACGCCGACCGCGATGATCATCGCGCAGGTGATCATCGTGGTGCCGCTGGTGGCCTCGGTCGCGCATCAGTCCCTGCGTGAGCTGTGGAGCGACTACCACGACTTGCTGATCTCGATGAACGCCACCCAGTTCCAGCGCATCAAGGCGCTCTTGTGGGACGGGCGGCGGGCCTTGCTGACCGCGGCGCTGGCGGGTTTTGGCCGCGCCATCGGCGAGGTCGGCGCGATCATGGTAGTGGGCGGCAATATCGACCATGCGACGCGGGTGCTGACCACGGCGATCGCGCTGGAGACCGGCAAGGGCGAGTTTGCCATGGCGCTGGGTCTGGGATTTGTGCTGATCGCGCTGGCGGTGGCAGTAAACCTGATGATCCACTGGCTGGGCCGCACCGAGAGCGAGGGGCGCTGGTAATGGAGATGTTCCCTCTGGTGGTTCAGGGCGCCTGCGTGCGCCGCCGCGGTAAGCTGCTGGTCGGGCCGGTGGATCTGACGCTGGGCGGGCAGGGCAGCGCCATCGTGATCGGTCCCAACGGCGCGGGCAAGACCACGCTGTTGAAGATGCTGCACGGTATCGTGCGGATGCGCGACGGCAGCCTTGATTGGGCCTGCCCGCTGGCCGAGGCGCAGAAACATCAGGCCTTCGTGTTCCAGACCCCGGTGATGATGCGCCGTACAGTGATCGAAAACATCGCCTACCCCCTGCGTCTGACAGGTGTCCGCCGCCGCGAGGCCCGCGCCCGCGCCGCCGACTGGGCCGAGCGGGTGGGGCTGGGCAGCATTCTGGAGCGGCAGGCCACCAATCTCTCGGGCGGCGAGCGGCAGAAGCTGGCTCTGGCCCGTGCCCTGGTGCGCGAGCCGCAGGTGCTGTTTCTGGATGAGCCCTGCGCGGCGCTGGACGGCCGCGCCACCCGCGAGATCGAGGAGATCCTGACCCGCGCCGCCGCCTCCGGCACGCGGCTGATCATGTCGACCCACAACATGGGGCAGGCGCGGCGGCTGGCGGATGAGGTGATCTTTGTCCTTCGCGGCCGCATCCACGAATTCGGCCCGGCAGATGAATTCTTTGCCGGCCCGCAAACCGCGCAAGCGCGCGCATTTCTGAACGGAGATATTGTAGAATGAAAAAGCTGATTATCGGCGCAGTTGCCTCCTTGGCGATGGCCTCGACCGCGCTGGCCGAAGAGATGAAGATGGCGGTGACCACCTCTTTCCACAATTCGGGACTGGCCGAGATCCTGCTGCCGGAAATCAAGAAAGACCTCGGTCTGGATGTGCAGCTCTTGGTGGTTGGCACCGGCCAGGCGATCCGCCTGGGCGAGGCGGGTGATGTGGACGCGATCCTGGTGCATTCAAAAACCGCCGAGGAGAAGTTCCTCGCGGGTGGCAACGGCACCCACCGGCGCGAGATCATGTACAATGATTTTGTCTTTATCGGCCCCAAGGCGGATCCGGCCGGTATTGCACAGGCCGCCGATGCCGCCGCTGCCCTGCAGCAGATCGCACAGGCCGAGGCGGCATTTGTCAGCCGTGGCGACGACAGCGGCACCCACAAGAAAGAGCTGAGCCTGTGGTCCGCTGCCGGTCAGGCGCCGGAGGGTTTTGGCGATTGGTACCGCGCGGTTGGCGCAGGCATGGGCGCAGCGCTGAATACCGCCGCTGGCATGGATGCCTACATCATGTCGGACCGCGCGAGCTGGCTGAACTTTGGCAACAAGGGCGGCCTGGATCTGCTGTTTGCCGGTGATCCGGTGCTGTTCAACCAATATGCCTACCTGCCGGTGAACCCGGAAAAGCACCCCCATGTGAAGCATGATCTGGCGATGCAGCTGGAGGGCTGGCTGGTCTCGGACAAGGCCAAGGAACTGATCAACGGCTACCAGATCAATGGCGAAACGCTGTTTGTCTTCAACGCCAAACAGTAAACTCCGCACCAGCGGAACACGGCCCCTGCCAAGCGGCGGGGGCTTTTTTGTTGCAAAGGGGGGCTGCGGCAGGCCTCAGTCCTCGCCACCGACGGTCAGGGTGACCCGGTCTCCGGCAAACCAGGTGCGGCCGAACTCGACCGGGGTGCCGTCGGTGTCCACGCTGATCGAGGTGGTGCGCAGGATTGGCGCGCCCTCGCTGATGCGCAGGTGCAGCGCCTGCGTGGCGGTGGCCAGCTTGGCGGTGATGCGGGTTTCCAGCCGGGTGTAATCCGCCACGCCGCAGGCCTTCAGCGCCGCGGTGATCGAGGCTTCTTCGCGCAGGGCGTTGCAGAGGTCCGGCAACCGCTCCGCCGGGAAGATTGCCTGCGCCAGCGCCACAGGCTGGCCGTCCGCCAGCGACAGCCCGTCATAGACATGCACGGGATCACCGGGCGCCAGCCCCAGTGCCTCGGCCTCGCGGACACCGGCCGCACGGGTTTCCAGCATCAACACCTGCTTGGCCGGGGTGCGCCCCTCGCGCGCCAGGTTCTGGTGAAAGCGCACCCGCTTGCCGATCGGATAGTCAGCTGGCTTGGCCGCCACGAAAACGCCCGCACCGCGGCGCGCATGCACCAGGCCCTGCTCGGCCATCTCGGCCAGGGCGCGGCGCACCGTGTGCCGGTTCACCCCGAAGCGTGCGGACAGCTGTGCTTCGGGCGGTAGCTTGGCACCGGTCTCATAGCGCCCCTGCGCGATGTCGTCGGTCAGGGCGATGGCAATGGATTTCCAAACGGGGGTGCGGGCCATGTCACGGAACTTTCACAAGACTCAGATTGCGCCGCCCGGGGCGACTCGGCTAACATTTGTCTAGTTGTATAGTTGAAGTAGACAACCCGGCCAAGAGGCTTAGACAGATGAACACAGAAATTTCCGCACAGGACCGCAAGGGCTGGATGAGCCTGCTGGCCAGTGCAGACGAGGCCCGGCTTTCAGAGCTGTGGCAGGGCTATGGGGCGGATCCCGCCTTTGACTGGCTGCGCGCGCCCGAGGCGGGCGGCGTCATGGTGCGTGGTCGCATGGGCGGCAGCGGCGCGCCCTTCAACCTCGGCGAGATGACCGTCACCCGCTGCGCGCTGGTGCTGGCGGATGGCACCGCGGGCCACGGCTACGTGCAGGGCCGCAGCAAGGCCAAGGCCGAGATCGCCGCCAAGATCGACGCGCTGATGCAGACCTCGGCGGCAGAGGATCTGCGCGCCGCGGTGCTGGCGCCGCTGGCCGCCGAACAGACGGCCAGGAAGGAAGCCCGCGCCGCCAAAGCGGCGGCCACCAAGGTCGAATTTTTCACGATGGTACGGGGAGAGGACTGATGCAGGCACAGGCCCGAAACACGGTCTATGGCGGTGGTTTTGCCAACCCGCCGGTGGACTCGGCGCATGGGTTCCGCGCCGCGATGAACGTCATGGCGCGCCCCGGCACGATCCAGCAGATCAGCGGTGCTGTGCCGCCCGACGGCATCTCGCCTGCGGCTGGCGCGCTGCTGCTGACCCTTTGCGACCCGGAAACCGGCGTCTATCTGGCGCCGGATGTGGACAGCGACGACCTGCGCGGCTGGCTGACCTTTCATACCGGCGCGCCGGTTGTCGCGGCTGAGCAGGCGGACTTCGCCTTGGGCAGCTGGGCGGCGCTGATGCCGCTGGACCGCTTCCGCATAGGAACCGCGGAATATCCGGACCGGTCGGCGACGCTGATCGTCGAGATGCCAGAACTGGATGCCCCCAACGCACGGCTGCAGGGGCCGGGGATCAAGGACAGCGCCGACCTGACGCTGCCGGACCTGGAGGCATTTCAGCACAACGCGATGCTCTATCCGCTGGGCGTCGATTTCTTTTTCACATCGGGTTCGCAGCTGGCGGCGCTGCCGCGCTCGACCAAAGTCACCGCTGGGGAATAGTCCATGTATGTTGCAGTAAAAGGCGGCGAGCAGGCGATCGACAACGCCCATGCCTGGCTGGCTGAGGAACGCCGCGGCGATACCTCGGTGGCCGAGCTGAGTCTTGCCCAGATCCGCGAACAATTGGCCCTCGCGGTCAACCGGGTGATGGCCGAGGGTTCGCTCTATGATCCCGATCTCGCCGCGCTGGCGATCAAGCAGTCGCGCGGCGATCTGATCGAGGCGATCTTCCTGATCCGCGCCTATCGCACCACGCTGCCGCGCTTTGGCTACACGCAGCCGGTGGACACCGGAGCGATGGCCTGTGACCGCCGCATCTCGGCCACCTTCAAGGACGCGCCGGGCGGACAGGTGCTGGGGCCGACATTTGACTACACCCACCGGCTGCTGGACTTCAAACTGGCTGCCGACGGGGAGGTGCCTGCCGCGCCCGAGGCAGAGCCGCGCCGCGAGCCGACGCCGCATATCACCGAGTTCCTGCAGGGCGAGGACATCATCGAGCGCGAGCCCGCCTCTGACGCGGAGCCGGGCGATCTGACCCGCGAGCCGATGGCCTTTCCGGCTGGCCGCGCGGTGCGGCTGCAATCGCTGACGCGCGGCGATGAGGGTTTCATCCTTGGCATGGCCTATTCGACCCAGCGCGGCTATGCGCGCAACCACGCCTTTGTCGGCGAGCTGCGCATCGGCACAGTGCCGGTCGAAATGGAGATCCCCGAACTGGGCTTTGCCATCGAGATCGGCGAGATCGAGCTGACCGAATGCGAGACGGTGAACCAGTTCAAGGGCTCCAAGACCGTGCCGCCGCAATTCACCCGCGGCTATGGTCTGGTGTTCGGCCAGTCAGAGCGTAAATCCATCGCCATGGCGCTGGTTGATCGCGCCCTGCGCTGGGAAGAGCTGGGCGAGGACAATGTCGGGGCGGCCGCACAGGACGAGGAATTTGTCCTGAGCCACGCCGACAACATCCAGGCCACCGGCTTCCTCGAGCACATCAAGCTGCCGCATTACGTCGATTTCCAGTCCGAGCTGGAGCTGGTCCGCAAACTGCGCCGCGAGGCCGCGGAACTGGCGGAAAACCTTGCAGCACAGGAGGCTGCGGAATGAGCGACTACAACTTTGCATACCTGGACGAACAGACCAAGCGGATGATCCGTCGGGCGATCCTCAAAGGCTTGGCGGTGCCGGGCTATCAGGTGCCCTTTGCCAGCCGCGAGATGCCGATGCCCTATGGCTGGGGCACCGGCGGCGTGCAGGTCTCGGCCGCAACGCTGACGCCGGACGACACGCTGAAGGTGATCGACCAGGGCGCAGATGACACCACCAACGCGGTGTCGATCCGCAAGTTCTTTGAACGCACGGCAGGCGTGGCCACAACCGAAGAAACCGCCAAGGCCAGCGTCATCCAGACCCGTCACCGCATCCCCGAGGCCGAGCTGAGCGAAGATCAGATCCTGGTCTACCAGGTGCCGATCCCCGAGCCCCTGCGCTTCCTTGAGCCGCGCGAAACCGAAACCCGCAAGATGCACGCCTTGCAGGAATACGGGCTGATGCACGTGAAACTCTATGAGGACATCAGCCAGCACGGCGCCATCGCCACCGCCTATGCCTACCCGGTCAAGGTCGAGGGGCGCTACGTGATGGATCCCTCGCCGATCCCGAAGTTCGACAACCCCAAGATGGAAATGGCCGCGATCCAGCTATTCGGCGCAGGCCGCGAGCAGCGCATCTATGCGGTGCCGCCCTACACCAAAGTCGTGTCGCTCGATTTCGAGGACTACCCGTTTGAGGCCAGCAAGGCCGACCACCCCTGCGACCTGTGCGGGGCAGAGGACAGCTATCTGGACGAGGTGATCCTGGACGACGCGGGCAACCGGATGTTTGTCTGCTCGGACACCGATTATTGCCGCTCGCGGCGCGAGGCGGGCCACAGCGGCCGTCTGGGAGAGGAGGCAGCGTGATGACACCTTTGCTGCAAGTGAAAAACGTCGCCAAGATGTATGGCGCACGGATCGGCTGCACCGACGTCAGCTTTGATCTCTACCCCGGCGAGGTGATGGGCATCGTCGGCGAAAGCGGCTCGGGCAAGTCGACGCTGCTGAACAGCCTGGCAGGGCATCTGACGCCGGACCGCGGCGAGGTGATCTTTGACACCCGCGCGGACGGGCCGGTGGATGCCGTCACCATGTCGGAACCGCAGCGGCGCATGCTCAGCCGCACCGATTGGGCCTTTGTGCATCAGCATGCCCGCGACGGGCTGCGGATGTCGGTTTCGGCCGGCGGCAACATCGGTGAACGGCTGATGGCGGTGGGCGACCGGCATTACGGGTCGATCCGCGAACGCGCCGCCGACTGGTTGGGCCGGGTCGAGATTGCCGACAGCCGCATCGATGACCGTCCCTCGGCCTTCTCCGGCGGCATGCAGCAGCGGCTGCAAATCGCCCGCAACCTGGTGACCGGCCCGCGGCTGGTGTTCATGGATGAACCAACCGGCGGGCTGGATGTCTCGGTGCAGGCACGGCTGCTGGATCTCTTGCGCGGGCTGGTGCGCGAGATGGGTCTGAGCGCCATCATCGTCACCCATGATCTGGCGGTGGTGCGGCTGCTGGCGGACCGGCTGATGGTGATGAAAGACGGCCATGTGGTTGAAAGCGGGCTGACCGATCAGGTGCTGGATGACCCCCAGCACGGCTATACCCAGCTGCTGGTCTCCAGCGTGCTGCAAGTCTGAGGGTGACGAGATGATTGAACTGAACAACGTCAGCAAAAGCTTCACACTGCACAATCAGGGCAGCGCGGTGATCCCGGTGATGGAGGGCGCCAGCCTGAGCGTCAAACCCGGCGAATGCGTCGGCCTGATCGGCGCGTCGGGGGCAGGGAAATCCACCCTGATGCGGGTGATCTACGGCAACTACCTGGCAGCCTCCGGCAGCGTCATGGTTGGTGGCACCGACGTGGCGACGGCAGAGCCGCGCGAGATCCTTGAGCTACGCCGCCACACGATGGGCTACGTCAGCCAGTTCCTGCGGGTGGTGCCGCGGGTGGCGACGCTGGACGTGGTGGCGGAGCCGCTGCTGGCGGTGGGTACACCAGTTGATGCGGCCCGTGACAAGGCCGCGTCCTTGCTGGCGCAGCTGAACATTCCCGAGCGGCTCTGGGGGCTCAGCCCGACTACCTTCTCGGGCGGTGAACAGCAGCGGGTCAATATCGCCCGCGGCTTTGCCCATGACTACCCGGCGCTGCTGCTGGATGAACCCACAGCCAGCCTGGACGCGCAGAACCGCGCCACGGTGCTGGAGCTGATCACAGGAGCCAAGGCGCGCGGCGCGGCGATTGTCGGCATCTTCCATGACGAGGCCGCCCGCGAACAGGTTTGTGACCGCTTCATCGATGTCTCGGCCTTCACCCCGCGGAGTGCGGCATGACCGGCCCCGCGGTAAAAGGCCCGGTGATCGCCGTGGTTGGTCCCTCGGGCGTGGGCAAGGACAGTCTGATGTCGGCGCTTGCGGTGTCGGGGCCGGGGCTGCGGATCATGCGGCGGGTCATCACCCGCGCGCCGGAGGCAGGCGGCGAGGACTACCAGCCGGTGAGCGAGCCAGAGTTCTCCGCCCTGGCAGAGAATGGCGTCTTTGCGCTGCACTGGCAGGCGCATGGGCTGCACTACGGTATTCCGCGCGACATTGAAACGCTGCGTGAGGGCGCAGGCGGGGTGTTGGTCAACCTGTCACGGGCTGTGCTGCTCGAAGCACAGGAGGTGTTCGGCGATCTGATCGTGCTCTCGGTTACCGCCCGGCCCGAGGTGCTGGCACAACGTCTGCTTGCCCGTGGGCGCGAGGATGCGCAGGAGGTCGAACGCCGATTGGCCCGCTCCGGCAACCCGCTGCCGCAGGGGCTGGCGCGGGTGCATGAGATCGACAACAGCGGCGCGCTCAGCGCTGCGGTGCAGGTGGCGCTGAGCGCGCTTCAGCCGCTGAGGGCGTAGCGATGGATCAGGTGAAACCGCCCGTCCTCAGCCTCGCCCATCAGCGCCAGATCGCGGATTTCGAACGGTTCGGGCAGCAGCGGCAGCAGGTGGCTGGCCAGCGCGTCCTCGACCACGGGCAGCTGGGGCTTCGGCAGCTTGCCGGTCAGGGTGATGTGAAAGCGGAACTGGCCCAACACGTAAGGGTAGCCCCAGCGGGTCAGGTTCTCGTCCTGCTCGGCGCTCAGCCCCGCCGCGCGGCGGCGGGCCAGCTCAGCCTCGGGGGCAGGGGCGCGGAACGGATCAAGGTCTCGCACGCAGGCCGAGGCCAGCGCATTCAGCGCCGTCTCATCCCCCACCGGGCGCAGCGCCAGGAACCGGCCCAGCCGCGCAAGCTGCAGACCGTCCAGCGTGACGGGCTGCTGGCGCGCGGCCAGCGCGGCGCAGGCGTCCTCCAGCGCGGCCTGGGTCTGCCCCTTGGCCAGCCGCAGCGGCGGTTTCATCGTCGCATGCAGCCCGTACTTGCGCGGCACCGCGGTGATTTCGGCAACATCCAGTCCGGCGATGTCGGGATGGGGCAGCTCTGCCCCCGTTTCCATGTCCCAGCCCAGCCAGCTGGCGGCAAACCGGCTCCAATCCGCCGTCGCGGGCGGAGCATAATAGATCGCGTATCGCGTGAATGTCACATTGGCCTCCTAAACGTGGCCTTCCATAGCTCGAAAGATGTGAAGTTCAGATGACAGAAGAGTTGATTCTTGCCAATGCCACCCTGGTACTGCCCGGCGAAACCCGCACCGGCAGCGTGAAAGTCGTGGATGGCGCCATTGCCGATATCTCCGATGGGACTGCCGTGCCTGCAGGCGCGGTCGATTGCGGCGGCGACTGCATCTGCCCCGGTCTGGTCGAGCTGCACACGGACAATCTGGAACGCCACATCCAGCCGCGCCCCAGCGTCGACTGGCCCCATGCCAGCGCCATCATCGCCCATGATGCGGAACTGGCGGGCACCGGCATCACCACCGTGTTTGACGCCATGCGCGTCGGCTCGATCAAGCGCAAGGAAAGCCGCTATGGCGCCTACGCCCGGCAGCTGGCCAGCGAACTGCTGGAGCTGCGCGGCCAGAACGCGCTGAAAATCTCGCATTTCCTGCATCTGCGGGCCGAGGTCTGTTCCGACTCGCTGGTGGAAGAGCTGAACGAGTTCGGCGAGGCGGACCGGGTCGGGCTGGTCTCGCTGATGGACCACACGCCGGGCCAGCGGCAGTTTCGCGACATCTCCAAGCTTGAGGCCTATGTGAAGGGCAAGCACGGGTTCGATGACGCGGGCTTTCAGGCCCATGTGGCGCACCTGAAATCGTTGCGCGACACCTACGGCGATCTGCACGAGGCCGAGGCGGTAAAGGCTGCGCGGCGCTTCGGGGCGGTGCTGGCCAGCCATGACGACACCACGGCGGAGCAGGTCGCGGTTTCGGCGGGTCACGGCATCCAGCTGGCGGAGTTTCCCACCACGGTGGAAGCGGCGCGGGCCTGCCATGCCCACGGCATCAAGGTGATGATGGGCGCGCCAAACCTGATCCGCGGCGGCTCGCACTCCGGCAATGTCGCAGCGCATGAGCTGGCAGAGCTGGAGCTTCTGGACATCATCTCATCCGACTACGTGCCGGCTGCGCTCTTGGTGTCGGCAGTGCGGCTGGGCGAGCTGTGGGGCGATATGGCCCGCGGCCTCGGCACCGTGACCCATGCGCCTGCCGATGCGGTGGCGCTGGCAGACCGCGGGCGGCTGGAGATCAGCAAGCGGGCCGACCTGATCCGTTTCCGGCTGGTCGGCGGCGCGCCGGTGCTGCGTGGCGTCTGGTCACGCGGACAGCGGGTGGCCTGACGGCGCGGGCGCGCGCCGTCAGCGGGCAGTCAGGACGCGCGGTAGAACATGTAGCGGCCCGGCGGGATGCCCGCGGGGCCGTCCAGCTCCTCCAGCCCGACCAGCGGCTGGCCGGAGACGATGATGCCGCCGGGGGCCATCACGGCGGCGACATGCGGCGACAGGGCTGCGGCCTCGGCCACGTCCTTTTCCTTGTCACCAACGCCGAAATCGTAGTGGGCTAGGGCAATCCGGTGACCACCGGCCGCCAGCTGCGCCAGCATCGGCTTTGCCTCACCTTGCAGGAAATCCTGTTCCGGCGGCACGCAGGAAGGATGGCATTGCAGCACCCGATCGATCACCCAGACCCGCCGGTCCGGCAGCGTTTCGCGCAGATGGTCGTAGGTGCGCCCATTGCCGAGCCCGAGGTCCAGCACATCGCCGGCGGTGTCCGCAATCTGGTTGGCAGCCCAGTTCAGCCCGTCGCGTTGGGCGGTCAGTCGGCGCAGCATGGAATCAAGGCGGCTCATGTCAGGAAATCCTTTCGTCGAAGGTCCAGGCTTCTGCCGGTCCGGCCAGCAAGCGCTCTGCAAGGGCAACGGTGAAGTCCCACGTCGCGCGGTCCTGCACAAGGTGGTGGGTCAGCAGACCATAGGGTTCGTTGTTGTCGGCTTCGCCGAGGCGGCGGTCGCGCAGCTGGCGGGTCACTTGCGCAATCAGCTGCTGCGGTGGCAGCAACCCGCGTCCCCCCTTCCAGTCAATCGGATCCAGATGGGTGTTGACCCGCAACAAACCCGGCGCAGGTTTGGCCTGCTTGCGGGGCGTGAAGGTTGAAATTGCCGAGTACCCCGCGCCTGCGAGCCAGGTCAGCATCTGCGGGGTGATGCGGTTCCAGGGCGGAACGAACATCGGGCGCAGGGCGCTGCCGAACAGGTCCTCTAAGGCCGCCAGCCCGCGTTCGGCGTCGTCCAGCAGGTCATCCAGGGGGCGATGGGCACCGAATTCGGCTTTCTTCTCGCCCGCCGGGGCATGGTTCTGATGCGCCCAGCCATGCACAACCGGCAGCAATTGCGGATGTGCCGAGACATATCGGGCAAGGTCCGCCGTGGCGCCCTGCGGGATCACCGCCAGGTGTACGGGCAGCTCCAGCCGGGCAGAGACCTTGGCCAGGCGTTCCAGCTCGGTGGAATGGGAGGTGGCGTCATCATCGCGCCACCACAAGGGGAGCGTCATGCGCGCCGCGCGCCAATGGCTCAGCTCTGTATCCAGCTCGTTCCAGTCGGGTTTCATCCGCGCTCCTTCTCCAGCTGCGCAGCAATCTCCACGGTCCGGGCGGCGCCGTCAAACCGGAAACCGCTGGAATCACGCTGCGGCGCCTGCATGGCAGCCTTGACCGCAGTGCATAGCGCCTCGGGCGTCAGCGCGGCCGTGGCCAGCACCTCGATGCCATCAAGTGGTGCGAGGCTGTCGGCGCGCAGGCTCTGTTCGGTCTCATTGCCCGCATCAAAGGGGATCAGCACCGCCGGGGTTGCCGCCTGCAGAAGATCCAACGCGGTATTATAGCCGCACATGCTGACAGAGGCGGCGGCATGCGACAGCATCTGACGGAAATCGGGGCGGGCAGGTTCCAGCAAGGCGGGGGAGCCCGCCTGCGCAAACTCCGCAATCCGCGCCGCTGCGTCGGTGCCGCCGACCAGCAGCCGCCAGCGATGGTCCGGCATCAGCCGTGCGGCCTCCAGCGCGGTGCGGTAAAGATCGGCACCGACGCTGCCGCCACCGGCGCTGACCAGGATTTCGCCCGTCCCGGCCCGCTCGGGGTGCGGCCCGGCAGCGGCGGGGGCGACGTAGCCGGTATAGCGCAGCTTGGCCTCCAGCATCGGCGAGACCGGCCAGCTGACCTGCAGCCGGGTCGCGGCGGGGTCGGAATGCACCAGCACCGCGTCGTAGAAATGCGAGATGACCGCATCGGCCTTCTCGGCCTTTTCCGGTTTCGAGGGCGGCGCCAGGATGTCGCGCACCGAAGACAGGATCACCGGGCGGCGCGGCATCTTGTGGGCCGCCTCCAGCAGCGCCAGGAACTCGCCGCGCAGGGAGCGGCGGCCAAAGGGGTAAAGCTCGGTAATCAGCACATCTGGCTGCGCCTTTTGCAGGGCAGCGCAAAGCTGCGACTGACGCTGGGCCAGATCCTCAGCCTGCGCCACGGAGCCTTCCGCGGTCAGCAGCCGGGTGAAATCCACCCCGTCAGAGCGCAGCGGCGGCAGCTGCACCAGCGTCACGCCGCACGTGTCCAGCTGCGGTGCCGGAAAGCCGCCGCTGACCAGCGTGACCTGATGCCCTTCGTGGTCGAAGGCCCGTGCCAGTGTCAGCGCCCGCGACAGATGGCCCGTGCCCAGAAGATGCGTGACTGCGATCAGGACTTTCATGCGGTCTCCTCGCGGATCAGGCGGATGGGCTCATCCACGGGGCGCAGGGTCGGGCCGTCGATTTCCACGATGAACAGCCGGTTGCGCTTGACGCGGAAGGGCGCGGGGCCGTCAAAGTCCCAGCCGTGGGCGCGGGCGAGGATCATCCGCATGATGCCGATGTGGCAGACTGCGACCGTGTCGCGCGTCAGCCCCCGCAGCCAAGGTTCAATGCGATCCCAGACCTCGGCCGGGGTTTCGCCGCCGGGCGGGCGGTAGTGCCAGCCCCAATCCTCGATGTCGCGAAAACCGCTGCTGGAGTCCGCCTTCAGGTCGGTGCCGTGCAGTCCTTCCCACTCGCCCCAGTTCATTTCCGTCAGCGCGGGCGCGGTGCGGGGCGGGCGGCCCGCGACCAGTTCCGCGGTCTCCGCCGCGCGCTTCAGCGGGCTGGACCACAGGTCTGCATCCGCCCAGTCCGGGGGCAGGCTTTGTGCGGCCAGCTCGGCGCGGGCGGTGTCATCCATCGGGATATCGCTGCGGCCCTGAATGCGGCCCGCGCGGTTCCAGGAGGTATGGCCGTGGCGCAGCAGGGCAAGTCGGATCATCAGGAGACCTCGATCAATGGGGTGACAGTGTTCCAGAAGCAAGCGACCGCTGCCGGTTCAAGATGGCGGCCCGCGATCCGCGCGCGGGCCTGGGTGCCGCGGTGGCGACGCAGCGCGGTATCGCCCAGCAGTTCCGTTGCCAGTGCCGCGAGGCCCGCCGCACCCTGTTCTGGCGCAGGATACGTTCCGGGCAGGAGCACGTCACGCACGCCGGGCCGGTCCTGTGCCACCACCGGCAGCCCATGCGCCTGCGCCTCCAGGTAGACCATGCCGAAGGCCTCGTTGACGCCGGGCCACAGCAGCAGGCTGGCGCGGGCATAGGCCTCTGCCAAAGCGTCCTGCGACAGCTGGCCCAGAAACCGGACGCGACTGGCGAAGGGCGCCATCATCGCCTCGACTTCCGGGCGGGCAGGGCCGTCGCCGGCAATGTCCAGCTGCCAGTCGCCTGCCATCATCGACAGAGATTCGGCGATCAGCCGGTAGGATGCCAGTTTGTCGCCCTTGCGCATCATCGCAGCGGTCAGCATCGGTCCGTCCAGTGCGGACGCGCGGGGCAGAGCGGTGCGCGGCAGGAAGGGCGGCAGCTGCGCCAGCAGTTGACTGCCTGTGCGGTCCCGCTGCAGGGCAAAGCGGTCGTGTTCGGTGAAATAGAAGATTGCCGCGGCAGCATCGGCGGCGGCATGGGCCGCACGGGCGAACTCCGCCCAGTCGCCGCTCAGCCGTTTCTGCGCGCGGGTGGATTCGATCTGCACATAGGGCATGCCGCGGGCGCGCGCCACGGCGGGCCCGATCAGGTCCGGCGCCTTGTAGTAGTTGTGGTAGGTGACCCAGAGATCCGCCGGGGGCATGTCGCGCAGCAGCCGGGCGACCTCTTGACTGGCTGCATCTTTCAGCTTCGCTTGCGTCTCTGCACAGACCTGCTTGTCATAGATCCGCAGTTCCGAGGCAAGCTGCACTTCGGCCCCGCTGGCGGTCAGCATCGCCATCAGGTTGCGGGCAATCGCGCGGTCGCCCGAGGGCACCGGGTGGTGCGGCGGCTTCATTGGCGCGTAAAAGGCGATCCGCGTGCCGCGTCCCGGTGCCATCCGTGATCAATCCTGCGCCAGCATCGCCTTCAGCCGCCGCGACAGCTGGGCAATGCCGGGGTCCATGCCAAAGTCGCTGCGCAGCCGCTCCAGCGCGGCTTCGGCCATTTCTGCCAGCCGGTCCGGATGCCGCGCGGCATAGAGCAGGCTTTCGGCCAGCATCTCGGGGCTGTCCTCGCTCAGCAGGCCGTGGGTGCCGTGGGTGATGAACTCGGGGATGGCCGACACCGGCGTCGACAGGATCGGCAACCCTTGCGAGGCGGCCTCCATCAGCACGTTCGGCAGCCCGTCGCGGTCGCCGTCGGCGGCCACCCGGCTGGGCAGCACGAACAGATCGCTGGCCCGCATCGCCTCGATCACCTCTGGCTGGTCGCAGGCGCCGCGCCAGGTGATGCGATCGGCGATGCCCGCATCCTCGGCCATGCCTTGCAGCAGATCGCCAAGGCCGCCGCCGCCGATATGGGTCCAATGCCAGTCCAGCCCCGCAGGCAGCAGCGCCAGCGCCGCGATCAGCCGGTCAAAGCCCTTCTTCTCCACCAGCCGCCCGACGGACATGAAATGCACGGGGTCCTGCGGCTGGCGCGGGCTTCGTTGCGGCGGGGCCGGAAAGCGTGACAGGTCCAGCCCGTGATAGACCAGATCCACCCGGTCGGGCGTATCGGCCATGTCCTGCAGATGACGGGCGCCAAAGCCGGTGCAGGTCGCACCGAACGCGGCCCCGTGATGCGCGGCAGAGAGTTTCTCGGTGATCTCCCAGTCGGGCGAGGTCCAGATGTCCTTGGCGTGGGCGGAGAAACTCCACGGCAGGCCGCGCATGATGGCGGCGTAGCGCGCGACCGAGGACGGCGTGTGCAGGAAATGCGCGTACAGCCCCAGCACCTCGGCGGGCATCTCGGCGGCCAGCACGCAGGCCTGGCCAAAGCGGCGGATCCGGTTGGGGGTGCAGTCGCGGCGCAGGTCGGCGCGCCAGACGCGGTAGGCCTCGGCGTAGCCCGGCAGCTGCTGCGCGGCGGCGCGGGCGCGCCAGACCCGGTCGGGTTCCTCGTACAGGTATTCCGGCAGGTAGTTCACCCGTGCCTGCAACTGCTGATGCAGCGGGTGGCGCTTGACGTCGGTGGGGTGGCGCAGCGACCAGATCTCAAAACTGTGGCCAGCGGCTTCCAGCGCCACCAGCTCCTGCGCGATGAAGGTTTCTGACAGTCGCGGCCAGCCCTTGACCACCAACGCCAGCGGCGGGCGAGCGGCGGTCATTCTGCCGTCCTCTGCTGCGCGTCCTGCAACAGGATCTGGACCCGACGGGTGACATAGTCGAGCCCGTCCAGCAAACCTTCCGAGCCTGCGGCAGAGGGCGGCTGCTGGGTGGCGAGGGCGCGGATTGCACGGGCCAGGGCCGAAGCCGTCCAACCGTCACGGGTTTCATCCAGCATGGTCGACAGCCCCAGTTCCTCGGCGCGGTTGGCGCGGATCCACTGTTCGAGACGTGGGGTCGTGCGCGGCACGATCACTGCGGGTTTGTCAAACGACAACACCTCGCAGAAGGTGTTGTAGCCGCCCATGCAGACCACGCCCTGGGCTCCGGCGAACAGGGTTTCGATCTGCGATTCAAAGCCGACGGCGGTTACGCGCCCCTGCAAACGGGCCACCCGCTGTTCGAAATCCGCGCGCGTGTCACCCGACAGGAAGGGGCCATAGACCAGCACGGCACGCGGAGACAGGTCCGGGTCGGCCTCGTAGGCAGACAGCACCAGATCCACCATCATCTCTCCGTCGCCCCCGCCACCGGCGGTGACCAGCAGATAGGGTTGCTGCGGCGGTTCGCCGACCTGGCCCAGGTCGCGGCGCAGGTAGCCGGTCCAGTGCATCCGGGCCCGCATCTGCGGCGTGAACGGCAGGCCCTCGGTCGGGTCATAGACGGACTTCGGCCCATAAACCCAGATCTCGTCATAGAAGTCGCGGGTGGCCTCGACCGCCTGCTTGCGCTCCCATTCCGCGGCCAGCACGTCGGGCGCATCCAGCACATCGCGCAGCCCCAGTACCAGTTTGCAGCGGCCTTCCGACTTCAGGAACTCCAGCGCGGGGATCAATTCGCCGCGAAAGCCGGTCGGTTCCTTGTCCGCAACCAGCACATCTGGCTGGTATTGCTCCACGGTGGAGCGGATCAGGGCTGCCCGCAGTTCGGCGGTTTCCTCGATGCTCATGCCCATGGTGCGCGAGGCATAGGAGCCGTCGGAGCGCTTGATGACGCCGGGCAGGCGGATGTGATCGACCCCGGCCGGGAACGAGAACCGCCCCGCAACCGGCGATCCGGTCAGGATCAGCGCGGAGGATTGCGGCGTCGCGGTGGTGATGGCGCCTGCCAAGGCCCGGGAGCGGCGTAAATGGCCGAGCCCGAACGTGTCGTGACTGTAGAACATGACCCGCGGCCCGCGTTTCGGGGAGCTCGCAGAGGCTGGGGATTCACCTGGCTGTGTCATGGGCTCGCTTGCCTGAAGGGTCCACGCCCAAACCGGCCGAAACGGGCGGCGCCAGGACCGGAACACGGGGGTTGGGGGCTGAGCCTGGGGCCGGGCGGGGGCTGTCGTATTTTGCCATTCTCTGCCTCGGGTTGCGCAGCCCCGACTGCTGAGGGCGGGGTGCCGACTGTTGGTTCTGCTTTTGCAGGATACAGCCGACCGCACCCGCGGGACAAAGCTGCGCTGCTGCCCGCCCGTCGGCGGAGGTTGGGATCGGTATAACCTGCCCCCCGCACCTATGCAATCATGCGGCAGGGGCAAGGGGGCAATCTGATCCGCGTCGGGAAAATTTGCATGACGTTACCGCGCGTGGTTAATTCTGGATACAATTCCAGAAGGATAGGCGCCCATGCTGCACGTTGTTTGTCGAATTCTGCTGATGGGGCTCCTGATCCTGTCATCGGTTGCTCACGCCGAAGCGCAGGAACGTGAACCGGCGAGCGCGGATAGCCTGTCCCGTATTCTCGAACAGGCCGCGAAGGCAGGCGTCGGCGTGGTCGTTGTTGACAGCAACGGGCAGCTGCTGACCCCGCCCGCGCCCCCCGAGACGAGCGGGCAGCCGACAGGCGAGCACATGGAAAAGCCCTCGGCGCTGATGCAGGCGCAGTCCAAGGTCGCGGCCTTCCGGGCCGAGCTTGCCAGCCGTCTCGAGGCGCTGCCCTATTCGGTCTTTGAAATGCAGTACATCCTGCGCCAGACCAGCCCCGACGGGCGCATCAGCACCTATGTCGAAGTGCTGGGATGGAGCGTGCTGTTGCTGATGATCGGCCGCTGGTTGTCGGTCGAGATCTACGGCAAGCGTATTGCCAAACGCTACGTGGTCGCACGCATCAAGCAGCAGCCCGAAGGCTATCAGGAGAAAATGCCGTTCCTGATTTTCCGGTTCTTCATGGGGGTCGGGGGCACCGTCTTTGCGATGCTGTTTGCCGCCCTTGCGTCCTATGTGATCTTCGGTCCGTCCGGCGATCCCTCAATCGAGTTTACCACCACCGCGATCTACACCGCTTTTTTCCTGGCCCGGACCGTGTCGGATCTGTGGCGCATGGTGCTGTCGCCCTATCTATCGCAATACCGCATTCCGGTGTTCTCCGACCGGGATGCCCGGCGGCTCTACATCTGGGCATCGTTGCTGGCGACCTATGACATTTCCTCGGTCCTGTTTGCCACCTGGGTGGGTGATTTCGGGCTCAACTACAACGTCTATGCGCTGGTTTATGGCGTTCTGGCGCTTGTGGGGACCTTCGGGAACCTGGTGCTTGTGCTGGTCAACGGGCGGGCCATTTCCAATGCCATCCGTGCAGGCCGACCGCCCGAGGAATGTTCCTGGCTCGTGCGGGGGCTGGCGCTGGCCTGGGCGCCGGTTCTGATCGCCTACATGATCTTTGGCTGGCTCAAGCTGGCGTTTGACCTGGTGCTGGAAAATGACATGGCGGTGCCGGTGATGGCGGGCAGTTATTTCGTGCTGACCACGATCCTGATCGTCTACGGTGTCATCAACTATTTCATTGAACGCTATTTCAGTCGCGCGCGTCGTCACGAGTCTGCGCCGTCGCTCGAAGAGGAGGGGGCGGAGTCCGGCTCGGCAGAGGGGGAAGAGGCGGGCGAAGCCGATGTACCGGACGCGCCAGCCGAGGCCGTCGAGGTCTCGCCGCCGCTGCCGCGCCGCCACCCCATAGCGACCTACCAGGATCTTGCCCGCCGCGTGGCCGGTATTCTGGCCTTCGTGGTCGGCGCCTATTCGCTGGTGATCGTGTGGAACCCCGATGCCGCCTGGCTGAACACCACCTCCGCCGACCGGGTGATCGACATAACGGTGATCCTGTTCATCGGCTACATCGTCTATCACCTGTTCCGTATCTGGATCGACAGCAAGATCGATGAAGAAGTCGGGTCCGCACCGGCGGAGGCAGAACTCGGGGACGAGGGCGGAGCCGGTGGCGCAAGTCGCCTTGCAACCCTGCTGCCGCTGTTTCGCGGGGCCATACTGGCCGTGGTTGTGGTGTCGATCGTGCTCATCGTTCTGCTGGAACTGGGCATAAACGTCAGCCCGCTGTTCGCCGGTGCCGGTGTCGTTGGTCTTGCCGTAGGGTTCGGCTCGCAAACACTGGTCCGAGACATCTTCTCGGGCGCGTTCTTCCTGGTCGATGACGCCTTCCGCAAAGGGGAATACATCGACATCGGCGAGGTCAAAGGCACGGTCGAGAAGATCTCGGTGCGCTCTTTCCAGCTGCGCCATCATCTTGGTGCGCTGCACACGATTCCCTTTGGCGAAATCAAGGTGCTGACCAATTACTCCCGCGACTGGGTGATGATGAAGCTGCCGTTGCGGGTCACCTATGACACCGACGTCGAAAAAGTGCGCAAGCTGATCAAGAAGCTGGGCCAAAGCCTGCTGGAAGACCCGGTGATCGGCGATGCCTTCATCCAGCCGCTGAAGTCGCAGGGTGTGATCGAGATGCAGGATTCGGCCATGATCATCCGGGTGAAATTCATGACCAAACCGGGCGATCAGTGGCTGGTGCGCAAGCGGGTGTACCAGGAGATCCGCGAGCTGTTCGCGCGCGAAGGCATCAAGTTCGCCCACCGCGAGGTCACCGTTCGGCTGGCTCCGGATCAGGAAGACGAGCTGACGCCGAAACAGAAACAGCTGGCCACGGGGGCGGTGCAAGCTGCCATCGACGAAGATGCGCTGGATGAAATGGGCGGCAATGGCGACGACCGCTGACGTCGCCGTTGCGGAAGCAGGCCTGTTTCTGGCTGAATAGTCTCCGGGGTGTATTTCCCGGGACCGCTATGAGGGGCAGCGCCCCTAGGCCCGCCTGCTACTGCCAGCGTGGTGCGGCGCTGTCGCAGCGTGCGGCGGGCAGGTCCCAGCGCATCGCCGTCTGCCCCAGCCGCAGGGGCGGCAGCAGGCGTCGACCCGGCCCCCAGCCGCTGGCCTCCAGCGCGGCGGCAAAGTCCGCGTCCTCTGCGCCCTCGATGACACCGCCCCCGGCAGACTGCGGCAGCGCTGCCAGTTCCTCTGCCGTGCGGGCCAGCGACAGGCGCGCGGTGGCAACCGGCGCGCCGCCCTGGGCGGTGTGCAGCGCCGACACCACTGCTGCCGCCATCAGATAGCCGGTGGCATGGTCCAGCGCCTGCACCGGCAGTGGCACGGGGCGGTCGGCGCCCGCCCAGCTGCGGCCTGCATCGGCGATGCCCGCGCTCATCTGCACGAGGCTGTCGAAGCCGCGCCGCTGCGCCCAGGGGCCGGTCCAGCCGTAGGCGTCCAATGCCACTTCGATCAGGTCGGGCGCGACGCGGCGGCGGGTCTCGGCGCCGAAGCCCAGCCCGTCCAGCGCGCCGGGGCGGTAGCCGTGCACCAGCACATCGGCCTGCGCCAGCAGCGCCTGAAACTGTTGCCGCCCGGTGCTGCTGCGCAGATCCAGCGTCGCCATGCGCTTGCCCAGTGACACATCCGTGATCACCCCCGGCTCGTCCCAGCCGGGCGGATCGATACGCAGAACCTCGGCGCCAAAACCGGCCAGCGTGCGGGTCGACACCGGCCCTGCGATCACCCGCGTCAGATCCAGCACGCGCAGCCCGGCCAGGGGCCGTTCCCGCGTCGCCCGGGGCCGGTTCCGCAGGTGGATCTCGCGGCGTGCGCCCCAACGGATCAGCGGCTCCGCCGCCACCGCGCGGCCCTGCGGATGGGCGAGCCATGCCGCCCGGCTGCGCATGGCCGCGGCCACGCCACCAGCCGAAACCACCGCGGTTTCCAGATCCTCTGCCCGCCAGCCGCGTACCGCGGCAGCCACCGCCGGGCGGTCCTCGGCGCAGCCCAGCACCTGCAGCGCGGCGCGGCGATGGTGGGGCAGGTTGGTGTGCAGCCTGATCCAGCCGTCCGCGGTTTCATAATCGCCCGCGATGGCGTCCCACAGACCGGGCATTTCCCAGCCCTCGGGCCGGAAGCTGTAGCTGAACCACAGCGAGGCCAGGCGCTGGTCCACCGTGACCTCCGGCGGCGCAGGTGCCAGGTTCAGCGCGGCGATCAGCTTGGCCAGCTCCACCCCGACGGCAGCGACCGAGGCCGTGGCCAGTTCGGTCACGGCAAAGGCGCTCTGCCAGTGGCCGGTGCCGGTGATACGGTAGTGACCGGGCGCGGGGAGGGCAGAGATCAGGCTCAATGCTGGTACGGGTCCAGGCTGTCGCGCAGCCCATCGCCGAGGAAATTGAACGCCAGCACCACGATCACGATCGGCAGCATCGGAATGGCGGTCCAGGGGTAGATCTCGATCGAGGCGAGGTTCTGCGCATCGTTCAGCATCACGCCCCAGCTGACCGCTGGTGCCCGCAGACCAAGGCCAAGGAACGACAGCGCGGTCTCGCCGAGGATCATCGCCGGGATCGACAGCGTGGCCGAGGCGATCAGGTGCGACATGAAGTTCGGCAGCAGATGCTTGCGGATCACCCGGCCCGAGGAGGCGCCCATCATCTCGGCTGCGCGCACGAATTCCTCCTCGCGCAGGGACAGGAACTTGGCCCGCACCGCCCGCGCCAGCCCCGGCCAGTCGAGAATGCCGAGAATGATCGAGATGATGAAGAACACCGTCACCGGCGACCAGTTCGACGGCACCGCCGCCGACAGCGCCAGCCACAGCGGCAGTTCGGGCAGGGAGCGCAGCACCTCGATCACCCGGTTGATGACCCAGTCGGTCTTGCCGCCCAGGTAGCCCGCCAGCGAGCCAAAGAAAATGCCCAGCACGAAGGACACGGTGATCCCGATCAGGCCCACCGTCAGCGACAGTTGCGCGCCGTACAGAATGCGCGAGAACATGTCCCGCCCCAGCCGGTCGGAGCCCCACAGGAACACCGGCTTGGCCGGGTCCGGCGAGCAGAACAGATGCGTGGTGGAGGGGATCAGCCCGGCGATATGGTACTCGGTGCCCTCGCAGAAGAACTTCAGCTTCTGCGGGTTTTCCAGATCCGGGGTGAACACCCACTGAAAGCTTTCCAGATCCGCGTGCGAGGTCAGCGGATAGACATAGGGGCCGATGAACTCTCCCTCGTGGAACAGGTTGATCGATTGCGGCGGGGAGTACAGATGCTCGCTGTGGCGCTGGTTCGGCCCGTAGGGCGCGATGAAGCCGGCCACCGGCAGCAGCACATAGCAGATCAGCAGAAAGATGCCCGAGACCAGCCCCAGCCTGTGGGTGCGGAACTTGCGCCAGACCAAAAGCCAGTTGGGCGCGTCCAGATCCTTGCGCTCCACCTCCAGCAGGGCGGCCTTCGGGTCATAGGGCGCGTCGTCGACATAGCGACCGTCGGGCAGCTGGGTCATGCGCTTTTTCCTTCATAGCGGATCCGCGGGTCCAGCAGCATCAGCAGAACATCCGACACCATCGTGCCGATCAGCGTCAGCAGCGCCACGAACATCAGCACGAAGCCGGACAGGAACATGTCCTGCGTCTTCAACGCCGTCAGCAGGGTGGGGCCGATGGTCTGCAGCCCCAGCACCACCGAGACCAGAACGGAGCCCGAGATCATCGAGGGCAAGAGGTTGCCGATGTCGGCCACAAAGGGGTTGAAGGCCACCCGCAGCGGGTATTTCGCCAGCATCCGCGACGGCTTCATGCCCTTGGCGATGGCGGTCTCGACGTAGGGTTTGCCCAGCTCGTCCAGCATGTTGGCGCGCAGCCGCTGCATCATCGCCGAGGCGCCGGCGGTGCCGATCACGAAGGTTGGCACGATCAGATGCGCAAGGATCGACTTCACCTTGTCCCAGCTCATCGGCAGCCCCTCGTATTCGGGCGCCATCAGCCCGCCGATCGGCAGGTCGAACCAGCGGTGGCCGTAATAGAACAGGATCAGCGCCAGCAGGAAGTTCGGCGTCGCAAGTCCGAGGTAGCCGACAAAGGCGGTGGTGTAGTCGACCCAGGACCGCGCCCGTGCCGCGGCCAGCACGCCCAGCGGCAGCGCCACCAGATAAACAAACAGCACCGCGGCGAGGTTGACCAGCACCGTCAGCCACAGGCTGTCGCCGACGATCTCGGCCACCGGGCTGTCAAACTCGAACGACCAGCCGTAGTTGCCCTGGATCATGCCGGAAAACCCGTGCGGGCCGGGCATGAACCCCATCCAGATCATGTATTGCTGCCACAGCGGCTTATCCAGCGCGTATTCCTTGCGCAGAAATTCCGCCTTGGCGACGCCGGCGGATTGGCCGGTGGCCTGCAGTTCGGCGATTTGGTTGGACAGGTAATCGCCGGGCGGCAGGTTGATGATGATGAAGATCAGCACCGATACCACCAGCAACGTCAGCAGCATGGTGCCAAAGCGGTAAAGAGCGTAGCGCAGAATTTCCATCAGCCCTGGCCGTCCTCGAAGTAGAATTCATCCGGCCGGTAGACCCCGAAATGTGCGCCCGGATCCCAGGCCCAGATCGCCTGCTCCGGCACGTTCCGCAGTCGATTGGACACCACCACCGGCTGCGGCGCCGCCGCCACCACGCCGATGGCAAAGACCTGATCCGCATGGATCTGCAGCATCTCGCGCCAGGCGGCGCTGCGCTCCTCTCCGGTGGTGGCAGCCTCCCAGTCCTCCAGCAGCGACAGCAGGCGCTGCGCTTCGGGCAAGTCCGGCGGTTCACCGGCCTGGCCGCCGGTCTGATAATACTGCCCCCACTTCGGCCAGGACAGGAAGGTCTGGTCCGTGGGGGCCAGATAGACCGGCGAGGTATAGGGTTGCGGCAGGCCGTTGTCCCAGCCGAACCACGTCGAGGCCATGGTGGTGCCGGAGAACACCCGGTTGCGCAGGATGTCGCGGTCGAGGGGGCGCATCACCAGCTTCACGCCCACGTCGCGCCAATCGTCGGTGATGATCTGGAGCGCGTTTTCCTCTTCCTGACGTTCGCCCGCGGTTTCCACTATCAATTCCATCCGGCGTCCGTCAGGCAGGTAGCGGATGCCATAGGCGTCGCGCTTGTCCAGTCCGGCCTCGTCCAGCAGGCGGTTGGCCTCTTCCGGGTCGAAGTCTGCCCAGGCGTCACGCAGGCTCTGGTCGAAAAAGGCGCTTTGCTCCAGCACGGCCATCGCGCCCGGCTTGGCGAGGTTGAAATACAGGGCCCGGTTGATGGCGCGCCGATTGATCGCCAGCGACAACGCCCGGCGCACGCGCACGTCGCGGAACACCTTGCGCCACACCGGGTCGTTGACGTTCAGGTTGGGATAGATCGCAATCTGCGAGGCCGCCCCGCTGCCCCACAGGTAGGTGCGGTAGTTGCCGCCGTCCTTCTCGCCCTTGCGCAGGATCGGAATGTCGCGGAAATCCAGCCCGCGGGCCTGCAGATCCGTCTCGCCGGCGTTCGACTTGGCGGCCACCAGCCCGGCGCCGACGATCTCCATTTCGACCGTGTCGATATAGGGCAGCTGCACGCCGCGGCTGTCGATCCGGTGGTAATAGGGGTTGCGCACGAACTGGTGGCGGATCTTCTTGCCGGCCGAGGCATTGATCCAGGGCTGCAGGGTCGGCAGCTCGTGATTGTCGAATTTGTACATGTTGTCGTACTTGTTGTGCAGCGCCGCCCAGCTTTTGACGCGGGCGTAATCGACCTCTTCCGCCAGCGCATCGGGATCGGCGTAATCGGCGTGGAACTTCTTCAGAAACTTCGCGGGACGGTAGATGAAGGGGGGACGCGCCAGTGCCAGCGTGTGCAGAAAGCCGGGGTTGGGGTGGTCCCACTCGTAGATGACGGTGGTTTCATCCGGGAAGCTGACCCGCGGCAGTTGGCCGCCCGCCCGCAGGAAATCCGGTGGCCCGGAGGGGCTCAGCAGCTCGTTGTTGGCGACGTCCTCCCACCAGTAGCGGAAATCGTCCGAAGTGAAGGAGTCACCATTGGACCAGCGGTGCCCGGGGCGCAGCCTGAGGGTAAAGCGGCGGTTGTTCTCGTTTTCATAGTCCAGCAGGATGTCGGGCCGCAGCTTGTAATCTTCGCCATAGCCCGCCAGCCGGGCATAGCCATAGACCACCATCTGCCGGATGTCCTTGGAGCGGGTCACCATGGTGTTCAGCGTGCCCCCCTGAACGCCATGCGTCCGGCCTTTGGCGGCGAGATCGACCACCAGCGGCACTTCGGGGAGGCGCTCGGCCACGGGCGGCAGGTGCCCGGCGTCGACCTCGGCCCGCCAGAAGGCGCTTTCCTGCACCGGCGGCTGCGCCAAGGCGGGCAGGGCGGCTAGGCACAGCGCCGCAAGAAGGGGTTTCATCACGTCAAACATGGCAGCGTACCTTGTGACCAGCCTCCAGTTGCGGCAGTTGCACCAAGGGCGGCGCCATGGGGCCTTGAAAGCGGAAGGCCTCGGGCCATTGTTCCGGGGCGCCTGCGCCCTGGGCCACCAGCTTCAGATCGATGGGACGGTCTATGTCCGGCTCCGGCTGGGCCGCGATAAGCGCCTTGGTGTAGGGATGCTGGGGGTTGTAGAACAGGGTTTCCGGCGGTGCCTGCTCGACGATCAGGCCGCGCCGCATCACCGCCACCTCGTCGGCGATGCGCGCCACCACCGCCAGATCGTGGCTGATGAACAGGTAGGACAGTTTCTGCTGGTCGCGGATGTCCTCCAGCAGGCGCAGGATCTGCTCCTGCACCGAGACATCCAGCGCAGAGGTCGGCTCGTCGCAGACGATCAGCGACGGTTCCAGCATCAGCGCGCGGGCAATCGACAGGCGCTGGCGCTGACCGCCCGAGAACGCATGCGGATAGCGCTGCAGCATGTCGGGAGACAGCCCCACCAGCCGCAGCTTCTCGGCCGCCTTTTCGCGCCGCTCGCTGCGGCTGCCGATACCGTGAATGTCGAGAGGCTCCACCAGCGTGTCCTGAATGCGCATCCGTGGCGACAGCGAGGAATAGGGATCCTGAAACACCATCTGCGCCTGCCGCTGAAAGGCCATGCGCTCGGCGCGGTCCATGTCATGCACCTTCACCGGCGGCTGGTCGGGGTCGGGGCGGAACAGCACGCTGCCGCCGGGATCGGGGGGCTCTGCCCCCAGCGCGATGCGCGCCGCGGTGGTCTTGCCCGAGCCGCTTTCGCCGACGATGGCCAGGGTCTCGCCGCGGGTCACCCGCAGGTCGATCTCGCGGCAGGCCTGGATCAGAACCGGTGCCCGCCAGCCCTTGCCCGACCGCAGCGTGTAGGTCTTGGAGACCGACTTCATTTCCATGATGAGGTCATCGCGCGGCGGCGGAATGGCAACCACGGCCTCGTCCGGGATGGCGGGGGCGGCGTTGAACAGCGCCTGGGTGTAGGGGTGGGCGGGCGCGCGCAGCAGCGGCTCGGCGCGGCCTGCTTCCATCACCCGGCCCTTGTGCATCACCACCACCTGCTCGGCCATGTTGGCGACCACGCCGAGATCGTGGGTCACCAGGATCATCGCCATGCCGGTCTCGCGCTGCAGGTCCTTCATCAGGCCCAGCACCTGCGCCTGCGTCGTCACATCCAGCGCCGTTGTCGGCTCATCCGCGATCAGCAGCTCGGGCTTGGCCACCATCGCCATCGCGATCATCGCCCGCTGCCGCATGCCGCCCGACAGCTCGAACGGGTAGGAGCGGTAGGTGCGTTCGGGATCGGGGAACCCCACACGCTCGAAACACTCCAGCACCAGCTTGCGCGCCTCGCGCTCGGTCTTGCCGCCGTGCAGCCACAGCACTTCGGACACCTGGTTGCCGATCCGGTGCAGGGGGGAGAGCGAGCGCATCGGCTCCTGGAAGATCATCGAGATGATGTTGCCGCGCACATCGCGCATGCGGCGTTCGTCCAATGTGGCAAGGTCGCGCTGCTTGCCGCCGGTGTTCAGCAGGATCCGCCCCGAGCGCAGCTGCGCCACCTTGGGCAGGATGCGCAGCACCGCGCGGCAGGACACGGTCTTGCCGGAGCCACTTTCACCGACCAGCGCCAGTGTCTCGCCCGGCTGCACCGCAAAGCTGACGTCCTGCACCACCGGCGCGCCCTTGCCGAATCCGATGCTGAGGTTCTCGACGGACAGAAGCGGTTGCATTCAATATGGCCCGCCTGGCGGGGTTGAGACGTGCATGAGATCGCATTTTCCCTGTTTTTAAGACACCTTCGCGCGTCCGGACCGGGTTAGTCAAACCCCATTTGGGCAATGTGACGCAGGGCAGGGGGCCGTTGCCGCCCTTTCGTGCACCTGTCGGGACCTGCCCGCGGGCTGCTAGCGGGATTCGGTGTCGAATTCATGAAGGTTTCACCCTAGCGAGGGATCTCCACTCGCCAAATCACTTGGCAACACGATCCGGTGTTTCGATCGGGCGCGGGCAGGTCGCTGCCAACTGGCGTTACCGCGCCCGCCGCCGTAAGGTGCAGGGATCAGTGTCACCTAGGGGGGCTCAATGTCACGCAAACCTGTTCTGCACCGGGACAACCCGGCGGCATCACCGCTGATTGGAAACGTCAAGGTTACCCGCGAGGATTGGCTGAACGTCGCGATGGACGTGCTGATCTCGGACGGCGTGGAGCAGGTGAAGGTGCTGGCGCTGGCCGAGCGGATGCAGGTCTCACGCTCATCCTTCTATTGGTACTTCCGGTCCCGACAGGATCTGCTCGACGCGCTGTTGCAGACCTGGGAGCAGACAAACACCGCCGGGATGGTGCGCCAGGCAGAATTGCCAGCCAAGACCGTCACCGGCGCGGTGCTGAACGTGTTCCATTGCATTGCCAATTCCGAGCTGTTCAATATTGCGCTTGATTTTGCCGTGCGCGACTGGGCGCGGCGGTCGGGCAAGGTGCGCAGCCTGCTGGATCGGTCCGATCAGCGCCGGGTCGAGGCGTTGACGGCCATGTTCATGCGTTATGACTACCCGCCGCTGGAAGCGATGACGCGCGCCAAGGTGCTCTACTACATGCAGATCGGCTACGACATGGCGGATCCCAACGAAAGCCATGCCCACCGGTTGGAGATGACGCCGGAATACCTGCGCGTATTCACCGGTCGTGAGCCGCTGCCGGAGGAACTGGAAGAGTTCGCCGCGTTTACCCGGCAGCACTGGGATATCTGACGGCAAAACCGCCCCGGTCAGGGGCGGTTCGTCCAGGTTCACTTGCGCGCTGAGGCGCGGGTCGCAGCGTCATAGCGCCGCCAGCGCCTCGTCGGCCTCCTGCCGGACCTTTCGGGCGGCGCTGAGGCGCACGGGGCCATAGCCGCGGATTTCCATCGGCGCTTTCAGCACTTCCAGGCAGGCTTCGTGGTTCTGGCCGTCATATCGAGCGGCCACCTGTTCCAGCGCCTGTTCGTACCAGCGCAACAGGTCGCGGTGCAGCCGGGCTTCCTCATGGTAGCCAAAGATGTTGAAGGCCGTGCCCCGCAGGCGCTTGCCCCGTGACAGCAGGTCCATCAGCGGGCGCAACCAGGGGCCAACGGCCCGCTTCACGGGGCGTCCGCGGGTGTCGCGCTTCCATGTCATCAGCGGCGGGGCCAAGTGGTACTTGACGCTGAAGTCGCCCTCGAACTCTTCGTTCAGCTGGTGCTGGAAGGTCTCGCTGGTCAGCAGCCGGGCAACCTCATACTCGTCCTTGTAGGCCATCAGCTTGAACAGGGAGCGCGCTGCGGCGCGGGTCAGCTCATCGCGCACGTCTGTGGGTAGCGCCTTGCGGAAGCGTTCCAGCGTATCCGCGTAGCGCGCGGCATAGTCACGGTCCTGATAACCGGTGAGGAAGGTCGACCGGCGGCCGATCAGCGCCTCCAGCGTCTCTGCCTTGGGCTTGGGCTCCTCGTAGTGGTCGGCGACCAGTTTCGCATCCACCGCCATCGCGCGGCCGATGGCAAAGGCCAGCCGGTTCTTCTCGATGGCAACGCCGTTCAGTTCGATCGCCTGGTCCAGCGCGCCGGCACTGACCGGGACCAGCCCCTTCTGCCAGGCAAAGCCCAGCATCATCACATTCGCCAGCACCGCATCGCCCAGCAGTGTCTCGGCGGCCTCGTTGGCGTTGAAGCCCGACAGGTTCTGCGGCCCCACCGCGTCGGCGATGGTCTTTTCACGCACGCCCGCCATCAGGTCGGCATCGCGGCGCAGAACCAGATCGCCAGTGGGCATCTCGGCGCGGTTCAGCACCACTTTGGTCCCCGCCCGATAGTGGACCGAGGCCTTGGGCGCCGAGCTGACAACCACGTCGCAGCCGATCACCGCATCCGCGCTCGCTTCGCCGATCCGCACCTGGTTCAGCGCCTCGGGGGCGTTCGACAGCCGGATGTAGCTCAGCACGGTGCCGAACTTCTGGGCAAAGCCGGTGAAGTCGAGCACGCTTGCGCCCTTGCCCTCCAGGTGCGCCGCCATGGTGATCAGCGCGCCGACGGTGACAACGCCGGTGCCGCCGACACCGGTGACCAACAGGTCGAACGGGGCCTCCAGCGACGGCAGGTCAGGCGCGGGCAGCTTGGCGGTCAGCCGTGCCGCATCCAGGCCCGCGATCTTCTTCTTGCGGCGGGTGGCACCCTCGACGGTGACAAAGCTGGGGCAAAAGCCGTTCAGGCAGGAGAAGTCCTTGTTGCAGGTCGACAGGTTGATCTTTCGCTTGCGACCGAACGGCGTTTCCTTCGGCTCTACGCTCAGGCAGTTGGATTCCACAGAGCAGTCGCCGCAGCCCTCGCAGACCAGATCGTTGATGAAGGCGAACCGCTTGGGGTCCTCCATCTTGCCGCGCTTGCGGCGGCGGCGTTTCTCGGTCGCGCAGGTCTGCTCGTAGATCAGCACGGTCACGCCGGGGATCTCGCGCAGCTCGCGCTGCACCGTGTCCAGTTCGGTACGGTCGTGGAAGGTGGTGCCGGAGGGGAAGTCGCTGCGGTGGAACTTGTCGATGTCGTCAGACACCAGCGCAATCCGTTCCACGCCCTCGGCGCGGCAGGTCTGGGCGATGCCATGCACCGAAACCGGCCCGTCCACCGGCTGGCCGCCGGTCATCGCCACGGCGTCGTTGTAGAGGATCTTGTAGGTGATGTTGGTGCCCGCCGCGACCGCCTGGCGGATCGCAAGGGAACCGGAGTGATACCAGGTGCCCTCGCCGAGGTTCTGGAACACGTGCTTGCCGCCGTTGAACTGCGACGCCACCGTCCAGGGCACGCCCTCGCCGCCCATCTGCGCATAGCCCGCGGTGTCGCGGTCCATCCAGCTGGCCATCACGTGGCAGCCGATGCCGGAAAACGCCTTGGAGCCTTCGGGCAGCTTGGTCGAGGTGTTGTGCGGACAGCCCGAGCAGAAATAAGGCGTGCGGGTCGCGCCGGGCACGTTCAGCACCTTGGGCTTCTCGGCCGTCAGCGCCGCGGCCTTGGCGGGCAGGTTTTCCTCCGGGAAGAACTTGTCCAGCCGTGCCGCCACGATCGGGGCCAGCATCCGCGGGCTCAGCTCACCAGTCCAGGGGATCAGCGGGTTGCCTTCGCTGTCATATTTGCCGACCATCTTTTCCGGCTTCTTGCCCGGCCAGTCATAGAAGTATTCCTTGAACTGGCTCTCGATGATGCCGCGTTTTTCCTCGACGACCAGCACCTCCTGCTTGCCCTGCACGAAGGTCAGCGCGTCCTTGCGGTCGAGCGGCCAGACCATGCCGACCTTGTAGATGTCGATGCCCAGGCGGCGGCAGGCAGCCTCGTCCAGGCCGAGGAGCCGCAGCGCCTCCATCAGGTCGAGATGCCCCTTGCCGGTGGTCACGAAGCCAAAGCGCGCCTCGCTGATGTCGTAGATCTTGCGGTCGATCGGGTTGGCCTCGGCAAAGGCGCGCACCGCGTCGAGCTTGGCCTGGATGCGGGTCTCGATCTCGGGGGAGGGCAGGTCGGCACGGCGGATGTGCAGGCCGCCGGGGTAGTCCGGCAGCTCGGGGTAGATGAACTGTCGATCCGGCTGCAGCTCGACCGAGCGTGCGCTCTCGACCGTTTCCGACACCGCCTTGAAACCGACCCAGGTGCCGGAGTAGCGCGACAGCGCAAAGCCGTATTCGCCGAACGACAGGTATTCCGACACGTCGGCCGGGTTCAGCACCGGCATGAACCACGACAGGAAGGCCGCGTCCGACTGATGCGGCATCGAGGAGCTGACGCAGCCGTGGTCGTCGCCGGCCACCACCAGCACGCCGCCCTTGGGCGAGGAGCCATAGGCGTTGCCATGCTTCAGCGCATCGCCCGAGCGGTCGACACCCGGCCCCTTGCCGTACCACATGGAAAACACGCCTTCGACCTCGCAATGCGGGTCCAGCACCGCCTGCTGCGCGCCCAGCACGGCGGTCGCGCCCAGATCTTCGTTGACGGCGGGCATGAATTTGATCCGGTTGGCCTTCATCCGATCCTTGGCGCGCCAGAACTCCAGGTCGACCCCGCCCAAGGGCGAGCCGCGGTAGCCGGAGACAAAGCCGGCGGTGTTCAGCCCCGCGTTGCGGTCGCGGCGGGCCTGGTCCAGCATGATGCGGGCCAGCGCCTGGGTGCCGGTCAGGAACACCCGGCCCTGGGTCAGCTCATAACGGTCATCCAACTTGTAGCTGCGGAAATCGTGGCTCAGCTTGGTCATCTGCGAGAGTGTCCTTGCGCGCGTTCATATCTGAACGGTAAGATAATCCTGATCCTTTGAAAAATTTTGCCCCATTTGCTGGAGTTTCGCTGATTTGTGGTCGGTTGTGCCGGAATGAGGTCGAAAACTGGATGATTGGACCGGAAATGAAACTCGACGACAGGGACCGCCGCATTCTGAAGATGCTGCAGGAGGATTGCCGCATCTCGAACGCGGATCTGGCAGAGGCCGTGGGCATGTCCTCGTCGGCGCTGTGGCGGCGGGTGCGCGCACTGGAGGAGGCCGGAGTGATCGAGCGCTATGGCGCTATCGTCAGCGCTCCGGCGATGGGGCTGGGCTTTGAGGCGCTGGTGCACGTGCAGCTGACCCGGCACGATCCGGAAAAACTGGTTGAGTTCATCCGCGCGGTCGAGACCAGCCCGCTGGTGCAGGAGTGTTATGCGACCACCGGTCAGGCGGATTACCATCTTCGGGTGCTGGCCCCGGACCTGGAGGCCTACAACCGGTTCCTGGAGGAATTTCTGTTTCGCCTGCCCGCGGTGGCAAGCGCGCAAACCAATGTTGTGTTGCGCACGATCAAGCGCGACCGTCCCCTGGTGCCCTGAGCGGCGGGTCGGCCCACCGGCGCTGCGCAGGCGTAACGGGCAATGTCAGCGCCGTGGTCTATGCGACTTGATTACAATGCCACGTATTTTATCCAGGCCCAGCCCATGGCGATATAGGTCAGTTGATGCAGCGCCTGGTCCGCCCCCATGGCCTGCCAGAACCGGGCCTGCTGGGGGTTCAGCTCCTTCATTTCGCAATAGCGTGCCTTGGCAAAGTCGATGTGGAAATGCACCACCCACTCCAGCATTGCCAGCGGCAGGATGAAGCTCAGCGGGGAGCCGAACAGGGCAAAGACGATGATCGATCCGATCACATGCACCCCGGCATGTTGGGCGCGGCCCATGTGGACATAGGCACAGCGGCCGGACAGCATTTTTGACGTTTGCAGGAAGAAGTCGGCAAACATGTGCTTGACCTGCAGAGCGCAGAGCAGCAGCAGAACGGAACCGACAAATTCAGGCAACGCAAAACACCTCCAGCAAGTGTACTTCGCTGGAACCTTACGGATTTTTTCCCTGCTGGCAAATGTTGTGACGTATGATGCCGCAACGGGATACGCGATTTTACTTGCCATTGCCTGTTCCCGTCAAACCGGGGTACCCCTATATGAGATCCTGACCAGCCGCCGCCATTGATGGAGCCTTCCCATCGAACGCTCTTTGTTCCGTTTCATTTGGAAATATTCGAAACGCGATCAGCTGGTTCTGCTGGTCGTCACCGCCTGTCTGTTTCCGCTGCTTTACCTGACGCTGGAGCTGCCCAAGCGCATCATCAACGATGCCATCGGCGCAGAGACCCAGACCATTGATGTGCTGGGCTACAGCGTCGACCAGCTGACCTTCCTGTGGCTTCTGTGCGGCGCCTTCCTGCTGTCGGTTCTGTGCCACGGCCTGCTGAAGATGCGCATCAACACCATGAAGGGCGTGCTGGCCGAGCGCATGTTGCGGCGGTTCCGCTATCAGCTGATTGGCCGGGTACTGCGCTTTCCGCAGCCCTATTTCGAAAGGGTCAGCCAGGGCGAGCTGGTCTCCATGGTCACCTCCGAATCCGAGCCGATGGGCGGGTTGATGGGCGATGCGGTCAGCCAGCCGGTGCTTCAGGCCGGACAGATGCTGACGATTTTGTTCTTCCTGTTCCTGCAGAACTTCTGGTTCGGGATGGCGGCCATCGCGCTGATTCCGTTGCAGGGCTGGCTGATCCCGATGCTGCAGCGGCAGATCAACCTGCTGAACAAGAAACGGATCAAGCAGGTCCGCGCGCTGGCCACCGAGATCGGCGAAAGTGCGGCAGGAGCCTCGACGCTGCGCATCAACGGCGGCTGGCGTTACCGGATGGCCGTCATCACCGCCCGGCTGGGGCGGCTCTACGACATCCGCTTCGAGATCTACCAGAAAAAATTCTTCATGAAGTTTCTCAACAACTTCATTACCCAGCTGACGCCGTTCTTCTTTTACGCGGTGGGCGGCTATCTGGTGCTGCAGGGCAAGGTGTCGCTGGGGGCGCTGGTGGCGGCGCTGGCCGCCTACAAGGATCTGGCCTCGCCCTGGAAGGAGCTGCTGACCTATTACAATCAGACCCAGGACATGGCCCTGCGCTGGGAGGTGATCCTGGAGCGCTTCGCTCCGCCGGGCATGGTGGACGAGACCCTGATGACGGGCGAGCCGGACGAGCTGGAACATCTGAACGGGGATGTGGTTCTGGAGTCGGTCAATGTGCGCGACACCGACGGTAATCTCGTCCTCGAGGATCTCAGCGCGACCTTCCCGGCCGGGCAGGTGGTCGGCATCGCGGCCCCTTCCGAGGAGGACCGCCGGGCACTGGCCGAGCTGCTGACCCGGGAAATCCTGCCGACCGCCGGTCGTGTGACGGTGGCGGATCGTGATCTGCGGGGGCTGCACCAGGCGACGATCGCGGCGCGCATCGGTTATGCCACCTCGCGACCGGTGCTGTTCCAGGGCTCCTTCGGCGACAACGTTCTGATGCCGATGCGCCTGCGCCCACTGGGCGAAGGGCTCGACAGCAAGAAGCTGGACATGGCGCAGCGGGCCGGCAACAGCCCGGACCCGTTTGATGCCCCCTGGCTCGACCCAAGCCTGGCAGGTTTCTCGAGCGAGGCGGAGCTGCGCGGATGGTGGCTCAACCTGGTGGAGGGCATCGGCTCGGACACGGCCTTGTTCCGGCGCGGGATCGAACAGCGTTTCGAGGCGCTGGCGCACCCGGAGCTGGCCGAACAGCTCACCGCTCTGCGCCCGACCTTCCGCCAGGCTGTCCGTGACGCCGGGCTGGAAGCCCATGTGCATTTCCTCGACCCCGACACCTATAACCCGACGCTTCCGGTGGTGGAAAACCTCGTCTTCGCCGCCAGCAGGGAGGCGTTGACCGGCGAGAATCTGCAGCGCCATGGCGAGTTCCTTCGCCTTCTGAAGCAGCTGGGCCTCGATGAGGGGCTGGTGGCCTTGACGCGCGATGTGGTCGAAATGCTGCGGCAGATCTTCGGCATGGATGGCACAGACCACCCGCTGTTCCGCAAGCTGGGCCTTGATGTCGCGGCCTACGAGGCTGCACTGGCGCTGACCGAACGTCCCGGCGATGTCAGCGCAGCCGGGCTCAGCCGCGAAGAGCTGGCGCAGCTGTTGATTGTGCCCTTCACCATTTCCGCCGAACAGATCGGCCCCGCCTTCGGGGAGGATATGAAGGAGCGTATCCTGAGCTACCGCCGCAGCCACGGCGACAGCTTGCTGAAGGCCTTGCGCACCGGGTTCGAACCCTTCTCCGCGACGCGTTTCGCCCCCAGCCTGACGGTGCTGGAAAACGCGCTGTTCGGCAAGATTTCCGACAGCGCGGGCGGCAAGGGGGACGAGGTGCGCAAACTGGTCTCCGAGATCATGGTCCGCGAGGGGCTGCGCGATCAGGTGGTGGCGCTGATCTTTGACATGCCGATCGCAGTGGGTGGGCAGGGGCTGGCCGCCAGTTTTGCCGAGCCGCTGGCCTTCTGTCGGGCCACCATCAAGCGGCCGGACATCCTGATCCTCGATTCCGCGATGGCGAGCTATGATCTGGAGACCCGCATCGCGGTTCACAACAACCTGCGCAAACTGCTGCCGGAGACCACGCTGATCTATCTCGCGCCCTCCTTCCAAAGCCCCGATGTCTTTGACGCCTATTTCGAGCTGCGACAGGGCCGTTTGGTCAGCGACAAGGTGCAGGCACCCGCGTCGGGCGACGGGGCGGGCAGCCAAGACCTTGCGCGCAAGCTGCGGGCGCTGGAACAGACCGAACTGTTCTCCGGGCTGAACCGCCGCCAGCTGCGGCTGCTGGCCTTCGGCGCGCGCTGGTACGAGGCCAAGAAGGGCGAGACCGTGTTCCTCAAGGACGACGAGGCCTCGGACGGCGCCTATATGGTGCTGGAGGGCGAGGCGGGGCTCTACCTGCCACAGGACGGCGGCGAGGACCGGCTGGTCACCACGGTCGGCCCCGGCCGCCTGGTCGGCGAACTGGGCCTGATCCGGCAGGAACCGCGGGCGCTGAGCATGGTGGCGGCCACCGATCTCAAATGCCTGCGTATCGGCGAGGAGGAATTCCTGGCCGTGGTCGAAAATGACGCCTCTACCGCGTTCAAGCTGTTGCAGGTGGTTGCGGGTTACGTCTCGAACTGAACCCCGGCGAGGCTGGACCGACGCCGGGCCTATTCCGCCTCTGGCGGCGCCCCGCCGACAAAGGCGTTGCCATTGGCATAATCGCAGGGCGCTTCCTGCATGTTGAGATGCAGGTCCGAGCCGGTGAACGGATGGGCGCGGGCCAGCTCCTCGTCCACCTCGATGCCGAGGCCCGGCGCATCCGGCGCGGTGACAAAGCCGTTCTCGACCCGGATCGAGCTTTTGATCAGCTGGTCGTGGAACGGCGTTTCGATGGTTTCCAGCAGCAGGATATTCGGGATCGAGGCCGCCAGATGCACATTGGCGGCCCATTCCACCGGCCCGGCATAGAGATGCGGCGCCATCTGCGCATTGAAGACCTCGGCGATGGCGGCGACCTTCTTCATCTCCCAGATGCCGCCGGCCCGGCCGAGGGCAGGCTGCAGGATTTCCGCGGCTCCCGCGCGCAGGATGGCGGCAAACTCCGCCTTGGTGGTCAGCCGCTCGCCGGTGGCCACGGGGATGCGCACGTCGCGCGCGACGCGGGCCATGTCCTCAACGGCATCGGGTGGTGTCGGCTCCTCGAACCACAGCGGCGCATAGGGCTCCAGCGCCTGGCCCAGCCGGATCGCGCCCGCGGTGCTGAACTGGCCATGGGTGCCGAACAGCAGGTCGGCGCGATCGCCCACCGCCTCGCGGATCGCCTTGCAGAATTTCACCGACAGGCTGATGTCCGACATCGCAGGCATATGGCCGCCGCGCAGCGTGTAGGGGCCGGCGGGGTCGAATTTCACCGCCGTGAAGCCCTCGGCCACTTTCTGCGCTGCCGCTTCCGCCGCCATTTCGGGCGAGGTCCAGAAGGCGCTGATGTCATGCTGCGGCAGCGGATAGAGATAGGTATAGGCGCGGATGCGGTCGTTCATCCGCCCGCCGAGCAGCGCATGCACCGGGCGGCCACGGTGCTTGCCCAGGATGTCCCAGCAGGCGATCTCCAGCCCGGAAAACGCGCCCATGACGGTCAGATCGGGGCGCTGGGTGAAGCCCGAGGAATAGGCGCGCCGGAACATCAGTTCGATGTTTTCCGGGTTCTCCCCCGCCATGTGGCGCACGAACACGTCGCGGATCACATGGGCCATCGCGCCGGGCCCGACCGAGGAGGCATAGCATTCGCCCCAGCCGGTGATGCCACAAGCGGTGGTGACCTTCACCAGGATCCAATAGCGCCCGCCCCAGCCGGGGGCCGGTGGGGCGGTGACGATGATATCCAGGTCCTGCAGCTTCATGGTCTAGCGCTCCGATGCGGCGTCAAAGGCGCCGAGTTCGCGGTTCAGCTCCTCGATGGCGAATTGGGGCGTGAAAAAGGTCACATCCGCTTCGCCGCCGCTCTCCATCACGACCTCGATCCCGAACTCCGCCGGGGCGCCGTCAAAGGCACCTTCGATCTGCCAGCGGCGGCGCTGATGCAGGTCCAGATGGGGCAGGGCGGTGGCGATCTCCTCCGCCAGACCCTCCGGCAGGCCAAAGCGCGGGTTGTTCGCGAGCCGGGTCAGAAACGGCGCGATTTCGACCACCGCAAACAGCATCGAGGTTTCGGACGTTGCCGCGGCAGGTTTCACCGCCTCGGGCTTGAACAGGCTGGTCAGGAATTTCAGCACGGCGCGGGCTCCGCTGTCTTGGGTGTCGTTCGTCGGGTGTCAGCCGAAGACAATCACATTGCGCTTGGCACTGCCAGTCCTGGTGTCGGCAATCGCCTCGTTGATCTGCTCCAGCGTCCAGCGGCCCGAGATCAGCTCATCCAGTTTCAGCCGCCCCTGCTGGTACAGGTCGATCATCCAGGGAATGTCGCGCTGGATCACCACGTCGCCCATCTTGGAGCCGATCAGCCCCTGGCCCACCGCGGCCAGCACCACCGGTTCATAGGCGGCCTTGGCGCCGGAATGCGGCATGCCGATCATCACCGCCCGGCCGCCGCGCGCCAGGTAACGCGGTGCCTGCTCATAGGCGGGGATGGCGCCGACGGTGATCAGCACCGCATCGGCGCCACGCCCGCCAAGCGCTGCTTGCGCGGCCTTCCAGGGCTTGTCCTCGGTTGCCAGCACGCCGTGGGTGGCGCCAAACGCGCGGGCGATCTCCAGCTTCTCGGCGCTCATGTCCACGGCGACGATGCGGCGCGCCCCGGCGATGCGCGCGCCCTGGATGGCGTTCAGCCCGACGCCGCCCGCGCCGATCACCACCGCGTCCTGGCCGGGCCGCAGCTGAGCGGCGTTGACCACCGCGCCGACCCCGGTGATCACCCCGCAAGAGACCAGTGCTGCGGCGTCGCGGCGCATTTCCGCGGGGATCTTCACGATCTGGCGCTGATCCACCACCACCTTCTCGGCAAAGGCGCCGCAGGCCATGGCCTGCTCCAGCGCGCCGCCATCGGCGGTCTTCAATGGACCGTTGACGGTGTCATGGGGCGTTTCGCAGATCGTCGGCTTTCCGCCTGCGCAGCTGGGGCAGCTGCCGCAGCTGCGGATCAGTGTGACCACCACCGCATCGCCTTCGACGAAGCCCTGCACGCCCGCGCCCACGGCACTGACGGTGCCCGCGGCCTCATGCCCGTAGACGGCCGGCAGATGGCCGCCCCAGGCGCCGTCGGCAAAGGAAATGTCGCTGTGGCAGATCGCAACCGCGTCCAGCGTCACCTCCACCTCGCCCATGGCGGGCGGAGCCAGCAGCACCTCCTCGATCACCAGCGGGGCGCCGAATTCACGGCAGACGGCGGCTTTGATCTTCTGCATGATCTGTCTCCCTGTTTTCAGGCAGGGTGGCGCGGAGCAGGGGCGCGCATCAAGCCGGAAAGTGCCGCGGCTGCCGCTTTTTCGCAGCGGCACCGCGGCACGTGGCTATTTTTTGCCCTCTTCGGCCAGCGCAGCCGCCTGCGCGGCGAACCGCTGCGCTTCGGCCGGGGCCTGGCCCAGCTGACGGGCCGGATCAAACAGCCGCGCTATGTCCAACGCGGGATAGTCGCGCGCCGCCAGTTGCCGCAGCGGCGTTGCGCTGTTCTGCGCCTCGCGGCACAGCGCTTTCACGGCGGCCTGCGCGTCCGGGCGCGGCATCTGCTCGGCCAGGGCAAAGCTCAGCGCCTCGGCGTGGATCATGTCCAGCCCGCCGGAAACTGCGGCCTGCATGGCATCGGCATTGGGGCTGAGACCCGCGCAGAGCGCCTTGCCCGTCGCCGCGGCGCTGGCGGCCCCCAGAACGATCTGCGGCAGGCACATCCATTCGGTGAACCAGGCCGCGCCGTCGCGCTGATGCTGCTGCAGGGCCGCGCCTTGCAGCACCGCCATCAGGCCGCTGCCCTGCCGCGTCAGTGCCACCAGTGCCGAGGGCACCACCGGGTTTTGCTTCTGCGGCATGGTCGAGGACGCGCCGGCCCCGCCCAGGGTGATCTCGCCGATGCCGCTTTGGACCAGCGCGGTGCAATCCTCGCCGATCTTGCCGAAGGCCAGCGTGACCCGCATCAGCCAGTCGGCAATGCGCAGCACCGGGGTGCGGTCGGTGTGCCAGCTGCGGCCGGGATCGGCCAGCGCCAGCCCGCGCGCCACCGCCGCGCGCAACTCAGCCGGTTGCGCCCCCAGCGCCGAGGCGGTGCCCGCCGCCCCCGACAGGGACACCAGCAGGCAGGTTTTGCGCAGTTCCGGCAGCTCTGCCAGCAGGTTGGCCAGCGGCGTGCCCCAGCTCGCCGCCACCGCGCCAAAGCTGGTGGGGGTGGCATGCTGCCCGTAGGTGCGCGCCGCCATCGGCAGCGCGGCGTGGTCCCCGGCCAGCTGGCCAAGCGCGGCAACGGCGCTGCGCACATCAGCCTCGACCAGCGCCAGCGCCTGGCGCAGCCGCAGCATCAGCGCAGTGTCCATGATGTCCTGCGAGGTGGCGCCCCAATGCACGTATTGTGCGTGCTCGGGGGCTTTCATCTCCTCGCGGAAGGCAGCGACCAGGCCCGGCACCGGCACGCCGTTCTGGCCCGTGGGCCGCTTCAGCACGCCCGGATCCACCGCGATCTCGACCACCGCGCGGCCGATCGCGGCGGCGCTTTCCTGCGGGATCACCCCGGCCTCGCCCTGCGCCTTGGCCAGCGCGCCTTCGACCAGCAGCATCGCCCGTACCTCGGCGCTGTCGGAAAACAGCCGCCCCGCCTCGCCGCAATTGAAAAGCCCGCCGTAAAGCTGGCTGTCGAATACCGAGCCTGCCATCAGAACGCCTCCGCGATACGTGTCATCAGATCCGCCAGCCCCGCCGGGTCGGCAAAGAAGGGCGAGTGCGAGGCCGCCATGTCGAACACCCGGTCCGCGGGCAAGGCAGAGGCCATCTGCGCCTGATACTCCGGCGGGATCACCCGGTCTTCGGAGCAGCGGATATAGGCTTTGGCCACGCTGTCAAACCGCGCCCCCAGATGGACAGGCGTGTCCTGCGGCGGGATCGGCTGCGCACAGAGATTGTCGAGCGCTAAGCGCACCGTCTCCGGCGGGCAGTCGTGATAGAACAGTTCGGGCGCATGCTCGGCCACGAAGCTATAGGCGCTGCCCTCCGCGTTCTTCTCGGTGGCCCCGCCGAGCGTCTGGCGCGGCCCGGCCTGGCGCATGCCGATCAGCGACAGCCCGCTGACGGGGATATAGCTGCACAGGTAGATCAGCCCGCGCATCCGCTCCGGCGCTGCCTCGGCAGCGGCAGAGATCGGAACACCGGCCCAGGAATGGCCCAGCACGATGCGGTCGGGGGCGCAGGCGGCCAGCACGGCATCGGTGGTTTCCGCCAGCGTGACCGTGGCCGGGTCGCGCCCGTCGCCGTGGCCGGGCAGGGTGATGGTATGGGCAGTATGGCCGCGGGCCTCCAGCGCCGGGATCAGGTCGCGCCAGCACCACGCGCCGTGGCAGGAGCCGTGAACAAGCAGAAAATCAGCCAATGTGTCCGGTCTCCTTCAGAAAGGCGCTCAGCCGGTCGGCGTATTCGTCCGGCTGTTCAACGCAAGGGATATGGCCCGCGCGGCGGATCAGGTGGAATTGGCTGCCGGGGATCAGATCCACGGTCTCGCGCACCAGATCGGCGGGGGTCGAGCCGTCCTCGGAGCCCGCGATGCCCAGGCAGGGCAGGCGCAAGCCGCTGGTGGGCGTGTAGAAATCGGTGCCCGCAATGGCGGCGCAGCAGCCGGCGTAGCCCTCACGCGATTGCTGCACCAGCATGTTGCGCCACAGCTGCAGGTCGGGCTTGGCGCGGAAATCGCGCGCGAACCAGCGTTCCATCACGCTGTCGGCCAGGGCCTCGATGCCCTGTTCCCGCACTGCCGCGATGCGCTGCTGCCACATTTCGGGCGTGCCGATCTTGGCGGCGGTATTGGACAGCACCAGCGCGCGCACCATGTCCAGTCGCTTGACCGCCAGCCCCTGGCCGATCATGCCGCCGACGGACAGGCCGACGAACAGCGCATCGCGCACCTCCAGCTGGTCGAGCAGGCGCTCGGCATCGCGCACCAGCGCGCCCATGGAATAGGGGCCGGACGGGCAGGAGGACAGGCCATGGCCGCGCTTGTCGTAGCGGATGATGCGCAGCCCCCGCGGCAGGCGGGCAACGACGGCGTCCCAGACGCGCAGGTCGGTGCCGAGGGAGTTTGCAAATACGATGGGCGCGCCGTCCGGGTCGCCGTCAATGCGGTAGTGAAGCTGGACATCGCCCAGGTCTGCAATCTGCATGCTGTGCCTCATGTTCGAGTTTGCCGCACTCTATCCGCGGCGGCAGGGCAAGGTAAAGCAACCGGGCCCGGTGTCTGCCATAACGACGGTTCAGCCGTGCAGCGCCATATGGGCCATGATCTGCCCGTGGTCCGAGGCCAGCTTGTTATAGGGCGCCTCGGGGTGGCTGCCATCGGTCAGGTGGTCGTTCAGCACGCTGTAATACTGCATCTCCCCGATCGCGCCGGGCCAGCTGGGGTCGAAATGGCGCGACATGTAGATCTGGTCGATGCTCTCATGCACGCCGCCAAAGGCGGTGGTGTAGACCACGTCGCGCAGGGATTTGCGCAGGAACATTTTCTCGGCCGAGCGCAGCCGCACCCGGTCGATGTCCTCGCGGATCTGGGCGTCCTCCGCTTCGCTGTAGCGGTCGCCGCCGTGGCGGGCGTCATGGCGCAGCATCCAGGCATAGTTGCGGAACGGCACCTCCCCCGAGATGATCTCGCTGCTGACCGCATGTTCGCCATCGTTGAAATCGCCCAGCACCATCACCGGGCGGCCCTGCTCCAGCTCGTCCAGCACGGCGCGGCGCAGCACCCAGGCCTCGCCCATGCGGCGCAGCGCGGCGCGCAGCGACCCCAGCGCGCGCCCGGCCGCGTCATAGGCTGTCAGCACGGTTTCGGGCGGATAGGCCGCGCCCTGCGGGGTGATGTATTCGCCCAGCTTCGATTTCAGGTGGCAGTTGAACACGCTGATGACCTGCCCGCCGACCGGCACCCGCACCTTCAGGATCGGGCGCGACAGGCGGCGCAGGGTGTAATAGCCAGCCTCTTCGTCGTCGCCGCCGAGGCTGGCCATGGGGATGTCGAGCGGCTGCTCCAGTTCCTGGATCACCTCCGGCGCGCCGTCAAAGCCGAACCGTGACAGGATCGCCAGGCCGGGGCGGCGGTGGCCCGGCTCGCCGTTGCCGTTGATGTTGGGCGCAAAGGCCAGCGCGGCGCTGCCATAGCTCTCATAGGCCAGCTTGCGGAAAATCGCCTTGCGGTGATAGCGCTTGGAGGGGGCGGGGATGCTGGCGGCATTGGCCTCGGCGCCGCGGCGGTCGGTCTCGGCGATCACCTCGCGCAGCGGCTCTTCCTCGAAGATCTCCTGAAAGCCGACGATGTCGGCATTCAGCGTCAGCAGCTGGTCCGCCAGCCAGTCGGCTTTCCACGCGTATTCCTCCGGCGTGTAGCTTTGGAAGCGGTAATACTCGCGCTCCGGCCCGATCAGGTTCTTCACGTTGAACGAGGCAATGGTGAAACGCGTCATGTCAGCCCCCCCTTGGTCCCTTGGCCGCTGTCGCCGGGTGTCGCGGCGGTCAGATGTCAACCATAGCGCGTCAGCGCCTCGCGAAACAGCTCGGGATCGACATTGCCGCCGGTGACCACCGCGACTACCGAATCGCCGTCGATCGCATCGCCATGGAACAGCGCCGCCGCAAGGGAGGCCGCGCCGCCCGGCTCCAGCACGATCTTCAACCGCAGGAAGGCCAGCGCCATGGCCTGCATCGCCTGATCCTCGCTGATGACCAGGCCCGCGCCGCAATGCGCCTGCATGATCGGAAAGGTGATCTCGCCGGGTGCGGGCGTCAGGATCGCGTCGCAGATCGACCCCGACGGCGCCGGGTTGCTGCGGATCTCTCCCGCCGCCAGAGAGCGGGCGACGTCGTCGAACCCCTCCGGCTCCACCGGCCGCACCCGAAGCCCCGGCGCACGTGCCGCCAGCGCCAGCGCCACGCCGGACGACAGCCCGCCACCCCCGCAGTTTATCAGCACGTCGCCCTCGGTCACGCCTTCGGCGGTGGCCTGTGCGGCGATTTCCAGCCCGCAGGTGCCCTGGCCGGCGATCACCTCCGGCTCGTCGTAGGGTTTGATCAGCGTCAGCCCGCGGGCCTCGGCATGGCTCGCGCCGACCGCCTCGCGGCTTTCGCCGCCCGTCCGGTCATACAAAACCACCTCAGCCCCCAGCGCGCGGGTGTTGTCGATCTTCAGCTTGGGCGCATCGGCGGGCATCACGATCACCGCGGGTGCGCCATGGGCGCGGGCCGCCGCGGCCACGCCCTGCGCATGATTGCCGCTGGAATAGGCGATCACCCCGCGCGCCAGTGCTTCGCGGGGCAGGGCCGAAACCGCCGCCCAGCCGCCGCGGAACTTGAAGGAGCCGGTGTGCTGCAGGCACTCCGCCTTGACCAGCACGCGGCGACCGGCGATCTCGTCCAGAAAGGGCGAGGACAGCAGCGGTGTCACCCGCGCATGGCCCTGCAGCCGTTCGGCGGCGGCTTCGATCATGGCGATTGAGGTCATTGGGCTTGCTCCAGCACGGAATGGATCAGGGCGAGCGCCTCTGGCTCGTCGAGGAAGGGCACATGGCCGCGGTTGGCGAGCTCCACCGCCTGCAGGTCGGGCAGGCGGCGCTGCATCTCCAAGTATGTCGCATGGCTGAGGATGTCGGAATGCGCGCCGCGGATCACGCCGCAGGGCAGGCCCTCCAGCGCCAGGAACAGCGGCCACAGATCCGGGGCGGGCCCGGCCTCGGCCTGCGCCAGAAGCGCGTCGCGCAGGCGCGGATCGTACCGCAGCTGCAGCCCGTTGGGACCTGCGTCATAGAAGGTCTCGACCTCTTCGCGCCAGCGCGCCTGCGACACATCGGGAAAGGCCGGGGCCATCACCGCTTCCAGTGCAGCGGCCGCCTGTGCGTGGGTCTTGGCCGCGGGGCGGAAACCGACGTAGTCCATGATCCGCCCGATGCCGTCCGCCGGGATCTCCGGTCCGATGTCGTTCAGCACCACCGCCAGCAGCCGCGCGTGCGCGGTGGCGGCCAGGGTCATCGCCACCAGCCCCCCGCGCGAGGTGCCAAGGACCGCAGCCTGCGCCAGGCCCAGGTGGTCCAGAAGCTCCACCGCGTCCTGGGATTCGCGCAGGACATTGTAGGTCATGAAATCCGCAGCATGGTCTGAGCGGCCGCGCCCGCGCGCATCCAGCGTGATCATCCGGTAGCGCCCGGCATCGGGGGAGAAATAGCGGAAATCGCGGCTGTCGCGGGTCAGCCCGGCTAGGCACAGCAAGGGCAGCCCGCTGCCGCCCGTGTCGGTGTAATAGAGCGTCAGCCCGTCCGAGGTCTCGAAAAACGGCATCGCGCTCAGCCCCGCGCCAGATCGGGGATCGTGGTCAGGTCGCTCAGCTCATGCGCCGGTTTCCACGGCATCCGGTCGACCGGCTCACCGGCACGGTTCACCCAGGCGGTGACAAAGCCATAACCGGAGGCTCCTGCCGCATCCCAGCCGTTGGAGGAGACGAACAGCACCTCCTCCCGCGCGCAGCCGAAGCGTTTCCCGACCAGGTCATAGACGCGGGCGTCGGGTTTGAAGATGCCGACGCTTTCGACCGACAGCACGTCATCCAGCACCTCTGCCAGCCCCGCCGACTGCACCGCCCCGTCCAGCATCGCGGGCGAGCCGTTGGACAGGATCGCGGTGTTCAGCCCGGCGTCCTTCAGCGCGCGCAGCATGGCGGGCACCTCGGGGTAGGCCTGCAACTGCCAGTAAAGATCCAGCAGCCGCAGGCGCAGGGCGGCGTCGCCGTCCAGGCCGGTGGCCTCCAGCGCCCAGTCGAGCCCGTCCTGCGTCACCTCCCAGAAATCGGTATGGGCATCGGTGATCGCCCGCAGCCAGGTGTATTGCAGCTGCTTCAGCCGCCAGTGCTGCGCCAGTTCGGCCCAGCGGTCCTGCAGCCGGGAAAACTCCGGTTCTGCCGCGGCCTGACGGGCGGCGGCGCTGACGTCGAACAGGGTTCCGTAGGCGTCAAAGATGCAGGTTGTGATCGGCATGAAATCCTCCGCTATGGTTGCCAGCCGGTGGCTCGCGGCGACAGTGGCACGAAGCGTGCAACAGGGCAAAGCGGATAATTGTACCGGATACGGGTTTACATCAGGGCCTCAGCCTTTAGGCTGCGCGGCTTTGACACCCTATACCTGGACAGGAGATCCCATGACCGAGGTCAAGAACGGCGACACAGTGCGCATCCATTACACCGGCAAGCTGACGGACGGCACCGTCTTTGACAGCTCCGAAGGGCGCGACCCGCTGGAGTTCACCGTTGGCAGCGGTCAGGTGATCGCGGGCATGGACGCCGGTCTGACCGGCATGTCCGTGGGCGAAAAGAAGACGCTGGAAATCGCCTGCGCCGACGGCTACGGGCCGGTCAACCCCGACGCGCGCCAGGAAATCCCGCGTGAAGGCATCCCGGCGGATATCCCGCTGGACCTGGGCACCCAGCTGCAGATGCAAAGCCCCGAGGGCCACGTGCTGCCGGTGACCGTGGTCGATGTGACCGAAGAGACGGTGACGCTGGACGCGAACCATTTCCTGGCCGGCAAGGACCTGGTGTTCGAAGTCGAACTGGTCTCGGTGAACTGAACCCTGACGCACGGCGGAGGGCGGGGCGCTCCCGCCCATTGCGGTGCAATCCCGGGGGATTGCCTCCTCATCGGTTGGGCCCGGCGCCGCCTGCGGCGGCGGGTCTTTTTCTGCCCCCGCATTGACCGAAACCCCAGGGGGGGGGCGGATTGCCGATATCAGGTGTGCGCGGCCGTCGCCCGGGGCTGTGCCACCAGGGCAGCGATGCCCTCAGCCGCCGTTGCGGCAAAGCGCATCAGGCTTTCCCGCTCGTTCCCGGCGCGTGCCCGGATGCCCAGCGAGTGCAGGGTTGCCGCTGCCAGAGCGGATGCGGCCTCCAGCGACGGCGGATCAGCCTGCGGTGCGCATCGGGCCAGCAGGCGGTGGAAGAAGCCGTCATTCGAAGCAATCTGTTGAAACAGGCGGGCGCGGATTTCGGGATGCGTCGGGGCCTCTGCCGTGGCGGTGGTGAAGACCAGGCAGCCGCGGCCTCCGTCCCTATCCAGATAGATGTCCAGCGCCGTCTCGAACAGCTGTGTGAGTGCCGTATGCGCAGATGATGCGCCGCCGGTCACCACCTCCAGCTGCTGCCGTATGCCCGCGGCAAAGTCCTCCATCGCGCCCAGGAACATCTGTTCCTTGCTGCCGAAGGCGGCGTAGAGGCTGGGCCGCACCAACCCGGTCGCCCGCGCCAGATCATCCAGCGAGGTCGCTGCATAGCCCTTGGTGCGGAAGCAGTCGACGATCGCCGAGCGCACCTCCGCCTCGACGAACTTGCGCGGACGACCGCGGCTCATTCCGGGAAATCCGCTTCGTGCAGCATGTCGCAGAAGTGCGGCACCGCGAAACCCGGCACGTTGCGCTGGGCAATATCAGCGCCAAAATTGTGCAGCGCGGTCATCGGCTTGCGGGTATAGACCCGGCTCAGTGCATCTTCCATGGCCCGTTTGAACCCCAGCCGCGGATAGGCGTCAAGCACCTGCTCCATCACCTCGGGCGTGACCTGGCTGTGCGGCAGCACGCCCACGTCCATGGCGGCGCCGATCTGCACCAGGGCGGCCTCGGGCGATTTTTTCTGCGGGATCGAGAAGGTGGTATGCAGGGCTATCGCGTCCCAGACACGGTCGATGCGGGACTGTTCGACGTTCTGGCGCGCAAGGAAGGCCGCCGCGGCCTCGGCACCGTCGATCTCGAAGCGGTCGTCGCCCTGGTAGGTCTCTGTCAGTCCGAGGTCATGCAGCATGGCGGCCACATAAAACAGCTCCGGGTCGTATTGCATCTGCGATTGCCGCGCTGCCAGCGCGCCAAAGGCATAGGTGCGGCAGACGTGGTTGTAGAGAAACGTCCGACTTGCCATGCGCGCCATCTCGGCGGCGGCGGTGCAAAGCGCGGTATCGGGAATGCAAATGTGGTCGCTGAGGCCCATGTCAAAATCCTGCTGAGGTGGCTTGCGGTCACTTATATGCGATTCGGTATATAAATAAAAGCAACCCTGGGCCGGGGCAGTGGCGGGCAAAAGAAAAGGCGCCCCGAAGGGCGCCTTGTCAGAATTGGCTCTGGAAAACCGTGCTTTACAGGTGGTCCTGTTGCGGCATCCCCAGCACGTGGAAACCGCCGTCCACGCGGATGATCTCACCGGTGGTGTAGGCGCCCGCATCCGAGGCCAGGTAGACCGCGGTGCCGCCCACCGCCTCCAGCGTCGCGTTGGAGCGCAGCGGTGCGTTCTGCTCGGTGTGCTTGTAGGTCTTGCGCGCGCCGCCGATGGCCGCACCCGCCAGCGTTTTCATCGGGCCGGGGGAGATCGCGTTCACCCGGATGCCGTCGGGGCCGAGGTCGTTGGCCAGATAGCGGGTGGCGCTTTCCAGCGCGGCCTTGGCAACGCCCATGACGTTGTAGTTCGGGGTGACCCGGTTGGAGCCGCCATAGGTTAGCGTCAGCAGGGTGCCGCCGTTTTCCTGCATCATCGGATAGGCGCGCCGCGCCACTTCGATGAAGGAATAGGCGGAGATATCCATCGAGTTCTTGAAGTTGGCCCGGCTGGTGTTGATGAACCGGCCGGTCAGCTCGGTCTTGTCGGAATAGGCGATGGCGTGGACCAGAAAGTCGATCGTCGGCCAGCGGGCGCTCAGCTGGTCGAACGCCACATCAAGAGAGGCATCGTCGGTCACGTCCACATCGACCATGAAATCGGACCCGACGCTGGCGGCCAGTGGCTCCAGACGCTTGCCAAAGGCCTCGCCCTGGTAGGTAAACGCCAGTTCGGCGCCGGCATCGGCCATCGCCTTGGCAATGCCCCAGGCGATGGAACGCTCGTTGGCCACACCCATGATCAGGCCGCGTTTGCCGCTCAGCTGTCCAGCCATTTTCTGTTATCCTTTGTACTTGCTCAGGACCATGGAGCCATTGGTGCCGCCAAAGCCGAAGCTGTTGGTCATCACCGAATCCAGACCGGCGTTTTCCACCAGATCGGTGGCGATCTCGCCCGGCAGGATGCCATCGGCGAGGGTGTCGACATTGATCGACGGGGTGATGAAATCCTTGTCCAGCATCAGCAGGCAGAAGATCGCCTCCAGCGCGCCGGCCGCCCCCTGCGCGTGGCCGGTCATCGACTTGGTCGAGGAGATCGGCGGCACCTTGCCTTCGCCAAAGACGCGGCGGGCGGCTTCGACCTCACCCACGTCGCCCACCGGCGTCGAGGTGCCATGCGCGTTGATGTAATCCACCTTGCGGCCTTCGGGCAGGGTTTGCAGCGCCAGGCGCATCGCGCGCTCGCCGCCTTCGCCCGAGGGGGCCACCATGTCATGCCCGTCGGAAGTCGCGGCAAAGCCGGTCACCTCGGCGTAGATCTTGGCGCCGCGCGCCAGCGCGTGGTCCAGATCTTCCAGCACCACGATGCCGCCGCCGCCGGAGATCACGAAACCGTCGCGGTCCTGGTCGAAGGCGCGGGAGGCCTTCTCCGGCGTGTCGTTGTATTTCGAGGACATCGCGCCCATGGCGTCGAACAGGCAGGACAGGGTCCAGTCCAGCTCCTCGCCGCCGCCGGCGAACATCACGTCCTGCTTGCCCATCATGATCTGCTCGGCGGCGTTGCCGATGCAGTGCAGCGAGGTCGAGCAGGCCGAAGTGATCGAGTAGTTGATGCCCTTGATCTTGAAGGCGGTCGCAAGGTTCGCCGAGATCGTGGAGGACATGCACTTGGGCACCGCGAAGGGGCCGATGCGCTTGGTGGCGCCGGATTTCAGCACTGTCTGATGTGCCGTGAACATGGCCGAGGTCGACGGCCCGCCGGAGCCTGCAACCAGGCCGGTGCGCTCGTTCACGACCTGGGATTCGTCCAGGCCGGCATCGGCAATCGCCTGTTGCATGGCGATATGGGCATAGGCGGCCCCTGCGCCCATGAAGCGCAGGGTGCGCTTGTCCACATGCTCGGCCACGTCGATCTTCAGCGTGCCCGCCACCTGGCTGCGAAAGCCATGCTCCGCCATTTCGGGGCTGGCAACGATGCCGGATTTGCCCGCTTTCAGCGAGGCGGTGACTTCTTCGGCATTGTTCCCGATGGAGGAGACGATCCCCAATCCGGTGACGACGACGCGGCGCATTAGCGTACTCCTGTTTCTGTGCGGTTGGTCTCGTGCGAAAGCGGCTCAGCTTTCGGACAGGGCCACCTTCATGTCCTTGACCTGATAGATCACTTCACCATCCGCTTCGACGATGCCATCGGCAACGCCCATGGTCAGGCGGCGGGTCTGCACGGCCTTGGTGAAGTTGATGCGATAGGTCAGCATCTTGCGGTCCGGGCGTACCATTCCGGTCAGCTTGACCTCACCCACACCCAGCGCATAGCCGCGGCCCTTCCAGCCGCGCCAGCCCAGGTTGAAACCGGTCAGCTGCCACAGCCCGTCAAGGCCCAGGCAGCCCGGCATGATCGGATTGCCGGGGAAGTGGCAGTCAAAGAACCACAGGTCCGGGGTGATGTCGAATTCGGCGACCACGTGGCCCTTGCCGTGCTCGCCGCCGTCACCGGAAATCTCGGTGATACGGTCCATCATCAGCATCGGCGGGGCCGGCAGCTGGGCGTTGCCCGGCCCGAACAGCTCTCCCCGTGCGCATTTCAGCAAATCTTCCTTGTCAAAACTGCTGGGGTAATCGGCCATTCGGATCTGTCTCCCGCCATTTGGGTCTGGTATTTATATCTGGCCCCCTGTAGCACCCGGCCTCAGGGTCCTGCAAGAGGACGCTGGGTCACTTCCTGCGCTCAATCTGCCACAGACGGGCGGGAAAACGACGCGGAACTGCAAATGAATTTCATTTGAAATACCCCCGAAGGTGCACCTATATATACGGTCAGCAACGCGATGCAGGAACTGCTCATGACGCCAAACAGCGAAGAAGTGGCCACACGCTGGCTGACCAATGCCGGTCTGCGCCCGACCCGGCAGCGGGTGGCGCTGGCCGAATTGCTGGTGGGGGACGGCAAGCACCGCCACATCACCGCCGAGAGCCTGTTTGAAAGCGCCCGCAAGAAGGGCGCGGCAGTGTCTCTGGCCACCGTCTACAATACCCTGCGCGCCTTCTGCGATGCCGGGGTGCTGCAGGAAATCCCGCTGGACGGTTCCAAAAGCTACTTTGACACCAATACCCACGACCACCCGCATTTCTTCTGGGAGGACGAAGGTCGCGTCAGCGACGCGCCCGCCCAGGACCTCGTGATCAAGAAACTGCCGGAAGCGCCCGAGGGGATGGAGATCGCCTCAGTCGACGTGGTGATCCGGCTGCGCAAGGTCTGAGCGGTCGCGGCGCAGAACGCGCAGAAGCACCGCATGCGCCCGGGCGGAGGCCGAGGTTTCGGGCTGTGACGCATGGCTGGCCAGAATCACCGGCTCCTGTGCCTGCTGATCGCGGATCGGCACCGCATGAAGCGGTTTTCCGTCATAGCTGATGTTGCCCGGCGGCAGGCTGTAGCTGATGCCGACCCCTTCGCCATTCGCGGTCAGGCTGCGCAGCAGCTCCAGTGAGCCCGCCCGATGCGCGATGCGCGGCACCAGCCCCTGCGCCCGGAACAGCCCCAGCATATGCTGCACCGACAGCCCCTCCTGTGACAGCACCAGCGGCTGATCTGCCAGCTCCGCCAGCGTCAGGCTCTGGCGCTGTGCCAGCGGATGCTGCGGCGGCACCAGCACATGCGGCGCCAGCCGGTCCAGCTCGCTGCGGCTGAAACTGGCGTCCAGCCCCAGGTCATAGGTGATCGCCAGATCCGCCTCGCCTGCACTCAGCGCCGCGATCAGCGGCTGGAAGGCGCAGCTGTGGTGGCGGATCTCCACTTCCGGCAGCGCCTGGCGCAGCGCCTTCAGCGCCGGGGCCAGCAGAAACGGCGCCAAATCCGCAAAACACAGCAGCGTCAGCCGCTGCGGGGCCGAGGTGGCGGCGCCGGGATCCTCCAGCTGCGCGGCCTGCTCCAGCAGCTGCTCGGCGCGATCGGCAAACTGCCGCCCCTGCGGCGTCAGCGCCAGCGCCGCGCCGCGGCGGCGGAGGAACAGCTGATGGCCCAGGTGCGCCTCGATCCGGGCCAGCGCCGCCGACAGCGCGGGCTGGCTCACGTGCAGCGCCTCGGCGGCCGCGGACAGGCTGCCATGCCGGGCGACCGCGCAGACATATTCGTAGTGGCGCAGGGTAAGGTATAACATGGACCGAAAGGTACCTTAGGAAGATATGATTTGAAACTATGCCAGTCCGCGCGGCAGATAAAGGCATCACGAACAGCGATACCAACAGCGGAGACAGCCATGGTCCACCCCCTCATCACCCCGGAACACGTCCAACGCTACCAGCGCGACGGTGTCGTGCTGATCCGCGGGTTGTTCGCCGAACAGGTTGAGCTTCTGCGCGCCGGCGTGGCTGCCAACATGGACGATCCCGGCCCCTATGCCTCGAACAACGAAAAGGCGGGGCAGACCGGCCGTTTCTTTGACGACTACTGCAACTGGACCCGGATCCCGCAGTTCCAGCAGGCGATCGAGCAGTCCCCGGTGGCCGAGGTCGCAGCCGACCTGATGCAATCGTCAACGGTGCAGATGTTCCACGACCACGTGCTGGTCAAGGAACCGGGCACCTCGATGGCAACCCCCTGGCATCAGGACGGGCCCTATTACTTCGTCGAGGGCCAGCAGACGGTCAGTTTCTGGTCCCCGCTGGACCCGGTCAAAGAGGCCACCCTGCGCTGCGTCGCGGGCTCCCACAAATGGGAAAAAGAGGTGCTGCCGACCCGCTGGGTGTCCGAGGCGGACTTCTTCCCGGACGAGGGCCAGTACATGGCGGTGCCGGACCCGGATGCCGAGGGCATGACGGTGCTGGAATACGAAATGCAGCCGGGCGATGCGGTGGCCTTCAACTACCGCACCCTGCACGGCTCGCGCGGCAACACCAGCACCAGCCGCCGCCGGGCGTTCTCACTGCGGCTGGTGGGCGATGATGCGCGCTACGTCGAGCGCCCGGGCCCGACCTCGCCGCCGTTTCCCGGCCACGACATGCAGCCCGGCCAGCGCCTGCGCGAGGATTGGTTCCCGGTTCTCTTGCAGCGGTAATTACCCTGACCGCGAAGGGGAGGGGGCGTCGCCGCCCCCTCTCGGCCCCTTCGGTGTGGATGGCAGCGACGCGCCGGGCCTCACCTGACAAACTGGATCGGCAGGGTAAAGCTCATCTGTGTCAGGCGCAGCTTCTTTGGGGCCGCAGGGAAGCGTCCGGCACTTCGCACGGCCGCCAGTGCCGCCTGGTCCAGCGTCGCATTGCCCGAGGAGCGGACGATGCGGCTGTTCAGCAGCTGGCCGTTGCGGGCCACGGTGAGGTCCACCAGCACCGTGCCGGCCCCCTTGCCGCGCGGCGTGCGACGCGCCACGCGGGCACGGATCTTGGCACCCCAGACATGTTGCAGCTTGGTCTGGCGTCCCGCGTCCGCCGTGGCCGCCTGCGCCCCGCCCGCCTGTCCGGCATGGGCCCCGCCGCCTGAGCCGGCAGACTTTTGCTCGGCCCGCCCGGCGGAGGTCTGCGCGGCCGGTTGGCCCTTTGGCTGCGGCCTGGGCACAGGTTTGGGGCGCGGTTGCGGCTTTGGTTCGGGTTTGGGCTCGGGCTTGGGTGGCGGCGGAGGCGGGGGCGGCGCGGTGTCCGCCTGCGGTGCCTCCGCCCGTTGCGGCTCGCTCAGGGCGATGAGCGCTGCGGCGCGCGGCGTCCGGGCCAGGTCGAATTGCGGCAGTGCGGGCGATTGCGGCTGCTGCAGCGGCTCGGCCATCTCGGTTTCGAGCGTCGCTTGGGTCTCGGGCGGGCGTTCCCAGGCGTCCACCATTTTGGCAATCGTTTCCGGCGCCGCCTGGATCGAGACCATGGCCTCGCCACCTGAGCCGCTGGAGGCGGCACCGCTGTCGGGGGCGCTGCTGAACAGCGTGATGTGAATCACCCCCGCGATGGCGGCAAAGATGATGGGTTCGACAATTCGTTTCATGGCTGACGCACCACCAGTTCCGCGTGGCTCAGGCCCGCTTCCGCCAGCTGTCGCAGGATTCGGGCAAGGGCGCTGGCTTCCAGCTGCGCATCGGCGCGCAGTTGCACCTTCGGGGCGTCGGCGCTGGCGGCGGCCAGCGCGGCCAGCGCCGCGTCGCCCTCGTGCCCGCCATAGTGCAGCCTGCCGTCGGCGCGGATGAACAGCACCGGCTCGGCCTCAGGCTCGCTTTCCAGTGCCGCATCGGGCGGGGTGACCTCGAATGGTTCCGGCTCGGCCAGTCGCGAGGTCATCAGGAAGAAGATCAGCAGCAGGAAGACCACGTTGATCATCGGCACGATGCTTTCGCCGCGCGGTCGGCGGGGTGGGTCGCTCAGGTCCATCGGCGCCTCCTCATTCCACCAGGACGAAATTGGTCAACCCTGCCTGCCGCAGCAGGGTGGTGACATCGGTGATCCGCTGCAGGTTGGCCCCGTCGCGGCCGCGCAGGATCAGCATGTCGGCAGGCGATGTCATCAGCGGTGCCAGCGCCTGGGTCAGGTTCTTGTCCGCAACCGGCACGCCGTTCACATCCAGGTTGTTCGCGCCAATGCCGATCAGCCGGGGCGGCCCGTCGTAGGAGCCGCCCTGGCCCGCCAGCGGCAACTGTAGCACCGCGTCCGAGCCGAAGCGTGAAGCCAGCATGAAGAACACGAGGAGCAGAAAGACCACGTCGATCATCGGCGTCAGGCTGGGCTTGCGCCGCCGCCGCGGGGCTTGGGTGAACTGCATGGGATCACTCGGCCGCCAGCTGCAGGTGCTGCGGTTCCCGGGCGACGAAGATGCGTGTGGCACTGTCCTCGATGTCCTGGCGGATGCGGGCGATCACCGCCTCGAACCAGGTCAGCGCAGCGGAGGCGGGAATCGCCACCGCCATGCCCGCAGCGGTGGTCAGCAGCGCTTCCCAGATGCCGCCGGCCAGCAGCGCCGGGTCCGCCTTGGAACCCGCCGCCTGCAGCGCCTGAAAGGCGGCGATCATGCCCAGAACCGTGCCGAGAAGACCCAGCAGCGGCGCGATGGTGGCGATCAGCTCCAGCGCGCCAAGGCCGGTGCTGGCGCTGGCCAGATGCAGCTTGGCAACCCGCGCGGTTTCCTCGCGGGCGCGGTCTTCGGGCAGGGTCGCGCTGGCCGTCAGCGCGGCGGCGACAACGCGCGAGCGGATGCCGATGCGGCCCTTGACGATGGCCAGCGCAGCCTCGGCGTCGCCGCGTTCAAAGGCGGCCACGGCCTTGCCCGCCTTGCCGCGCGACCAGGCACCGATCAGCGCCAGCCGCCAGATCTTCCACAGGATCAGTGCCAGCGTGATCACCGACAAAGCCGCGATCGCCCAGATCGAGGGGCCGCCGTCTCGCAGGAACTTCAGCGCTTTGGCGGTGGCATCGCTGGCCATTTCCGTCAGCTCGTCCTGCCGCGTCACCGGCGCGGGCGCCTCGGCGCTGGCTGGCGAAGCCTGCTGCGGGGGCGCTTCCCTGACCGGTGCGGCCTCTTCCGCCTCTGTGGGCGCGGCGGCCTCTGCCACGTCCTGCGCCGGTTGGGTCGGGATCAGCGGCGTCGTAGCCGCGTCTTCGCCGGGAAGCAGCGGTTCGGCCCCCGGTGCTTCGAGTGCGATGAAAGGGACCGGCGGTGCAGCCGGTGCGCCCTGAGGATCCTGTGCCTCCTGCGCCAGTACCGCCGGGACGCTCATCACAAGGGCGGCGAGGGCTGCGGAAATACGAAGGGTCATGGCTTGCTCCAATAAGCTGCGATGTAGTGGGTGGCGGGGTCGGCCTGGGCGTCTTTGACCGCCGTCCGCACCGGTTGTGTTTGGGATTTTTCGGCGGCGAACCACAGGAAGTGGTCGCGGTGTTCCGGCCATGCCGCCAGCGCCAGCTCGGTCAATGCATTGCCCTGGCGCCGGTCCAGCCAGCGCAGGGTGATGCCTGCGGGTGGGGTGAGCGGATAGCCGCAGTCCGCGCCGCCATCGGCCAGCAGCACCGCCGCGCCGCTGGCGTCCGCAGGCAGGCTGTCCAGAATGCGCGCGATGGCGGGCAGGGCGGTTTCATCCCCGTACAGCAGTATCTTGCGCGCATCAGGGATGCCGCCGCCGCCGGGTCCGGCAATGGCCAGCCGGTCACCCGGCCGGGCGCGGTTGGCCCATTCCGTCGCGCGGCCCCCCTCATGCACGAAGATGTCGAACGCCATCTCGCCGCTCTGGTGGCAGATTTTGCGGGTGGTATAGACCGGCCGGTGCAGCGCCATCTCTCCCTTGGGCCAGATGGTGGCGCCGTTCTCACCCAGCCGCGGCCACTCCGGCGTTTCGCAGTCAGAAGGCGGCAGCAGCAGGCGAAAGTGGATGGCATCGTCCCGAAATCCGGAGAGGTCGTCGCCCTTGATTGTCACCCGCAGAAAGCTGCGCCCCAGCGGCGTGACCGACTGCACGGTGGTGAAATGCACGTTCGGCGGCACCGCGCCCGCGGCCTCGCCGCCCTGCCAACGCAGGGTCTCGGCCGCCTGCGGCTGCAGCCCGCGCAGCTGTTCGACAAAACTGTCCTGCAGCATCTGCAGCCGGTCGGGCAGGGCCGCGTGCAGCCGCACCTCGCAGCCCTCCGCGCGCGCTTCGGCCTGTAGGCGGCCGAAATCGCGCACCTCGACAAGGATCCGCTGCGCGCTGTCTTCCAGTATCTCCAGCTCGTACACCTGCGCCTGCTGCCGCATCGTCCCGGCCAGGGCGGCAAAATCCAGCCCTGCCAGCGTTGTGCGGGTCTCCAGTGTGAACGTCGGGCTGATTGTCATTCCGGGCCTTCCCTGCTGCCAGCAAAGCCGCAGGAGCCAAGCGGCGCGGCGCAGCCGGGGCCGGGTCATCCTGTCAGCTGTTCGATTGTGCGTGGCTGGGCGCGGCGGCGGGACATGCGGGCCGGGGCCGTAGCTGGAAACGCGCCATGCGGCGCATCGCTGCGCCTAAAATAACCGAGTTCTTTTGTCAAGAAACTTGTCGCCAGAGGCCACCGCGCTGTTGCCCCCCTGCATGGCTGCCATGCCACCGCGGCAGCAATTCTTTCGTTCCCAAAGCCCGCGTCGCGCGCTATATGCGCGCGCATGACCAGTGACGCGCCCAGCAACCCGCCCAGCCTCCGCCCCGACCTTGCGCCGCAGCCGCAGTTCCGCGAGGCGCCCCGTGACGGCCAGCCGACCCTCGGCATGGTCTCGCTTGGCTGCCCCAAGGCACTGGTGGACAGCGAGCGCATCCTGACCCGCCTGCGCGCCGAGGGCTATGGCATCTCGCCCGATTACGCGGGCGCCGACGCGGTGATCGTCAACACCTGCGGTTTCCTGGATTCGGCCAAGGCCGAAAGCCTCGAGGCGATCGGCGAGGCGCTGAAGGAAAACGGCAAGGTGATCGTCACCGGCTGTCTCGGCGCCGAGCCGGATTATATCCGTGAACATCACCCGCGCATCCACGCCGTCACCGGCCCGCACCAGTATGAGCAGGTGCTGGACGCGGTGCATTCCGCGGTGCCGCCCAGCCCGAACCCCTATGTGGATCTGTTGCCTGCGGCGGGGGTGAAGCTGACCCCGCGCCACTTCAGCTATCTGAAGATTTCCGAGGGCTGCAATCACAAGTGCAAGTTCTGCATCATCCCCGACATGCGCGGCAAGCTGGCCTCGCGCCCGGTGCACGCCGTGCTGCGCGAAGCGGAGAAGCTGGTCGAGGCCGGCGTGCGCGAGCTCCTGGTGATTTCGCAGGATACCTCCGCCTACGGTCTGGACCGCAAGTATTCATCCCACCCGTGGAAGGGTGAGGAGGTGCGCAGCCATATCCAGGACCTCAGCCGCGAGCTGGGCAAGCTGGCCCCTGCCGAGGACCTCTGGGTGCGGCTGCACTATGTCTACCCGTATCCGCATGTGCGTGAGCTGATCCCGCTGATGGCGGATCCGGACAATGCGCTGCTGCCCTATCTGGATATCCCCTTCCAGCACGCCCACCCGGACGTTTTGCGCCGCATGGCACGGCCCGCGGCGGCGGCCAAAACGCTGGACGAGATCCGCAACTGGCGCGAGACCTGCCCGGACATCACCCTGCGCTCGACCTTCATCGTCGGCTACCCCGGCGAGACCGAGGCGGAGTTCCAGCATCTCTTGGACTGGATGGACGAGGCGCAGCTGGACCGGGTCGGCTGCTTCAAATACGAAAACGTCGACGGCGCGCGCTCCAATGACCTGCCGGACCACGTCCCGGAAGAGGTGAAGCAGGAGCGCTGGGAACGCTTCATGGAGAAGGCGCAGGCCATCTCCGAGGCCAAGCTGGCGGCCAAGGTCGGCCAGACGTGCCAGGTGATCGTCGATGATATCGACGAGGATGGCATCGCCACCTGCCGCACCAAGGCCGACGCGCCGGAGATCGATGGGAACCTGTTCATCGATGAGAACACCGAGGGGCTGCAGGTCGGCGATCTGGTCACCGTCACCGTGGACGAGGCTGGCGAATACGACCTCTGGGGTGCCCGCGCCGAGTGAGGCGCAGACCTAACCGACTGATTTTATTGAACCGGCCCGCTCAGTGCGGGCCGGTTTTTTCGTCGGACGGTGCCCTTGCAGAAACCACTGGCTTTTCGCGGCGATATAGTTGACACTGTCAATTACTATGACAGATGACCGTTTTCAGCTTCACAACTCCCTGGGCTATCAGATCACCATGCTGGCGCGGGTGATCGAACGCCGGTTCGAACAGGGCATTGCCGACTACGGGCTGACCCGCCCGATGTGGTGCGTGCTGCTGGCGGCCGGGCAGGAGGGGCTGCACAGCCCGTCCGAGATCGCCGATTTCATCGGGATCGACCGCACCGCCACCTCGCGCACCCTGCGCAAGATGGAGGAGCGCGGCTTCATCACCCGCGGCAGCGGCGATGGGGACGGGCGCTCGATCCATGTCACCCTGCGCGAGCGTGGCCAGCAGGCATTGGAGGCGGTGCTGCCGATGGCGCAGGAGAACGCCGCGCATTTCGAGGCCAAGCTGACCGAACAGGAGCTGGCGCAGCTGCGCGCCGCCGCCGCCAAGCTGCTGCGGGACGAGCCGCGCATCGTACCGAAACTCTGACCCGCTCCCCGCCAGCGAACGAACCGCAAGGAAGAACCATGGGCAAACTGTTTTCCTACCGCAACCGGCCGGTGCATCTGGGCGCCTATCCGATGGAAACTCTGGCGCGGCAGGCCGCCGCTGAGGGGCTGGACGCGATCCCGGTGCGGCCCCAGACCGCCTTCCGCCGCCCCGAGGCGCCGCTGTCGATCGTCAACGCGATGCGCGACTACCAGGCGATGCTGGATGCCACTCGCGAGGGGCTGGTCAAACGCGAGCGTGCCGAAATCCCAAGCGATCCGCAGGAGCGCAGCGATCACCTGAAGGCCTTTGGCTATTTCTGCGATGCGTCCATCGTCGGCGCCTGCGCGGTGCCGCCGTCGGCCTGGCTGGACACGCCGCTGGCCAACCCGGACGTGGACGCGCTGGCCGAGGCGCTGCGCAGTAAACAGACCAAAACCTTTGCCTCGGGCATCGACGCGGTGATGGCCACCTTGCGCGAAACCATGGATGCGCCGCCCGCCAGCTGCCGTCATCACGGCCATGCGCTGGTGTTCCTCTATGAATTTCCCCGTGACCCCGAACCGGGCGAAGACGGCACCGACTGGCTGGCGGACGCACAGGACCAGCGCGCCTGCCTGCGCGCGGCGGAAACCGTGGTGACGCTGGCCAGCTACATCCGTCTGCTCGGCTGGGAGGCCCGCGCCCATACCGGCGCGGCAACCGATGTCCACCTGGCGCAGCTCGCGGTGCAGGCGGGGCTGGCCACGTTTGAGGATGGCGAACTGGTGAACCCCTTCCTCGGTCGCCGCTTCGGCATCGCCGCCGTGACCACCACGCTGGAGCTGGCCCACGACCTGCCGCTGGTGCCGGGGCAAACGCCGGGGCTGGGCTACCGCTATGGTCTTGGCCGTCACGCCAAAAGCGCCGCCACCCGCGACCCTTATGCCAAGCGCCGCTTCAAGGATGGCCCGCGCCCGTTCGAGACCCTGAAGCGTGTTGACGATCCCACCACCTATATCGACGAGGTGAACGTCGCCCGCGTCCCAAAACGCGCCGACATGTTCGCCCGCACCCTGTTCGGCGACCTCGGCAAAGGCCCGCAAGAGGCCGCTAAGAACGGCAACTACGTGCGCAAGTCGTCCTCCGCCTTTGCCTTCCGCTTCTCGCTTGCAGCCTTCGTGCTGCTGCAGGACGGAGAGGTCGCGCCCGAGGTGCATCCCTCCGCCGCCGACGCCGCCCGCAACGCCGCCAATATCAAGGCCACCGCCTATTTCCTCGGCTGCGACGCGGTGGGCATCTCGCGCTGTCCGGACTGGGCCTATTATTCCCATGACGCGGCGGGCGAAAGGCTGGACCCCTACCACAAGAACGCCATCAGCATCATCATCGACCAGGGGCACGAGACGATGGATGGTGCGTCGGGCGACGACTGGATCGCCTGCGCGCAATCGATGCGCGCCTATCTGCGGTTCTCGCTGCTGGGTGGGGTGATCGGCCAGCAGATCCGCAACCTCGGCTATTCCGCCCGCGTGCATTCGGTGATGGACGGCGAGGTGCTGCAGCCGCCCTTGCTGCTGCTCTCTGGTCTGGGCGAGGTCTCCCGCATCGGCGAGGTGATCCTGAACCCCTTCCTCGGCCCGCGCCTGAAATCCGGGGCGATCACCACGAACCTGCCGATGGACCACGATAAGCCGGTGGATTTCGGCCTGCAAAAGTTCTGCGAGGCCTGCAATAAATGCGCCCGCGAGTGTCCGTCGGGCGCCATCACCGCCGGTCCGAAGCTGATGTTCAACGGCTACGAGATCTGGAAGTCCGACAGCCAGAAATGCACCACCTACCGGGTCACGGTCCCCGGCGGCGCCATGTGCGGGCGCTGCATGAAGACCTGCCCGTGGAACCTCGAAGGCCTGTTCGCCGAGGCCCCGTTCCGCTGGGCGGCAATGAACGTCCCGGGCAGCGCGCCGCTATTGGCGAAACTCGACGATGCGCTGGGCAACGGTGAAGTGAACCCCGTCAAGAAATGGTGGTGGGATCTGGAGATGGAGGACGACGGCGCCTACCTGCCGTCGAAACACCCGGTCAATGCGCGCAAGCTCTCCAAGGATCTGGACCTGAAGTACGAGGATCAGACCCTTGCGGTCTACCCCGCGCCGCTGGCGCCGCCGCCCTACGCCTGGCCGGCGCCGATGGACCGCGAGGCGGGGATCGCCGCCTATGAGAACATGATAACGGCGGAAGAACACAAACGCCGTCGTGCCGCGGGCCAGCCGCCCGAGCATGTCTATACCGCCGATCAGGGCGACGCGCCGGTGATGCGGGTCAGGCTGTCCAAGGTCGAGCACATGACCGATACGGTGACCAAGTATGAATTCTCCATGCCCGATGGGTCACCGCTGCCTGCCGCAACGGCCGGCGCCCACATCGACGTGGTCGTCGCGCCGGAATACTTCCGCCAGTACTCGCTGTCGGGCGACCCTGCCGACACCTCGAAATACCAGATCGCGGTGCTGCGCGAGGACGAAGGGCGTGGCGGCTCGCGCCTGCTGCACCGCATCTTCGAGGAAGGCCGCATGGTGTTTGTCTCCAAGCCCATCAACCACTTCCCGCTGCACGAGGATGCGGAGAAATCCTACCTGATGGGCGGTGGTATCGGGGTCACCCCGATGATCGCCATGGCCCACCGCCTGCACGCGCTGGGGCGCAATTTCGAATTCCGCTACTCCTGTTCCAAACGGGCCAATGCGGGCTTCCTCGCGGACCTCAGGCAAGTGCCCTGGGCCGACAAGGTGCATCTGCATTTCTCCGACGAGGGCAGCCGCGTGGATCTGGCAGAGGTGCTGCAATGGGCACCCGGCCGCCATGTCTACACCTGCGGGCCGGACGCCTACATGCAGGCGGTTCTGGACACCGCCCGCGCCAACGGTTTCCCCGAGGAAAACCGCCACATGGAGTATTTCTCGGTGCCGGAACAGCCCGAGTATGAAAACCACGACTTCACCCTGAAGCTTGCGAAAACGGGCCGCGAAATCGTGATCCCCGCCGACAAATCCGCAACCGACGTGCTGGCCGAGGCGGGCATCCATGTCGATGTGAAATGCTCGGACGGGATTTGCGGGGTGTGCAAATGCGGGCTGCTCTCGGGCGAGGCCGAGCACCGCGATTTCGTCCTCTCCAACAAGCAGCGCGAGCGTGCCATCATCCTCTGCCAGTCCCGCGCGGCGGAGCCGGGCGGCGTGCTGGAGGTGGACCTCTAGGAGCCTCCCCCGGCAGCCAGCGGCGCAGTTTCCCGCACGAGGGAAAAAATCAGAATTTGTGCCCGCGCCCGGCTCGCCTCCGGCGCGGTGCGCGCTCGGGCTTGCCCGGCGCGGGCAGGGATGCTATGCGCTCCGTCAGTTTTGTTATGATATAACATAAAGGGTCTGGCATGACGGACAACAGGCTGCCGGTGACGGTGCTTTCCGGCTTTCTTGGGGCGGGCAAGACAACGCTGCTCAACCACGTTCTGAACAACCGCGCGGGCCGCCGGGTGGCGGTGATCGTCAACGACATGAGCGAGGTGAACATTGACGCGGACCTGGTGCGCGGTGATACCGAACTGTCGCGCCAGGACGAGAAACTGGTGGAAATGACCAACGGCTGCATCTGCTGCACCCTGCGCGATGACCTGCTGCAAGAGGTCCGCCGCCTCGCCGCCGAGGGGCGCTTTGACTACCTCCTGATCGAAAGCACCGGCATCGCCGAGCCGCTGCCGGTGGCCGCGACCTTCGATTTCCGCGACGCCGAGGGCAACAGCCTGTCCGACGTGGCGCGGCTCGACACGATGGTGACTGTGGTGGACGCGGTCAACCTGCTCAGGGATTTCTCCAGCCATGACTTCCTCAGCGACCGTGGCGAAAGCCTGGGGGCAGAGGATGACCGCACCCTGGTCAACCTGCTGACCGACCAGATCGAATTTGCCAATGTCATCATCCTCAACAAGGTCACCGATGCGGGGCCGCACCAGACCCAGGCCGCGATCACGGTGATCAAGGCGCTGAACCCCGATGCCGAGATCATCCAGACCGACCATTCGCAGGTCGACGCCAGCCGCATCTTCAATACCGGGCTGTTCGATTTCGACCGCGCCCATGAACACCCGCTCTGGGCCAAGGAGCTGTATGGCTTCGAACATCACGTGCCGGAGACCGAGGAATACGGCATCTCGTCCTTTGTCTACCGGGCCCGGCGCCCCTTTGACCCGGCGCGGATCCACGCGACCCTGAATGGCGACCTGCATGGGGTGATCCGCGCCAAGGGGCATTTCTGGATCGCCAGTCAACCCGACTGGGCGGCGGAATTTTCGCTGGCGGGGGCGATGTCCTCGGTGCGGCCGATGGGGTTGTGGTGGGCCGCGGTGCCGACCGAGCGCTGGCCGAGCCATCCCGAGGCGCGCAGCGAATTCCTGCGCAACTGGGATGAAACCTGGGGTGACCGCCGTCAGGAACTGGTGTTCATCGGCGCGGGCCTGAACCCGGAGGCGTTGCGCGCGCAGCTGGATGCCTGCCTGATGCCGGAAGCCGCGCAGGGTCTGGACCCGGCCTGGGCCACACTGGAAGACCCGTTCCCGGCCTGGCGGCGCAATGGCTGACCGTCGTCCGCGCCGCAACCTCAACTCGACCCTGCGCCGCCGCCGCAGGGTCGGGGACCCGATGCAGGCCTATGATGCCCTGCCAGCGCCCTTGCGCCGCTGGCTGGCCTCGGCCTGCCTGCCCTGGAGCCCGGCCTCGGCGCTGCGGCTGTGGCGCAAGGCCGGCGGCGCGCGCGACCCGGCGGCGGCGCTGGCCCGACTGGACGCCGCGGAACAGGCCATGCTGCGCCGCGACGCGCAGGTGTGGCAGGGCAGGGGATAACCCTCTGCCCCCTTGCGCTGGACCGGGAATCCGCCTATACGCGCGCTGTCGAGACAGGACGGCCAACGTCCGGGTGACATGTCTGAGCAGGGCTGGGGACTACCTCGGCCCTTTGTGTTTGTTTGATCGGACATGTTCCGGGCCACGTTCTTGACTGGCTAACCAAGACCGGCGGAGACAACCGCCCGGCCAGAAAACCGTTAGTAAAGGAAACCTGAGACCTCATGGCTCAAAACGCATCGATGGAGGAATTCGAAGCCCTCCTGAACGAAAGCTTCGAAATGGACACTCCGGACGAAGGTTCGGTTGTCAAAGGCAAAGTGCTGGCGATCGAAGCCGGCCAGGCCATCATCGACGTCGGCTACAAGATGGAAGGCCGCGTTGATCTGAAAGAATTCGCAAACCCCGGCGAAGCGCCCGAAATCTCTGTCGGCGACGAAGTCGAGGTGTACCTGCGCGCGGCTGAGAACGCCCGTGGCGAAGCCGTCATCTCCCGCGAGATGGCCCGCCGCGAGGAAGCCTGGGACCGCCTGGAAAAAGCCTACGCAGACGATCAGCGCGTCGAAGGCGCGATCTTCGGCCGCGTCAAGGGCGGCTTCACCGTCGACCTGGGCGGCGCTGTTGCCTTCCTGCCCGGCTCGCAGGTTGACGTCCGCCCCGTGCGCGACGCAGGCCCGCTGATGGGTCTGAAGCAGCCGTTCCAGATCCTGAAGATGGACCGTCGTCGTGGCAACATCGTTGTCTCCCGCCGCGCGATCCTCGAAGAGTCCCGCGCCGAACAGCGCGCCGAAGTCATCGGCAACCTGTCCGAAGGCCAGGCAGTGGACGGTGTCGTCAAGAACATCACCGAATACGGTGCGTTTGTTGACCTCGGCGGCGTTGACGGCCTGCTGCACGTCACCGACATGGCATGGCGCCGTGTGAACCACCCCTCCGAGATCCTGTCGATCGGCGAAACCGTCAAGGTTCAGGTCATCAAGATCAACAAGGAAACCCACCGTATCTCCCTGGGCATGAAGCAGCTGCAGGAAGACCCGTGGGATCTGGTTGGCGCCAAGTATCCGCTGAACTCGGTGCACAAGGGCCGCGTCACCAACATCACCGACTACGGTGCATTTGTTGAGCTGGAGCCCGGTGTCGAAGGTCTGGTCCACGTCTCCGAGATGTCCTGGACCAAGAAGAACGTGCACCCCGGCAAGATCGTCTCCACTTCGCAGGAAGTCGACGTCATGGTTCTGGAAATCGACGGTGCCAAGCGCCGCGTGTCCCTGGGCCTGAAGCAGACCATGCGCAACCCGTGGGAAGTCTTTGCTGAGACCCACCCGGAAGGCACCCAGGTCGAAGGCGAAGTCAAGAACATCACCGAATTCGGTCTGTTCATCGGCCTCGAAGGCGACATCGACGGCATGGTTCACCTGTCCGACCTGTCCTGGGACGAGCGTGGCGAAGACGCCATCCAGAACTACCGCAAAGGCGACGTGGTTCAGGCCGTTGTCTCCGAAGTGGACGTCGAGAAAGAGCGTATCTCGCTGTCGATCAAAGCCTTGGGCGGTGACAAGTTCGCCGAAGCCGTGGGCGGCGTGAAGCGTGGCTCCATCGTGACCGTTGAAGTGACCGCGATCGAAGACGGTGGCATCGAAGTGGAATACGAAGGCATGAAGTCCTTCATCCGCCGCTCCGACCTGGCCCGCGACCGTGCCGACCAGCGCCCCGAGCGTTTCTCGGTTGGCGACAAGGTCGACGTCCGCGTCACCAACGTCGACTCCAAGACCCGCCGCCTGGGCCTGTCCATCAAGGCGCGCGAGATCGCGGAAGAAAAAGAAGCAGTCGAGCAGTATGGCTCCTCGGATTCCGGCGCATCGCTGGGCGACATCTTGGGCGCCGCTCTGAAGTCGGGCGACTAATCGCCCGGCCTCACGGCTGACAAAACTGAGCCCCGCAGGAAACTGCGGGGCTTTTTCATTGGCGCGCAGCGCTGGCTGATCGCGCGGCTCGGGCCGCCGTGTCAGGCGTCCTGCAGCTCGGCCAGCATCGGGCAGGATACATTGCCGCTGGCGCAGTTCCGGGTCAGCTCCTGCAGCGCTGCCTCCAGGCGTTCCAGCTCGGCGATCTTGCGGTGGACTTCCGCAATATGCTCCTCGGCCAGAACCTTGACCGCCGGGCAGTCGTCGCTGCCTTGCTCGGCCAGATCCAGCATCGTCTTGACATCCGCCAGGGAGAACCCCAGCGCCCGGCACCGTTTCAGCAGCCGGAGCCGCCCCACGTCCCGGGCGGAGTAGAGCCGCCGGTTGTTCGCCGCCCGTGCGGGCTTGGGCACGATGCCTTCGCGCTCATAATAGCGGATCGTCTCGATGCCGACGCCGCTTTGGCGGGAGGCTTCTCCAATGGCGATCATCTCTCTTTCCCGCTTGCTCCTGTAGTGACTACAGGAAGTATACCTGCCGTCACGGCTTGCAGCAAATCCACGCGGAAAGGGCGGCAGATGCAGACATTCCTGAAGCTCAGCTACCTTGGTTCGTCCTCGGCGCTGCTGGCGGCGACCTGCTGCGTTCTGCCGATGCTGTTGATGTTGCTGGGGATCGGCGGCAGCGGGCTGGCTGTCTTTGGCCTGCTGGCCGCGGCCAGCTATCCCGTGCTGGTCCTGTCGACCGCGCTGCTGCTGGTCGCCGGATGGCTGGCGCATCGCCGCGCAACTGCGGCGCGGCTGCGCTGGTGGCTCGGCGGCAGCGCCGCGCTGACCGCCATCGCCTGGCTGATCGCGCTGAACGAAAGCCGGATAAACGACTACCTGATTATGCAGATGTGAGCCGATGACCGAGCAACCGATCGAATTGCAAAGCACCCTGACCTGCCCCGAGTGCGGCCATGCGCAGACGGAAACCATGCCGACCGAGTCGTGCCAGTGGTTCTATGAATGCACGGCCTGCCAGGCCATCCTGAAGCCGCGGCCGGGCGATTGCTGCGTGTTCTGCTCCTATGCCACCGTCCCGTGCCCGCCGGTGCAACGGGGCGGCGGCTGCTGTGGCTGACCACGGGAACCGGCCCGGATCAGCCCTGCGGCGTCAGTGCGCCAGCATCTCGTGCAGGATCTCCTCGCCGCTCATCGAGGCGGGGTAGTAGGTCGGCCAATTGGTCAGCTCCTTCAGCACCTCGGCACGGTCATCGCCCCAGTAGAGGTGGTAGTGATCCACCTTCTCCGGCGCGATGCGGTGGTCGCTGAACTGGATGTAGCCGGGGGCCGCCGCATCACCGCTTTCCTTCCGGAAGACATAGCGCACCCCACGGTTGCCCTTCTTGTAGGTCAGCACTTCGTAGCCGTCCGAGACATAGGTGCCGCTGACACTGCCCGCGTCGCTGGTGAACGTGACGGTCTGCCCGTCGATGCGGATGGCATGCGTGTCGGTGCCATAGCCGGTGGTGTAGTAGGCGCGGTACTCCTCGACAGTTTTGTCGCCATGGGCGGCGCGGTCTTCCAGCACCGGGTCAAGCGTGCCGTCCTGCAGGTAGGGGAACACCGACTGCCAGTCGCCCTCCCAGTCGGACAGCGGACGCGGCTGGATCTGGCTGTCCTCGAAATAGCCCTCGTAGATGCGCTTTTCGGCCTCGGTTTGTTCATGGCTGTGGCCGTGGTCGTGGGCATGGGTCTTGGCGGCCATGGCGGGCAGGGCGGTGGTCAGGAACAGGGCCGCGGCGGCCAGCGCGGGCAGAGAGGTCAGTCTGGTCTTGGTCATTGGATCACCCTATCGATTCGGAATGTAATAACATAACAATCGCTGGTTAGGCCCATTCCCGCAGCTCTGCAAGGGGGGCAGAGCGGGCAGATTGGCCCGAATCATGCAGCGCGGCGTTGTATCCAGCTTTGTCCAATGCCGCATTGCGGCGGCGAAATGCCGCCCGAAAATTGGCGGTGCGGCGTTGAAAACCTGCGCATTGGTGGTGGAATACCCGGCCTCCGGTGCGGCATTTTGTTCCCCCGCCACTGGATTTTTCCTATACTCTCAGAATAATAGCCGAAACAACACGGTGATCTGGGAGGAAACAGACCATGATCCGCTCTGAACTCATTCAGAAGATTGCAGACGAAAACCCGCACCTGTATCAGCGGGACGTAGAGAGGATCGTGAACACGGTGTTCGAAGAGGTGACCAACGCCATGGCCCGCGGTGACCGGGTCGAATTGCGCGGCTTTGGGGCCTTTTCGGTCAAGAAGCGGGATGCCCGCGTCGGTCGCAACCCGCGCACCGGTGAAACGGTCAATGTTGAAGAAAAACATGTGCCGTTCTTCAAGACGGGTAAACTCTTGAGGGACCGCCTGAACGGGAAAGCCTGATGCGTTACATTCGCTACGCGGTTCTTGCGGCCCTGGCCATCGTGCTGGTGTCGGTGTCTCTGGCCAACAGCGCGGTGGTGCAGCTTCGGCTGATGCCGGACGCGCTGGCCGATCTCTTCGGATTCAACCACGGCATCGCGCTGCCGCTGTTCGTGGTGGTTCTGGGCGGCGTCGGGGTCGGCCTGATCATCGGCTTCCTCTGGGAATGGATCCGCGAGCACAAGCACCGCAGCGAAGCGGCGCAAAAAGCGCGGGAGGCCCGCAGGCTCGACCGCGAGGTGAAGCGGCTGAAAAAGCAGAAACACGAAGGCAAGGACGAGGTTCTCGCGATGCTCGACGACGCGGGCTGACCGGTCATGTCTGATATCCGGGTCAAGATCTGCGGTCTGAAGACGCCGCAGGATGTGGCGGCTGTCGCCGCTGCGGGGGCAGCCTATGCGGGCTTTGTGTTCTTTGCGAAATCGCCGCGCCACGTCACGATTGCCGAGGCGGCGGCGCTGGCGATCGATGCGCCGGTCGGCCTGTGCAAGGTGGCCCTGACGGTCAATGCCACCGACGCCGAGCTGGATGCCATCACGGATGCGGTGCCCCTGGACATGCTGCAGCTTCACGGCAAGGAGCCTCCGCAGCGTGTCGCGGAGGTGCGCGCGCGTTATGGTCTGCCGGTTATGAAGGCGGTGGGCATCGCCGATGCCTCCGACCTGCCGCAGATTGCGGAATACGAACAGGTCGCTGACCAGCTGCTGATCGATGCCAAGCCCCCCAGGGACGCGGTGCTGCCGGGCGGCAACGGTCTTGCCTTTGACTGGCGGCTGTTGGCGGGGCGCAAGTACTGGCAGAAACCCTGGATGCTGGCGGGTGGCCTGACCCCCGACAACGTGGCCGAGGCCATTCGCATGACCGGCACGCGCCAGGTCGATGTCTCCTCCGGTGTCGAAAGCGCACCGGGGCAGAAGGACGCCGCCCTGATCGACGCCTTCACCAAGACGGCCATCGCCGCCCGCGGCTGACCGGGCGGGCAGTCTGTCGGCGGCAGCGCGCGGGCACGCCGTGGATTTGAGTATTTGGGGAAAGATGAAAACACAGGCCCCGCGTCTTCATCTTTCTGAAAATACTCATTGCTCACCCTGGCGCCAATCCGGCTCCTCGGGTGTTGCGCACAGGGCGTGCGCCCCTCTCATGCGATCTTAAGCCCGGTCCGCCACACTGCCTCCCGATCGCGATCATCGCCGGGTCTGACACCCCCGGCACCCAGGAACAGGGCCCCCGCGGCAGGGGGCACGCAGAGACAACGTTTAGCGTGCGGGCGGATACGCCCGTCCCGCCTCCGCCCCCGTGGCGGCGCCGCCATCCTTGACTGCTCCCCATAGAACGGACGGCAACCGGCAGGATCAAAAACCTCGGCGACACTGGCAGGGCAGCGCCCCGTGCCAGGTGGTCGCGCTTGCGCAATCCCCTTTACCAAGCCCCCGCCGCGCTATAGTCAAGGCTGGCACGGCGAAAGCGAGAGGGAACACCCATGGCCGACGATCTTTTCAACAGCTTCATGAACGGGCCGGACGAACAGGGCCGTTTCGGCATCTTTGGCGGGCGCTTCGTGTCCGAAACCCTGATGCCGCTGATCCTGAGCCTGGAAGAAGAATACAACCGCGCCAAGGATGACCCCTCCTTCTGGGCCGAAATGCGCGACCTGTGGACGCATTACGTCGGCCGTCCCAGCCCGCTCTATCACGCCGAACGGCTGTCGGCGGAACTCGGCGGTGCCAAGATCTACATGAAGCGCGACGAGCTGAACCACACCGGCGCGCACAAGGTGAACAACGTGCTGGGCCAGATTCTGCTGGCACGGCGCATGGGCAAGACCCGCATCATCGCCGAGACCGGTGCGGGCCAGCACGGCGTGGCCACCGCCACCGTCTGCGCCAAGTTCGGCCTGAAATGCGTGGTCTACATGGGCGCGCATGACGTCAAGCGCCAGGCACCCAACGTCTTCCGCATGCGCCTGCTGGGCGCCGAGGTGATCCCGGTGACCTCCGGCCGCGGCACCCTGAAGGACGCCATGAACGACGCGCTGCGCGACTGGGTGACCAATGTGCGCGACACCTTCTACTGCATCGGCACCGCCGCCGGCCCGCACCCCTATCCGGCGATGGTGCGTGATTTCCAGTCCGTGATCGGCAAGGAAGTCCGCTGGCAGCTGGCCGAGCAGGAGGGCGAAGGCCGCCTGCCGGACACCGTGATTGCCGCCATCGGCGGCGGTTCCAATGCCATCGGCCTGTTCCATCCGTTCCTGGATGATCCGTCGGTGAAGATCATCGGCGTGGAGGCCGGCGGCAAGGGCGTTGACGACCGCATCCAGCATTGTGCCTCGCTCACCGGCGGTCGGCCCGGCGTCTTGCATGGCAACCGGACCTATCTGCTGCAGGACGAGGATGGCCAGATCCAGGAAGGCTATTCGATCTCGGCTGGGCTGGATTATCCGGGCATCGGCCCGGAGCATTCCTGGCTGCATGACACCGGGCGCGCCGAATATGTCTCGATCACCGACAAGGAAGCGCTGGAAGCCTTCCAGGTCAGCTGCCGCACCGAGGGGATCATCCCGGCGCTGGAGCCCTCCCACGCGCTGGCGCATGTGATGAAGATCGCGCCGGACCTGCCGTCGGACCACATCATCGTGATGAACATGTGCGGCCGCGGCGACAAGGACGTCTACACGGTCGCCAAACATCTCGGCTTTGACATGTCCGACACCGAGGAAGGCCGCACCTTCGAGGAGTGAGCCCGCGAGGTTAGACACAGGAACAGGCGCCCCGCGGGGCGCCTTTTTCGTCTCTGATCAGCGGTTTGACAGATCCCGGCCGGGGATTACGCCTGGTGCAGTACGGTTTCGAACCCTTCGAACTGCGGGTGCCCCATGATCGGGCTTTCGCCCTCGCGCTTGCCCGCGTTGCGGTGCGCCGCGCGGAATTGTTCGGATTTGGTCCAGGCTTCGAAGTCTTCGCGGCTGTCCCAGATCACGTGGCTGGAATAGAGCCGGTGATCCGCGGCTTCGGGGCCTTTCAGCAGCCGGAATTCGCGAAAGCCGGGCACTTCCTTCAGGCGGCTTTCCCGCGATGCCCAGATGGATTCGAAATCAGCCTCGCGGCCAAGGCGGATCTTGAAGCGGTTCATGGCAATATAGCCCATGCAGGGTGCCTCCTCGGGGTGGTCAGTCTCGGAACGAAGGCTGGCAAGGCAGGCGAGGGATCCGGCGGGCTGGCTTGCCTGTGCACTTACGGCAGTGCCGCCCACAGGTCAATGCAGCGGCTCAGGCGGGGTCGGCGGCATAGGATTGCAGGATGCGCATCGGCACGATGTCGAGCGCCCGCAAGTGGGTCGCCTCCAGGTTCACCTGCGGCGCGCAGCCCTCATCCGCCGCCTGCAGGAACCGCGCAGCACAGAGGCACCAGCGGTCGCCGGGTTTCAGCCCGGCGAAATTGAACTCGGGCCGCGGGGTCGACAGGTCGTTGCCGACATATTTGGAAAACGCCAGGAATTCGGCCGTCATCACCACGCAGACGGTGTGGCTGCCCTGGTCCTCGGCGCAGGTGTTGCAGTGGCCGTCGCGGAAAAAGCCGGTCAGCGGCGCGGTGGAGCAGGGGGCCAGCGGGCCACCCAGAACGTTGATGCTGGTCTCTTTTTGCATGATGCGGCCCCGTGATCTGCGGATGAGGATGACTCTAGCGCGATTGCTGGCGGACGCCCGGATTTTCCGCGCGCCGCCGCCATCATGGCAAAGCCGGGGCCGGGGTCAATCCCCGCTGAGGGTCGGTTGCGGGGCGCAAAAGAAAACCGCCTGCCAAGGGGTTGGCAGGCGGTGAGCTGTCATGTTTCGGGGCGCTTCAGGTGTTGAACAGGAAGTGCAGCACGTCGCCGTCCTTGACGATGTAGCTCTTGCCTTCGGCGCGCATCTTGCCCGCTTCCTTGGCGCCCTGTTCACCGTTGCAGGCGATGAAGTCCTCATAGGCGATGGTCTCGGCGCGGATGAAACCCTTTTCGAAATCGCCGTGGATCACGCCCGCCGCCTGCGGTGCCGCGGTGCCCTGGCGAATGGTCCAGGCGCGGGCTTCCTTGGGGCCGACGGTGAAGTAGGTCTCAAGGTGCAACAGGTCGTAACCCGCGCGGATCAACCGGTCGAGGCCCGCCTCTTCCAGCCCCATTTCCTCCAGGAACATCTGCGCCTCTTCCGGGTCGAGCTGGCTGATCTCTTCCTCGATCTGGGCGGAGATGATCACGTGGCTGTTGCCCTGCGCCGCCGCCATTTCGGCGACCTTGGCGGAATGCGCGTTGCCCTCCACCGATTCCGACTCGCCGACGTTGCAGACATAGAGCACCGGCTTGGTGGTCAGCAGCTGCAGCATCTTCCAGGCCTTGGCGTCTTCGGCGTCGACCTCGACCAGGCGGGCGGGTTTGCCGTTTTCCAGCATCTCCTGCGCGGCGGCCAGCAGGCGGTCCTGCTGCTGGGCTTCCTTGTCGTTGCCCTTCAGCTTGCGCACCAGGTTGGCACGGCGTTTCTCGATGCTTTCGAGGTCGGCCAGCATCAGCTCGGTCTCGATCACCTCGGCATCAGCCACCGGGTCGACGCGGCCGTCCACATGGGTGACGTCGCCGTCTTCAAAGCAGCGCAGCACATGGGCGATCGCATCCGTTTCGCGGATGTTGGCGAGGAACTGGTTGCCGAGGCCCTCACCCTTGGAGGCGCCTTTGACCAGACCCGCAATATCAACGAAGGTCATCCGGGTCGGGATGATCTGCTTGGACTTGGCGATTGCCGCCAGCTTGTCCAGCCTTGCGTCCGGCACTGCCACTTCGCCCACGTTGGGCTCGATGGTGCAGAACGGAAAGTTGGCCGCCTGCGCCGAGGCGGTTTTGGTCAGCGCGTTGAACAGCGTCGATTTACCCACGTTGGGCAGGCCGACGATTCCCATTTTAAAGCCCATACCGGCCTCCTGATACCACTTGGGAGCTGCTTCTAGGCAGCAATCGACGTGCGTGCAAGGCACCTGTGCCGGGCATGTGTGCCACTTTTGCCATCTGTGCACCTGTTCACAGACAGCCTGCAACGCAAAGCAGCATAGGGGGGTTCAGATATCGCAAGCAAAGCCGTATCTCTGGGCGGCGTAAAGCTGCCGACAAGCGGCATGTAATGATCGAAGGGCTTGAAAATGAAAAAAGCGGCTGTGTTGGCGGCGGTCTTGTCGACCGCAGCTCTGCCCGTGGCGGCACAGGAAGTGACATTGGGCGTGGGGTACTCCGACTATCACCGCGAGATCGCCGAGGATGGCGCGATCGTCTCGCTGGAATATCTGCACGCGCCGTTTCACCAGCGTGGCCGACTGTCGGCGCGCTTTGGCGCGACGCTGGACGTGCAGGAGACCGGCGATGTCTTTGCCGGCGTGGGGATCAGCGGTGTGTATGATATGAAGAACGACTGGTTCATCGAGACCAGCGTGATGCCCGGTGCCTATCACGACAGCTCGCCGGAGAATGATCTGGGGTCGGCCTTCGAGATCCGCAGCCTGCTGGCGGTGGGCAAGCGGTTCCAGAACGGCAAGGCCGTGTCGCTGGCGATCAGCCACAAATCCAACGCCTCGACCGCTGACGAGAATCCCGGCGTGAACTCCTTGACGCTGCGCTGGCATATCCCGCTCGGCCGCTGAGAGCGCTAGCCAGGCTGCGCGGGATTGATTTCCCGCGCAACATTCGGCACACCGGGGCGGACAGATTTCAAAAGGCCCGCCCATGACCCGTATTGATGCCAAATTCGCCGAACTGAACGCCGCCGGCAAGAAAGCCTTTGTCACCTATGTGATGGCGGGCGATCCGGATTATGACACCTCGCTGGAGGTGGTGAAGGGGCTGCCGGGCGCCGGGGTCGACATCATCGAACTGGGCTTGCCCTTTACCGACCCGATGGCCGACGGCCCGACCATCCAGCTGGCCGGCCAGCGGGCCCTTGACGGCGGCATGACGCTGGAGCGCACGCTGCAGCTGGCGGCCGACTTCCGCAAGACCGACGACACCACCCCGATCGTGCTGATGGGCTATTACAACCCGATCTATAACCGCGGCGTGGACACATTTCTGGCGGATGCCAAGGCGGCCGGCATCGATGGTCTGATCGTGGTGGACCTGCCGCCCGAGGAAGACGAAGAGCTGTGCATTCCGGCGCAGAAGGCGGGGCTGAACTTCATCCGCCTGGCCACCCCGACAACCGACGACGCACGCCTGCCCAAGGTGCTGCAGAACACCTCGGGCTTTGTCTACTACGTCTCGATCACCGGCATCACCGGTGCCGCCGAGGCCGAGGCCGGTGACGTTGGGCCCGAGGTTGCCCGCATCAAGGCGGCCACCGATCTGCCGATCATCGTGGGCTTTGGCATCAACACGCCGGAGAAGGCGGAGAAGATCGCCTCGGTCGCCGATGGCGCGGTGGTGGGCAGCGCCATCGTGAGCCAGATCGCCGCCGGCAAGTCGACGGAAGAGGTGCTGGCCTTCGTGAAGTCGCTGGCTGACGGCGCGCACAGGGGCTAAGCCTTTCGACAGCAGAGCTGAGGGCAGCGCCCGACCCTGGGCGGGTGCGAAGCGCCCTCCCCTGGGGAGGGTCGGGCGCTGCCCGGCGTGCCGCCGGACACAGCATGCAAAGACCGGCATGTCAGATCGAATAGCCGCACCAATGGGTGCGGCTTTTTGCGTTTTCAGCCTGCGGCAAAGGCGCCGTTGATTTTGATCGTCGGGATTGGTAAAGAAATTTTACCAGATTAAGGCGGGAGAATGGCCGGTGCCGGTAATCACGAATATCAACGACCTCAAGCGCATCTATGAACGCCGCGTGCCGCGGATGTTCTACGACTATGCCGAAAGCGGCAGCTGGACCGAGCAGACCTTCCGCGAGAACACCTCGGATTTCGAGAAGATCCGCCTGCGCCAGCGGGTTGCGGTGGACATGTCCGGGCGCTCGACCGCGAGCCGGATGATCGGTCAGGACGTGGCGATGCCGGTGGCCTTGGCACCGGTGGGGCTGACGGGCATGCAGCACGCCGACGGCGAGATCAAGGCGGCGAAGGCGGCGGAAGCGTTCGGCGTGCCCTTCACCCTGTCGACCATGTCGATCAACTCGATCGAGGAGGTGGCCGAGGCGACCTCCAAGCCTTTCTGGTTCCAGCTTTATACCATGAAGGACGAGGATTATATCCGCCGCCTGATCCAGCGCGCCAAGGATGCGCAGTGCTCGGCGCTGGTGATCACGCTGGACCTGCAGATCCTCGGCCAGCGCCACAAGGACCTGAAGAACGGCCTGTCGGCGCCGCCGAAGCTGACGCCGAAAACCATTGCCAACCTGATGACCAAATGGGCCTGGGGCATCGAGATGCTGGGCGCCAAGCGGCGCAACTTCGGCAATATCGTCGGCCATGTGAAGGGCGTCTCCGACACCTCGCAGCTGGGCGCCTGGACGGCCGAGCAGTTCGACCCCTCGCTGGACTGGGGCAAGGTCGAAAAGCTGATGGAGATGTGGGGCGGCAAGGTGATCCTGAAGGGGATTCTGGATACCGAGGACGCGCGCATGGCCGCCAAGCTGGGCGCGGATGCCATCGTGGTGTCGAACCACGGCGGGCGGCAGCTGGACGGCGCGCTGAGTTCGATCCGCATGCTGCCGGAGATCGTCGATGCGGTCGGCGGCGACGTCGAGGTGCATCTGGACAGCGGCATCCGCTCTGGTCAGGACGTGCTGAAGGCGCTGGCGCTGGGGGCGACCGGCACCATGATCGGCCGGGCCTTTGTCTATGGCCTCGGCGCGATGGGGCAAAAGGGCGTCAGCACCGCGCTGGAGGTGATTCGCAAGGAGCTGGACACCACCATGGCGCTGTGCGGTGAACGCCGCGTGCAGGATCTCGGCCGCCATAACCTCCTGGTGCCGGAGGATTTCGGCGGGCGCTGGCAGCAATAATGCTGCTGCGGGGCAGGGCCGGAGGGCTTTGCCCCTTCCCAAAGCCTGCGTTCCGGTCTATAGGCACGGCTTCACGCGGGGTGACAGCCTTGGAGGCACCCCGCCCTAGACATATTGGAGAATAGACATGGCAAAAGAGATTCCTGATCTCGTAGCCGAAGTACGTGCGGGGACGGGCAAGGGCGCCGCTCGCGCAGCTCGCCGCGCAGGCATGGTTCCCGGCGTTGTTTACGGTGGTGACGTGGATCCGGTTGCGATCCAGATCCCGTTCAACGAGCTGCTGAAAAAGCTGAAAGCCGGCCAGTTCAAGTCCACCCTGTGGAACCTGAAAGTGGAAGGCCAGGACGACGTGCGCGTGATCTGCCGCGACGTTCAGCGTGACGTGGTCAAGGACCTGCCGACCCACTTCGACCTGATGCGCCTGCGCCGCACCTCGAAAATCAACCTGTTCATCCCGGTTGAATTCGTGGGCGAAGAAGCCGCTCCCGGCATCAAGAAGGGCGGCGTTCTGACCGTCGTTCGCCCCGAGGTGGAACTGGTTGTGACCGCCGGTGACATTCCGGAGAAGATCACCGTCGACCTGACCGGCCTGAACATCGGCGATGTTATCACCATCTCCTCGATCGAGCTGCCGAACGGCACCAAGCCGACCATCGACCGCGACTTCGTGATTGCCAACATCTCCGCACCTGCGGGCCTGGCCGCTTCCGATGACGAGGAAGCCGAAGGCGAAGAAGGCGAAGCCGCCGAAGCATAAGCATCGCACCCTGGTATCAGGGTCTGCTGCACGGGCTCCCGTTTCGGGAGCCCGTTTTTTTATGCGCAATCGGTGGCCCGGCGTCGCGGCAATTGACATTTTCCCGCGGCGCTGTCCCTCTGGCGCCGGGAGTCAGCAGTATTTCTTCGGGGGCAGGGATGGCGGATTACGACATGGTGATTGCCGGTGCCGGGATCATCGGCGTTTCCTGTGCGCTCTGGGCGCGCATGCGGGGCTTGCGGGTGCTCCTGGCGGATCCGAACCCGCCGGGCAGTGGCACCAGCTCCGGCAATGCCTGCACCTTGGCGACCTATGCCTGCCTGCCGGTGAATGATCCCTCGGTGCTGCGCAGCCTGCCCAGCCTGATGCTGTCCGGCAACAGCCCGCTGGGGGTCTCCTACGCCCACGCGCTGAAGAACCCGCGCTGGATGCTGGCGTTTCTGGCCAATTGCCGCGCTGCGCCGTCGGCGCGGATCGCCGGGCACCTGGCGGCGCTGATGGCGCAGGCCGACGACGGCCTCGACCCGCTGATCGAGGCGGCGGGCGCGCAGGATCTGGTGGACACTCGCGGCCAGCTGAACATCTGGTCCACCGCCGCCGGGGCCGCCGCCGCCGAAGCCGGACTGCAACGTCGACGCGCGTTGGGGGTTGCTTGGCGAGAGGTCTCGCCGCGCGAGGCCCAGGCGATGGAGCCGGGTCTGAAAATGCCGATCCAGCGCGCCGTGCATTTCCACCAGGCCCGCCATCTGCGCAACCCGCAGGCGCTGATTGCGCGGATGCACCAGAGGTTCAGCGACCTCGGCGGCAGCAGCATGACGGCGCCGGTCGAGGCTGTTCAGGCCGGGCAGGACCAGGTGACGGTGACGGTGGACGGCCAGCGCCTGAGCGCCGATCACGCGGTGATCGCGGCCGGTGCCTATTCCGGCCGGATCCCCGGCGCGGGCACAGCCGATCTGCCGCTGGGCACCGAGCGGGGCTACCACCTGATGTTTCAGGGTGAAGCGCACAGGGTGACCCGCCCGGTCGGCTGGGCCGAGGGCGGATTTTACGCGGTGCCGCACGCCGACGGGCTGCGGCTGGCGGGCACGGTGGAGATTGCGGGCCTTGATGCGCCGGTCAACCGGCAGAGGCTCGACTACCTCGCGCGTCGCGGGGCGGAGATGCTGGGACCGCTGCCCGCGCCCTCCAGCGAGTGGCTGGGCCGCCGGCCGACGATGCCGGATTCGCTGCCGGTGCTGGGCCGCAGCGCGCGGTCGCCGCGGCTGCTCTATGCCTTTGGCCACCAGCACGTGGGGCTGACGCTGGGCGGGCTGACCGGGCGGCTGATAACGGACCTTGCGCAGGGGCGCGATCCGGGGCTGGATCTGGCACCCTTGGCCGCCAGCCGCCGCTACGCCTGATCCGCCGTCAGCTCTGGATTTCGCGGGCCAGATAGGGCATCACCTTGGGTCACGGAAAACACAAGCGGGCAGACCCCATGAAACTCTTTGTCGGCCTTGGCAATCCCGGCCCGAAATACGAACGCAACCGCCACAACATCGGCTTCATGGCGCTGGACCGGATCGCCTCCGATCACGGCTTCAGCCCGTGGAAGGCCAAGTTCCAGGCGCTGGTCTGCGAGGGCAGCCTCGGCGGCGAGAAGGTGCTGCTGCTGAAGCCGCAGACCTTCATGAACCTCTCCGGCCAGTCGGTGGGCGAGGCGATGCGGTTCTACAAGCTGACGCCGGCCGATGTGACGGTGCTGCATGACGAGCTGGATCTGGCGCCGGGCAAGGCGCGGATCAAGCAGGGCGGCGGCCATGCCGGCCACAACGGGCTGCGCTCGATCCATTCACACATCGGGGCGGATTATGGCCGGGTGCGGCTGGGCATCGGTCATCCGGGCCACAAGGACGCGGTGGCGGGCTACGTGCTGCGCGATTTCCCCAAGGCGGACGAAGGCTGGCTGGACGACCTGATGCGCGGCATCTCCGACGGCGCGGCAGAGCTGGCCCGCGGCGACGTCGGCAAGTTCATGAACGCGGTGGCACTGCGGGTGGCCCCGCCGCGCAGCTCCACCACCAGGCCCAAGGGCGAGGCCAAGGCTGGCGGCACTGGCAGCGCCAAACCCGCCAAGGAAGAGCCCGCCGCCGACACCCGCTCCGCGATGGAGCGGCTGCTGGACAAATTCAAGTGATACGCCAGGAGGCACCACAGATGGTAAAGCTGATTATCGACACCGATCCGGGCATCGACGATGCCATGGCGATCTTCTATGCCGTCGCGGCGCCGGATATCGAGCTTTTGGGGCTGACCACGATCTTCGGCAATGTGACCACGCCGATGGCCACCCGCAACGCGCTGCGCCTGCTGGAGGCCGCGGGGCTGGATGCGCCGGTGGCGCAAGGCGCGGAGGCACCGCTGGTGCTGCCGCCCTTTACCCCCTCGGCGCATGTGCACGGGGCCGAAGGTTTCGGCGACATTCCGGCGGCCGACCCCAAGGCCAAGCCGCTGGAGGAGGACGCCGCCGATTTCCTGTGCCGCATGGCGCGCGAGCACAAGGGCGAGCTGGTGGTCTGCCCGGTCGGCCCGCTGACCAACATCGCCCTGGCGATGCAGCGCGATCCTGATTTCATCGAGAACGTCAAAAGCATCGTCATCATGGGCGGCTCGCTGGAGGAAGGCGGCAACATCACCCCCCACGCCGAGGCCAATATCTACCACGATCCCCATGCGGCCGATGTGGTCTGCACCGGCGGCGACAAGGTGGTCTTTGTCGGGCTGGACGTCACCCACCGCATTCTCTGCGTGCCCGAGGATTTCGCCGCCATCGCCGCCAGGTCGCCGCGTCTGGGTGGCATGCTGCAGGAGATGTCGCATTTCTACATCAAGTTCTACCTTGAGGTCGCAGGTCTGAACGGCTGCTCGCTGCACGATCCGGCAGCGGTGATCGCCTGCACCCACCCGGAGCTGTTCGGCAAGCGCCAGCTGCCGCTGCGCGTCTCCTGCGAGGGGGAGACCTCGGGCGCGACCCTGGCCGCCGAAGACAGCGGCCGCGCGCCGGTCAACGTCTGCATGACGGTTGAGGCCGATGCGGTGAAAAACCTGTTCCTGGAACGGCTTGCACTGCTGCCCTGAGCGGCGTCCCAATGGCAGGACATCCGTGTGGTCTGGACCTGCGCGGATGCTCCGGGCTAAACAGAAAATGCCCTGCCGGTCCGCGTTGGCACGGGCTGGCAGGGCGAGGGTCTGCGGGCCGCCTGATCGGGGCCGCCCGCGACAGGGAGATCAGTCGAGGTAGCCGGTCAGCGCCAGCGAGACCTCGGGCACATAGGTGACCAGCAAAAGGATCACCGCCAGCACGCCGATGAACGGCAGGTTGGTGCGCGAGGTTTCCCAGATCCCCGCCTTGGCAATCGAGCAGGAGGTGATCAGCACCGAGGCAACCGGCGGCGTCTGCTGGCCGATGGCGAGGTTCAGCGTCACCATGATGCCGAAGTGGATCGGGTCGATCCCCACCGCGTTGACCAGCGGCATCACCACCGGCACCACCAGGATGATCGCCGCCGCACCGTGCAGGAACATGCCCAGCACCAGCAGCAGCAGGTTCAGCAGTGCCAGCACGATCAGCGGGTTGGTGGTGACCTCGGTGATTTCCGCCGCCAGCGTCTGCGGCACCTGCGCCTGGGTCAGGAACAGCCCCAGTGCGGCAGAGGTCGATACTAGCAGCATAACGATGCCGGTCTGGCTGACACCCTCCAGCATGGTCTTGCGCAGGCGCGAGACGTCAAGGTCGCGGTAGACGAACAGGCCGATCACCAGCGCTGCCAGTACCGCGAGCCCCGCGCCCTCGGTCGCGGTGACAAGGCCCGAAAAGATGCCGCCCAGGATGATGACCGGCATGGTCAGCGCCCAGAAGGCTTCCTTGAAGGTCTTCCAGACGTAGCCGAGGTCGAAGCCTTCAGCGCGCGGCAGGTCATAGCGCACCGCCAGCACCCAGGTGACCAGCATCAGCAGGAAGGCGCCCAACAGGCCCGGCACGACGCCGGCCACGAACAGCTTGATCACCGAGGTCTCGGCGATGGCGCCATAGAGGATCATCGGGATCGACGGCGGGATGATGATGGCCAGCGAGGCGGAGGAGGAGGTGATCGCGGCTGCGAGCGTGCGCGAATAACCGCGCCGCTTCATCTCGGGGATCAGCACGGTGCCGGTGGCGGCCACGTCTGCCACCGCCGAGCCGGAGATCTCGGCAAAGACCATCGACACGCCGATGTTGACCATGCCGAGGCCGCCGCGGATGAAGCCGATCAGCGCGGTGACGAAGTTGATGAGCCGCAGCGAGATGCCGGAGGTGTTCATCAGGTTGCCCGCGAGGATGAACAGCGGGATCGCGATCAGCGGAAAGGAGGTGGAGCCGGAGTAGAGCTTGATCACCATGTCGTTGAGCGCATCCGGCCCGGAGGTGAGCAGGAAGCCCCCCATCGACACCACGCCGATGGCCACCGCGATCGGCACGTTGATGAGGATCAGCGTGATCAGGGCAACCGTGGTCAAAAGCAGGATCATTTCAGGCCTTCCTTCTGGGCAAGTGCGGCGGTTTCGGCCTCGGCCTCGGCGATGGCCTGCTCGATCTCGGCGTGCTCGGGGTCGATGCCGTCAGCTGCGGCGCGCAGGGCGCGGGGCAGGGTCAGCAGGGTGCCGAGGATCATGATGACGGAGGCAATCGGGATCACCGATTGCACGATGTCCAGCGTCATCCAGCGCAAGGACAGCAGTGAGTCCCATTTCGCCACCGCCAGCACCGCGTTGCCGTACCAGGCGACGACGGCGAAATAGGTGATGACCAGCAGTTCGGAAAACAGCGCCAGCGCCACCGCCAGATGCCGCGGCAGCGCGGTGACGATGCCGGAGAACCCCATGTGCTGGCGCAGAAACACCGCATAGGCGGCGCCGAAATAGGTCAGCCAGGCCAGCAGCACGCTGGCAATTTCATCATACCATGCGGGGGATGCCCCGAGATAGCGCATGGTGGTCGCGTAAACGACGGACACTGCCAGGATCACCAGCAGCAACAGGCAAATCGTCTCGATGGCTCGTAAAAGTATGCGCTCGATCAGTGCGATCATGCCCACCTCCAGTCTTGTAGTTGCCCCGGCCGGGCATGCCGGGCCGGGGCGTTGGATTGGTTACTTGGCCAGGTCCTGGGCGCGCTGCACCAGCGCATCGCCGCCGGGAACCTGGGTGGCGAAGGCCTCGTAGATCGGCGCGGAGGCGGCGATGAAGGCGGATTTGTCGGCCTCGTTCACCTCGACCCCGGCGGCGCGGACTTTCTCGACCAGCTCGTTGTCGGCGGTTTCCCCCTGGGCCAGCGCCCAGTCCTGCACCGAGGCGGCGACGTCGGTTACGGCGGTCTGGACCTCGGCGGGCAGCTTGGCCCAGGTCTCGGCGCCAGTTGTCAGATAGGTGGGCGAGTAGACGTGGCCGGTCAGGCTCAGGTAGCCCTGCACCTCCTGGAAGTTGGCGCCGACAATGTTGGTCAGCGGGTTTTCCTGGCCGTCCATGGTGCCGGTCTGCAGCGCGACGAAGACCTCGGAGAAGGACATCGGGGTGGGGTTGGCGCCCCATTCCTTGAACATCGACACCCGCCATTCCGACGAGGGCGTGCGGATTTTCAGCCCTTCGAGGTCGGCCGGGGTGTTGATGGGGCGGGCGCTGTTGGTGATCTGGCGAAAGCCGTTCTCCCAGGTCGACAGCACTTTCAGGCCTGCCTTCTCGGCCAGCGGCGCAAGATCGGTCTGAACGATCTCGGCGTCGATGGCTTTCAGATGGGCGCGGTCCTGCACCAGGAACGGCATGTCGAACAGGGCAAATTCCGGTGCCACGTTGGTCATGATCGAGGAGATCAGGGTGAAGTCGACGGTGCCCAGACGCAGCCGTTGCATCAGCTCCTTTTCGTTGCCGAGCTGGGCATCGGCGTAGAATTCCACCTTGTGCGCGTCCCCCAGGCGGTTTTGCAGCTCCTCGGCAAAGCGGGCGGCGCTTTTGCCCTGCAGGCTGTTCGAGGCGGCGCCGACGGCCACGATGTAAGTGTCCGCCGCGGCGGGCACGGCGATGGTCAGCGTCGCGGCGGCGAGGCTCGCGCTCAGGGTCTTCTTCAAGGTTTTCATGATGTCTCCTCCGGTGTGTTTGGAACGTCCTGCCGCATCCGCGACGCCGTCTTGGGGTGTTTGTACAGGGCGGACGCATCTGGCGGAAAGCCGCGTTTCTGCGCTGCGCCGCCTCCTCCTCGTTTTTTGGCGCTTTAGCATTTTGGCATTCCAAAATACCATTACCATGTTACAACAGATGTCAACATGATTCGTGTCCCGGCCGGTGAGACCCGGCCCCGGACACGCCACCAAGTGAGAGAAAGAGGAGCCCTGAATGACCAAGATCAAATCTGTCCGAACCCGTGTCTGGAGCTGGAAGGGGCCGACGGTTCCGCCTGCCGGGAACTTCTGCACCAACGCCTCGGACGCGCTGTGGATCAAGGGCGACGCGATGGAGTCCTTTCGCTTTCACCAGTGGCTGACCTGCGAGGTGGAGACCGAGGATGGCACCATCGGCATCGGCAATGCGGCGCTGGCGCCGCGGGTGGTGAAACAGGCGATCGACGAATGGTATGCGCCGCTGGTGATCGGCGAGGATCCCTTTGACTACGCCTACCTGTGGGAAAAGATGTACCGCCGCAGCCATGCCTGGGGCCGCAAGGGCATCGGCATGACCGCGATCTCGGCGATCGACATCGCGATCTGGGACCTGATGGGCAAGCTGACCGGCAAGCCGGTGTTCAAGCTGTTGGGCGGGCGCACCAAGGAAAAGATCCCGGTCTACTACTCCAAGCTCTACTCAGGCTCGGTTGAAACGATGCAGGCCGAGGCCGAGGAGGCGATGAAGAACGGCTATACCGGTTACAAGACCCGGTTCGGCTTTGGCCCCAAGGACGGCATGGCGGGCATGCGCGAGAACCTGAAGCGGGTCGAGGCGCTGCGCGAGGTCATCGGCTATGACAAGGACCTGATGCTGGAATGCTACATGGGCTGGAACCTGGACTACGCCAAGCGGATGCTGCCCAAGCTGGCCAAGTATGAGCCGCGCTGGCTGGAAGAGCCGGTGATCGCCGATGACGTGGCGGGCTATGCCGAGCTGAACGCGATGAACATCGTGCCGATCTCGGGCGGCGAGCATGAATTCTCGGTCATCGGCTGCGCCGAGCTGATCAACCGCCGCGCCGTCAGCGTGCTGCAGTATGACACCAACCGCGTCGGCGGCATCACCGCGGCGCAGAAGATCAACGCCATTGCCGAGGCGGCGCAGATCCCGGTGATCCCGCACGCCGGGCAGATGCACAACTACCACCTGACCATGGCCAACGTGAATTGTCCGATCGCCGAATACTTCCCGGTGTTCGACGTCGAGGTCGGCAATGAGCTGTTCTACTACATCTTCGAGGGCGACCCGGAGGCCGTGGACGGCTTCTTGCAACTGGACGACGACAAGCCGGGCCTTGGAATCGAGATCACCGACAAACACCTGCACAACTTCGAGATCACAGAATGACCACATATTCCGGTATCTGGCCCGTCGCACCGACCCCGTTCCACCCGGACGGCACGGTGGATTACGAGGGCATGAAACGCGTCATCGACTGCATGGTCGACCAGGGCAGCGATGGCATCTGTATCCTGGCCAATTTCTCCGAGCAGTTCCTGATCACCGACGAGGAGCGCCGCAAGCTGACCGAGGTGTCGCTGGCGCATATGGCAGGCCGGCTGCCGGTGATCGTCACCATCAGCCACTATGCGACCCAGATCGCGGTGGCGCGGGCGCAGCATGCCAAGGATCACGGCGCGGCCATGGTGATGATGATGCCGCCCTACCACGGCGCGCTGCTGAAGGGCTCGGCCGAGCAGACGTACGAGCAGTTTGCCCGCGTGGGCGAGGTGGGCCTGCCGATCATGGTGCAGGATGCGCCCCTCTCCGGGGTTGATCTGCCGGTGCCGCTGCTGGTGCGGATGGCGCGCGAGATCGAGATGGTGAAGCTGTTCAAGATCGAATGCCCCCAGGCCGCGGCCAAGCTGCGCGATCTGGTGGCGGCGGGCGGCGATGCCATCGAAGGCCCGTTTGACGGCGAGGAGGCGATCACCCTGCTGGCGGATCTGGAGGCCGGTGCGACCGGTGCCATGACCAGCGCGATGATCCCCGATCAGATCAAGCCGGTGCTGGATCATTTCGCCGCGGGCGATCTGGATGCGGCCACCGCGGCCTATGCAAGGGTGCTGCCCGCGGTGAACCATGAAAACCGCCAATGCGGCTTCCGCTCTGCCAAGGCGGCAATGGTCGAGGGCGGCGTGATTGCCTCGGATTTCTGCCGCCACCCCATCGCGCCATTGCATTCGCAGACAAAGGAGGCTCTTTTCCGACTGATCCGGCCGCTGGATCCGGTGGTGCTGAAATGGGGCAAATGACATGAGCAAGAAGGCTGAAATCTCCGACCTGGACACCAGTGAACTGGCCCTGGCGCGCCCGCGTGCCACGTTGGTCGAGATTGCGGCCGACAAGCTGCGCGAGCTGATCCTGCTGGAGAAGCTGCCCGCCGGGGCGCATATCTCGGAGCGCGATCTGGCGGCGGCGCTGGGCATCAGCCGCACGCCGCTGACCAAGGCGCTGACCATCCTGGAGCAGGACGGGCTGATCGAATACTCGGTCACCCGCCGCCCGCAGGTGGCCAATCCGCCGATCCGCGAGATCGAGGAAAACCTGGTCGTCATGGGTGCGCTGGAGGCGCTGGCGGGCGAGCTGGCCTGCGCCAGCATCACCGAGGAGGAGATCGCCAAGGTGATCGATTGCCAGCAGCGCATGGAGGCCGAGGACGGCAGCCTGACGCCGCTTGAATCCTTCCGGCTGGACATGGAACTGCATGAGACCATCGTGCAGGCCAGCCGCAATGCGCCGCTGATCGACACCCATCAGAAATACAACGCGCGCCTGTGGCGGGCGCGTTTCCAGTCTTCGCAGCGCCAGTCCGGCCGCGAGCAGACCTTTGCCGAACACCGGGCAATCGTCGACGCGCTGAGCCGGCGTGATGCCAAGACCACCTCAACCGCCCTGCGCCGCCATCTGGCCTCGGCTGTGACCAACATCAGAAACGCCCTGCGCGACGAGCGCCAGGGCTGACGAAACGGAGTAGACATGTCCCCAAGGATTGGACTCATCCCCGGTGACCCCAGCGGCATCGGGCCGGAACTGGTTGCCCGGCTGCTGGCCGAGGACTGCATCGCCGAGGCCGAGGTGCTGCTGATCGGCGACCGCCATGTGTTTGAACTGGGCCAGGCGCAGGCCGGGCTGTCCCACGAGATGACGGCGGTGGATGCCGCCGCCGCCGACTGGACCAGGGTGGACGGGCTGGCGCTGCACGAAATGCAGACCCTGACGCCGGACGAGGTGGTGCTTGCCGAAAGCACCGAGGCCTCGGGCCGCTCGACCCTGCGGGTGCTGGATCAGGCGCTGGACTTCGTGCAGCAGGGGGTGATCGACGCGATCGTCTTTGCGCCGTTCAACAAGGCGTCGATGCATATGGCCGGGATCGGCCATTCGGACGAGCTGCATTACATGGCCGAAAAGCTGGGCGTCAGCGGCTATATCTCGGAGCTGAACACGCTGGACGGCATGTGGACCAGCCGGGTGACCAGCCATATCGCGCTGAAGGACGTGGCGGATGCCATTGATGCGCACCGCATCGAGGAGGCAACCCACCTGATTGATCGCACCCTGCGCCGGGCGGGCTATGCACGGCCGCGCATCGCGGTGGCGGCGCTGAACCCGCATGCGGGCGACGGCGGCAACTTCGGCCGCGAGGAGATCGACGTGATCGAACCGGCCGTGCGCAAACTGGCAGGCGGCCAGATGGCGGTGACCGGGCCGCTGCCCTCGGACACGGTGTTCCTGAAGGTCACCCGCGGCGAGATCGACGCGGTGGTGACCATGTATCACGACCAGGGCCAGATCGCGCTGAAGCTGTTGGGGTTTGACCGCGGGGTGACGGTGCAGGGCGGGCTGCCGGTGCCGGTGACCACCCCGGCGCATGGCACTGCCTTTGACATCGCGGGTCGCGGCGAGGCGGACGTGGGCGCCACCCGCGCCGCCTTCGAGATCGCCTGCAAGATGGTCAGCAACTGGGAACAGGAGAGCGCGGTATGAGCTTTGAACCGCATGGCAAACATCTGATCGCGGGCGAATGGATCGCCCACAGCGAGACCTTCCGCTCGGAGCCCGCAAGCGGCCCGGCACATGCCTTCAGCCGCGGCACCCCGGCGCTGGTGGAGCAGGCCTGCGAGGCCGCCGAGGCGGCGTTCTGGAGCTACGGGTACAGCAGCCGCGCCGAGCGCGCCGCCTTCCTCAACGCCATCGCTGACGAGATCGAGGCCCGCGGCGACGCGATCACCGAGATCGGCTGCCAGGAGACCGGCCTGCCGCAGGCGCGGCTGGAGGGCGAGCGCGGCCGCACCACCGGCCAGCTGCGGCTGTTTGCCCAGCACATTCTGGAGGGTGCCTATCTCGACCGCCGTCACGACGCAGCTCTGCCGGATCGCGCCCCCTTGCCGCGTCCGGATCTGCGCATGGTGCAGCGCCCGATCGGCCCGGTTGCGGTGTTCGGCGCGTCGAACTTCCCGCTGGCCTTCTCTACCGCGGGCGGGGACACGGCGGCGGCGCTGGCGGCGGGCTGCCCGGTGGTGGTCAAGGGCCACTCCGCCCATCCCGGCACCGGCGAGATCGTCGCCGAGGCGGTGCATGCGGCGGTGCGGAAATGCGGCATGCCGGCCGGGGTCTTCTCGCTGATCCAGGGCGGCAAGCGCGATGTCGGCCAGGCGCTGGTGCAGCATCCCTTCATCAAGGCGGTGGGCTTTACCGGCTCGCTGGCCGGGGGGCGGGCGCTGTTTGACCTCTGCGCGCAGCGGCCCGAGCCGATCCCCTTCTTCGGCGAGCTGGGCAGCGTCAACCCGATGTTCGTACTGCCCGAGGCCGCGGCCGCCCGCGGTGCCGAGATCGGCGCGGGCTGGGCGGCCTCGCTGACCATGGGGGCAGGGCAGTTCTGCACCAACCCCGGCGTTGCCGTGGTGCCCGCGGGGGCGGCAGGCGATGCGCTGGTGCAGGCTGCCGCCGCAGCGCTGGAGCAGGCGCCGGAGCAGGTCATGCTGACCGACGGCATCGCGCAGGCCTACCGCGACGGCAAAGCGCGCCTTGACGCTGCGGAGATGGTGCGCCCGGTGCTGGTCACGGACAGCGCGGGGCGCTGCGCGCGGCCCAACCTCTATGAAACCACGGCCGAGGCCTACCTGCAGGACCACAGCCTGGGTGAGGAAGTCTTTGGCCCGCTGGGGCTGGTGGTCCGGGTGGCGGACGCGGGCCAGATGGAGACCCTGGCACGCGGGTTGGAGGGTCAGTTGACCGTGACCCTGCACATGGACGAGGGCGACACCGATGCCGCCCGCGCGCTGTTGCCCATCGCTGAGCGCAAGGCCGGACGGGTGCTGGTCAACGGCTTCCCCACCGGGGTCGAGGTGGCTGACAGCATGGTGCATGGCGGGCCTTACCCGGCCTCGACCAATTTCGGCGCCACCTCGGTCGGCACGCTGTCGATCCGGCGTTTCCTGCGCCCGGTGTGCTATCAGAACCTGCCGGAGGCGCTGCTGCCTGCGGAACTGTGATCTGCGGTCAGTCGGCCACGAAAGGGGAAGGCCCGCGCAGCCCGCGCGGGCCTTCTTCATGTTCATCGGGGCGGCACTGCACAGAGTCCCCCGCAGGGGGAGCGAGCCTGCGGGAAACACCGGGAAATCCACGCGTTTGCAGGCGGCAAAGAAAATTGAAAAAACGCCTTGTCTCTCCGGGCGGTGGGTCATATACGGGTCAGCGGAGACGTGGCCGAGTGGTCGAAGGCGCTCCCCTGCTAAGGGAGTAGGCGGGAAACCGTCTCGAGGGTTCGAATCCCTTCGTCTCCGCCATAAATCATTGATTTTCATGTGTACTATGGCGTCGCTCGGATGAGCCGCGGTCGATTTGGCGTGTCACGTCGTTCCTGGGTGGAAGCCGGGAATGTCAGCATCCGCAGGTTGGGCACGCCACAAGGGCGAGCAGTGCCGGGGCGTCTCACGCGGGGGCGACGGGCAGGGCGAACCCTGCCTTCACGCGATCCATCACGGCACTGGTTCTGAACTTCAGGACGTTCTCGTCGGCAAAGAAATGGCGGCGGGTGAAGGCTTCGTAGTCGGCCATGCTCTCGGCCGAAAGGATCAGGACGAAATCAGCGTCGCCGGTGACGTAGTAGCACTGCATCACTTCCGGTGCGGCGACCATGCGGGCCTTGAAATCGTCGATGTCGCCCAGCCGCTCGTTCTGCAGGGAGACCTCGACGATCAGCAGGAGTTCCCTGCCGACGGATTTCGGCTCGAGGATGGCGATCTCGGCTTCGATGATCCCCGAGGCGCGGAGCTTGGCGAGCCGTTTCCGGCAGGCGTCCGGGGACAGGCCGACGGTGGTCGACAGGGCCTCGGCCGTCAATCGGGCGTTGCCCTGAATGGCATTGAGAATGAGCGCGTCGAATCTGTCCATCTTGCGAGAGTGTCCGAAATTCGGCCTCGGGGGAAGTTGTGACTGGCCTTCGATCCGAACTTCGGCCCGGTGGGCGTATCCCGGTCCTGATAACGGCGCAGATTGGGTGGAATGATCCGATTAAGATCCGGCCCGCGCTGATATGCTGACCGTCAGGAAATCAGGGGGCGTATCCATGGCAAACATCCTGCAGAACCCGTGGCGCGGCAGAGGGCTTGATCTGAAGGCCCCGATGCCAAGCGTTGAGGCGCATTCGGTGCTGGAGCTTCTCGGCCGTTGCCCGGCCTATGCGGCCACACCGCTGCTCTCCGTGCCCGAACTGGCCAGACGGGCGCAGGTTTCGGAGGTCTGGGTGAAGGACGAACGCGACCGCATGGGGCTAGGCAGTTTCAAGGCGCTGGGTGCGGCCCATGTCATCGCGCGCGCGGCGGCGGCCCGTGGCGGCGACATCAAGCACGCGCTCGCCGACCGCTGTTTCGTGACTGCCAGTGCCGGCAATCATGGGCTGTCGGTTGCGGCGGGCGCGGCGCAGTTCGGCGCGCGGGCGATTGTCTATCTTGCGACAACCGTGCCCGACAGTTTTGCCGATCGGCTGCGGGCCAAGGGGGCGGAGGTCGTCGTCGAAGGCGCGGATTACGCTGCCAGCATGGCGGCGGCCGAGGCCGCTGCCGAGGCGCACGGCTGGACGCTGCTGTCCGACAGTTCCTGGCCCGGCTATGTCGACCTCCCCGGCCAGGTGATGCAGGGCTATCTCGCGCTCGCCGCCGAAGTGACCGCGCAACTGGCGGAGCCGCCGACGCATATTCTGCTTCAGGCCGGAGTGGGCGGCTTGGCGGCGGCCGCTGCTGCCTGGTTCCGCCACACTTGGGGGCGCGGGCCGCAGATCATCGTTGTGGAACCCGACGCCGCACCGGCGCTGATTGAAAGTATCCGCGCAGGCAGGGTCGTTGAAACGCAGGGACCGGTGTCCGCGATGGGGCGGCTTGATTGCAAGACCCCTTCGTTGATCGCGCTGAATGGGCTGGCGCGGGATGCGGATGTTTTCGTCACCCTGTCAGAGGACGAAGCGGCGGAAGGCATTGCCGCGCTTGCGGACTGCGGAGTGGCCTCCTCGCCCTCGGGCGGGGCCGGGTTGGCGGCAATGCTGGCCGGGCTGGAGGTCGGTGCCGAGGCACGGGTGCTGGCCATCCTCAGCGAAGGGGCGACGGATGACTGAGCGATCGCTGATCTTTCCGGCGGCAGAGTACCGCTCCCGCCTGCGGCGCTTGCAGGCGCAGATGGCGCAGGAGGACCTGGATGCGCTGCTGCTCAGCTCGGCGGCGGATGTGTTCTATACCACCGGCTTCCTGACCCGGTTCTGGGAAAGCCCGGCCCGTCCGTGGTTCATGGTGATCCCGCGTGAGGGAGACCCTGTTGCGGTCATTCCCGCGATCGGCGCGGAGCTGATGGGGCGGACCTGGGTGTCCGAGATCCGGACCTGGAACGCGCCGGATCCGGAGGATGACGGGGTTACCCTGCTCACGCAGACGCTGCTGGACCTGACACCTTGCAAGGGGCGTGTCGGGCTGCCGATGGGGTTGGAGACCCATCTGAGGATGCCGCTTGCGGATTATCACCGCCTTGTCGGCCTCTTGGGTGACAGGCAGGTGGTGGATGCGACCCGGGCTGTCCAGCGCGTGCGCGAGATCAAGTCCCCGGCAGAGGTGGACCGGATACGCGCGACCTGCGCGATTGCCGCCCGGGCCTTTGCCCGGGTGCCGGAGTTCGCGCAGGCCGGGCAGGGGCTGGACGCGGTTTTCCGCGCCTTTCAGGTCGCGCTGCTGCAGGAGGGAGCGGATTGGGTCAGCTATGTCGCCGGAGGCGCCGGTGCCGGTGGCTATGGCGATGTGATCTCGCCCGCAACAGCCCATCCCCTGACCCGCGGTGACATACTGATGCTGGATGCGGGGGCCGTGCGCGACGGCTACTTCTGCGACTTTGACCGCAACTATTCGGTGGGTCCCGCCAGCGCCTCGGCCCGGCGCATGCACGAGGCGCTGTGGGAGGCAACCGAGGTTGCGCTCGACGCCCTGCGGCCGGGCATGCGGGCTGCGGACGTGCACCGGCTGATGGCGGAGGCGCTGCGCAAAAAGGGGTTTGAGCCCGCCAGCGGTCGCCTCGGCCATGGGCTGGGGGTTACGCTTACGGAATGGCCCTCCTTTACGCCGCAGGATGGGACGGAGCTGCGCGAGGGCATGGTGCTGACGCTTGAGCCGGGGGTGTTCGGCCCGGACGGGGTCGGGCTGGTGCATGAGGAAAACATCGTTCTGGGCGCGCAAGGGGCCGAGCTTCTCTCGCCCCGTGCGCCCTATCATCTGCCGGAGATCTGACGTGTCCCATTTCCACTGTGACCTCTCCGATAGCCCGCTGCCGCGACTTGGGGTGCTGGTGCTGGAGAATGATGAAACGCTTGAAGAGGACCTGCGCCGGATCTTCCCGCCGGAGGTCGCGCGCCTCCACGTGAGCCGGGTGCCCTCACGCGCCGAGCTTAATCCCGAGACCCTGCAGGCGATGGAGGCCACCATTCCGGCGGCGGCCGATCTGTTGCCGAAAGCGCCGCGTTATGCTGCGGTTGGATACGGCTGCACCTCGGGCGCGATGATGATTGGGGCGGACCGGGTGCGCGAATTGGTGTCGGAGGCCGCGCCGACGGATAGCGTCACGGAGCCGTTCACCGCAACGCTGAAAGCCCTCGAGGTGACAGGTGTGCGGCGGCTGGGCCTGATCTCTCCCTATATCGAAACCGTGGCGGCGCCGCTGCAGCGGGCCCTGGAGGCGCAGGGGATCGTGGTGCCGCACAGCCTGTCATTCGGCGAGGAGCAGGAGCCGAAGGTCGCCCGCATCTCGCCGCAATCGCTGATGGATGCTGCCGGGGCGATCGCTCGGGAGGGCGATATCGACGGCATCTTCCTGTCCTGCACCAATCTGCGCACGCTGGATATCATTCCCACGTTGGAGGATACCCTGGGCCTTCCGGTGCTCAGCTCAAATCAGACCCTTGCCTGGCATATGGCCACCCTTTCCGGCGTGGTCGGTCAGGCCGTCGGGCCGGGAAGGCTGTGGCGCTTGCGCCCCTAGAGCCTGCCGGGCTGAAAATAACGCCGGTCGCGGCGGGGGCACGCTGGTGCGCGCGGCCCTCTGCGCAAGGGGGCGTGGCGTCCGGCTGATCCCAGCCGGACCCGGGTCGTTTTCGCGCTTCAGAAGCGCAGCGACAGGCAGGACATGCCGCCGTCGAGCAGGGCGCAGTCGGTGTTGTCGATCTCCACGATCTCATACCCTGCCTTGTCCAGCATCTCGGCCGTGCGCGGGAAGCCCGCGGCCATCAGCACCAGATTGTTGAAGCGGATCGCGTTGGCGGCGGCCTCCTCGCCCTCGGCGACGTGGAGAACCCGGTAGCCCTCGAAACAGCCCGAGGCATCGAGGCGCTTGGTGGCCAGAATGGTTTCGGCGTCCATCAGCGAACAGTCGGTCTTGAAATGCAGAACACCGGGGGGCGTGAAGACCTCACGCAAGCTGTGGCCCCATTCGGCGACGATCTCGGCCAGCTCTGCCACGCCGGCGGCATCGGTGCGGTCGGAGCGGCCGACGAGGATTTCGCGGCCGGTGACCAGGATGTCGCCGCCCTCGATATGGCCCGGGCCGGTGATCTCGCGCACATCGTCGTAGCAGGCCCGCAAGGTCGGAGCCATTTCCGCCACTTCGCCCAGCCGCGAGGGTGCTCCGGGGCGCATCAGGATGGCACCCTGCGGCAGGCACAGGGCGGTGTCCTCGACGAACTGCGCGTCGGGAAAGGCCTCCAGCGGCGGCAGTTCGACCACCTCGGCGCCGGTGCTGCGCAGCGCGGTCACATAGGCGGTGTGGGCGGCCAGCATACCTTCGAGGTCCGGATTGCCCATGTCCTCGGCCCGCAGGCCATCGGCGATGCTGGACGCGGGGCGGCGGGTGATGGCGCGGGCGAATTCATAGGAAGGGTTCTGCATGGCTTACTCCTGTCCCGGCGCGGTGGCGGGGATGTCGATTTCCAGAAAGGACGGCGCGTTGAGCGCGCGCGCCCGTGTCAGGGCGGTGGCGATGGCTTCCGGCTCCTGCGGCACGCGCACATGGGCGATGCCGAAGGAGCGCGCGGTGGCGGCAAAATCCGGTGGCGTGGGGTCGCAGCCCACCACCGGCACCTCGACCTCCTCCATGGCGGAGGCGATCTCGCCATAGCCGCGGTTGTTCCAGATCACGAAGGTGACGGGCAGGTTTTCATCCACCGCCGCCATCACTTCCGGCAGGGAGAACTGCGCGCCGCCGTCGCCGGTGATGCAGATCACCGGGCTGTCGGGCGCGGCGATGGCGGCGCCGATGGCAGCCGGAATGCCATAGCCGAGCGCGCCATAGCCGGTGGCGGCATTGAACCAGCCGCCGGGGCGGTCGTGGTCATAGTAGAGGTTGCCGGCATAGATCGGCTGGGTGGAATCGCCCACCATCAGCGCATCCGGCACCGCGTCGCGCATGGCGTTCAGCACCTCGACCTGGCGGCGATAGGCGGGGCCGATTTCCTCGAACGCGGCGGCGCGGGTGGTCTCGGCACGGGTTGCCCCGCCGGTTTCGCGCGGCTGGGCGGGCAAGGCCGAGCGCAGCGCCGCGGCGGCCGCCTGGGCCTGGCCGGGGATGGTCAGCGCCGCGGGATGGCGGGCCAGCTGATGCGGGCAGATGTCGATGCGGATCAGGTTGCGCATCGCCGCCTTCTGGCCGGTGGCATACATGTCGTAGTCGGTCGGCCCCAGCTCGGTGCCGAGCGCCAGCACGCAATCGGCGTCCTCGATCAGCGCGCGCACGGCTTTGAGGCTGGGGCTGGCGGGCACCGACAGTGCATGGCCGTGCATCAGCCCGCGGGCGTTGACGGTCTGCACCACCGGCGCGTCCAGATGCTCGGCCAGCGCGCGCAGCTCGGCGCTGGCGTTTTTGGCACCGCCACCGGCGAGGATCACCACGCGGTCCGCCTGCGCCAGCTGGCTGGCGGCGCGGGCAATCAGTTCCGGGTCCGGGGGTGGCGGGGTGCAGCTTTCGGCCGTGGTGGCGCCGGCGTCCGCGGCGGCACCCGCCACATCCAGCGGGATTTGCACGTGGGTCGGGCCGGGGCGACCGATGGCAAACGGCGCAAAGGCGGCGGTGAGCGCGTCATCCAGCTCGGCCGGGCGGGCGACATGCTGCGAGGTCAGCGCCACGGTCCTGGCCAGCGCGTGCTGGTCCGGCAGCTCATGCAGGTGGCCGTGCTGGAGGCCGAGCGTTGCGCTGGCGTTGACGCCGGAGACCACCAGCATCGGCACGGAATCGGCGCGTGCCTGGGCCATGGCGGTCAGCGTGTTGGTGAGGCCGGGGCCGGTGATGACAAAGGCCACGCCCGGCCGTCCGCAGGCGCGCGCATAGCCATCGGCCATGAAGCCCGCGCCCTGCTCGTGGCGCGGCGTGACATGGCGGATGCCCGAGTCCGCAAGCCCGCGGTAGAGCTCCACCGTGTGCACGCCGGGGATGCCGAAGACGCAGTCCACGCCGCGCGATTTCAGACGGGTGACCAGTGCCTGGCCGACGGTTTCCGTGGTCATGCGACGCTCCGTTTGTTGCGGGCTGCGTGGGCGGTGATCCGGTCGAGCGCCGTGGTGAAATCCGCATCATCTATGGTGAGCGCGACCCGCACCCAGTCGCGCAGGCCGTCACCAAAGGCGGAGCCGGGCATCACCGCAACCCCGTGGTCCAGCAGGTCCCAGGCATAGGTCTCGCCGTCCATGCCGGTGGCGGAGACGTCGATGAGGGCGAACATGCCGGCCTCGGGGCGGTGGACGCGCAGCGCGGTCTCGGCGTGCAGGCGCTGCGCCAGCAGGTTCGCGCGGGCGGCAAAGCGGGCGGCCATGCCCGCAGCCACGGGGGAGCCGTCGCGAATCGCCTTTTCGGTCATGTCCGCGATGAAGGGCTGGTTGCCGAACAGCATGGTTTCCGAAACCGGCAGCAGGGCGGTGCAGAAGTCCGCGGGCCCGACGCACCAGCCGCTGCGAAAGCCCGGCGCGGCGTGGGATTTCGAGATCGAGGAGACCGCGATCACCCGGTCGGCCAGCGCCGGGTCGGACAGCGGCGAGACAAAGTCGGAGCCGTCGAAGATCAGGTGCTCGTAGACCTCGTCCGAGATGATCCACAGATCGTGCTGCAGCGCCAGCTGGCCGATCTCCTGCAGATCCCGGGCCGTCAGGATGGCGCCGGTGGGATTGTGCGGGGTGGTCAGCAGGATGGCGCGGCTGCGCGGGGTGAGGCGGGCGGCGATGTCGCTGGCCTGAATGCGAAAACCCGCCTCCGGGCGCAGCGGCAGCGGCACCATGTCGGCGCCGGATGCGCGCACCACGCCCTCGTAGGTGGCATACATCGGATCACCCACCAGCACCTCGTCGCCGGCCTCGGCCACGCCTTGCAGCACGGCATAAAGCGCGGTCTGGGTGCCCGGAAAGCACAGGATGTTGTCCGCGCTGAAGGCGCGGCCGCGGCTGGCGCTGTAGGTCTCCGCCAGGGCGGCGCGCAGGCCAGCCTCGCCGCGGCCATCGGAATAGCCGGTGCGCCCGGCCTGCATCGCCTGGATGGCGGTGGCGACCAGCTCCTCCGGGGTCTGCACATCCGGTTCGCCGATGGTCATTTCCACCACGTCGGCACCGGATTCGGCCAGTTGCCGGGCTTTCAGATGCACCTCCCATTTGCCGCCGCCGAGACCGGCCAGGCGCTTGGTGACTGCTGTCAGTTTCATGGCTGTTCCGCCTCTTGTTCCAGATCCAATCCGATGATGGCGGCAACCGATTGCCGCCCGATGTCTGCCAGTTCCCCGGCTGCGAATGCGTCGGGCAGGGCACCGCCTTCGAGCCACAGCCCGTCGATCACCGCGTTGCAGGCGATGGCCAGGCGGCGCTGGCGGGCCGGGTCCGCGTGTCGGCCTGCCTCGGCCAGGGCGGCGGCAATCAGCCCCTGCAGATGGTCGCGGAAATAGGCGTAGGTGCGCTCGTGCGTCGCCTTCATCTGCGGGTCCTGCTGCACCTTGTTCAGGAAGCTGGCCCAGAGCGCGATGGCGCGCGGATCCACCACTGGCGGCGTCAGCGAGGCGTTGACGAAGGCGATCAGCCGCTGGCGCGCGCTGTCGGTCCGCGCGGCATCGTCGGGCAGGGCGCTGGCGGGGGCCATGGTCTGATCGGTCATCGCCGTCATGTGGTGCTCATAGGCGGCGGTGATCAGCTCTTCCTTGGAACTGAAATAATGCCGGATCAGCCCCTGGGTGACATTGGCGCGCTCGGCGATGGCGCGCACGGTGGCACCGCGGACGCCGTTTTCCGCCACCAGGTCGAGGGTGGCGAGAATCAGCGCCTGCTTCCGCGCCTCGGCGGATTCGCGTTTGAATTTGCGGCGCTCGTCGGTCACCTCGGCTCCTGTTTTGGCTGTGAGGAAATTATACACTTGAATAATTACGCGAGTCGCGGCTTACTGCAATCGGAAAATTCAGGAAGACGCATCAATGGACACAGCCACAGCAGACGCCGCCAGCCCGGAGATCGATACGTGCCCCGAGGCGATCCGGGTTGCCGGGCTGCACAAGTCGTTCGGCGATCTGGAGGTTCTGAAGGGGGTGTCGCTGACGGCGCGGCAGGGCGATGTGGTGGCGATCATCGGCGGCTCGGGCTCGGGCAAGTCGACGATGCTGCGCTGCATCAATTTCCTCGAGACGCCGAGCGCCGGGCAGATCGTCATCGGCGGCGAGGAGGTCGCGATGCGGCCCGATGGCAGCCCGGCGAACCAGAAGCAGATCGAGCGCATCCGCACCCGGCTGGCGATGGTGTTCCAGCAGTTCAACCTGTGGACCCACCGCACCCTGCTGGAAAACGTGATCGAGGTGCCGGTGCATGTGCTGAAGACACCGCGGGCCGAGGCCGAGGCCCGCGCCCGCCAATTGCTGGAGCGGGTCGGGCTGGCGGGGCGCGAGGACACCTATCCCGCCTATCTGTCCGGCGGCCAGCAGCAGCGCGCGGCGATTGCGCGGGCGCTGGCGGTGGACCCGTCGGCGATGCTGTTCGACGAGCCGACCTCGGCGCTGGACCCGGAGCTGGTGGGCGAGGTGCTGACGGTGATCCGCGATCTGGCCGCCGAGGGGCGCACCATGCTGCTGGTCACCCACGAGATGAAATTCGCCCGCGAGGTCGCGAACCACGTGGTTTACCTTTACCAGGGCCGCATCGAAGAGCAGGGACCGCCTGCCGAGGTCTTTGGCAATCCGCAGTCAGAGCGGCTGAAGCAGTTCCTGAGTTCGGTCGCCTGACACACCCCCACCGCAACGCAAATAAAAACCAACTGGGAGAATGACATGAAACTGACATCACTGCTTGCCGCTGCCACCGCAGCCTCGGCGCTGTTCGCCGGTGCCGCCGTGGCCGAACAGGTCAAGATCGGCATCGCCGCTGAGCCCTATCCGCCGTTTGCGGCGCCCGACAGCTCCGGCAACTGGAGCGGCTGGGAGGTCGAGATCATCGATGCGGTCTGCGCCGCGGCGGAGCTGGACTGCGTCATCACCCCGGTGGCCTGGGACGGCATCATCCCGTCGCTGACCGGCCAGCAGATCGACGCCATCATGGCCTCGATGTCGATCACCGAGGAGCGGATGAAGACGATCGATTTCACCGATCCCTATTACAACACCCCGGCGGTGATCGTGGCGGACAAGTCGATGGACATCGAACCCACCCCGGAGTCGCTGGCGGGCAAGATTCTGGGCATCCAGGCCTCGACCACCCACCAGGCCTATGCGCAGGCGCATTTCGGTGACGCCGAGCTGAAGGTCTACCAAACCCAGGACGAGGCCAACCAGGACCTGGTTGCAGGCCGCATCGATGCGACCCAGGCGGACAGCATCGCGATGGCGGATTTCGTGAACTCCGACACCGGCGGCTGCTGCGAGATCAAGGGCGCGGTGGCGGATGATCCGGCCATCCTGGGGCGCGGCGTGGGCGCAGGCGTGCGCAAGGGCGACGATGATCTGCGCGAGGCGCTTAACAAGGGCATCGCGGCCATCCTGGCCGACGGCACCCACGAGAAGATCACCGCCAAATACTTCACCACCAGCATCTACTAAGGCGCTGACGTGACCGGACTGCTTGAACTATTGGGCCTTGGCGCCAGCGCAGAGCTGCTGTCGCTGTCAGGCTGGGGCGGCAACCTTCTGCGGGGGCTTGTCAATTCCTTGCAGATCGCCTTTGGCGCCTTTGGCATGGGGCTGGTGATCGGGCTGTTCGGAGCCTATGGCAAACTCTACGGCGGGAAGGTCACGCGTGATCTTCTCGCCATCTACACCACGGTGATCCGGGCGGTGCCGGAACTGGTGCTGATCCTGATCCTCTATTACGTGGGCAGCGATATCATCAACAAGATCTCCGCCGCGATGGGCGGCGGCCGGGTCGAGATCAACGGCGTTGCGGCCGGCATCTGGGTGCTGGGCGTGGTGCAGGGGGCCTATGCCACCGAAGTGCTGCGCGGCGCCATCAAGGCGGTGCCGACGGGCCAGATCGAGGCGGCGAAATCCTATGGCATGCCCGCCTTCATGATCATGCGCCGGGTGACGATCCCGGCGATGATGAGCTTTGCCGTGCCGGGGCTGGCGAACCTGTGGCTGATCGCCACCAAGGACACCGCGCTGTTGGCGGTGGTCGGCTTCAACGAGCTGACGCTGGAGACCCGGCAGGCGGCCAGCAGCACGCGGGCCTATTTCACCTTTTTCCTTGCGGCAGGCGCGCTCTACCTGATGGTGACGCTGTGTTCCGGTGTGGTCTTTGCCCGGATCGAAAAATGGGCGCGCCGCGGCCAGCCCTCGCTGAAAGGGGGCACGGCATGACCAGTGTGAAGGCGCTGATGCAGCCGCACCGCATCGTGATGATGCTGATTTTTGCCGCACTTGTGGTCTGGTGCGCGCTGTCGCTGCGCTGGGACTGGATCCCGCAGTATGCACCGCTGGCGCTGGAGGGGCTGTGGACCACCATCTGGATCCTGGCGGTGTCGACCTTCCTCGGCTTTCTGCTGGCGGTGCCGCTGGGCCTCGCCCAGGCCATCGGCCCCTGGTACCTGTCGATCCCGGCGCGCACCTTCTGCACCATCATCCGCGGCACGCCGCTGCTGCTGCAGATCTGGCTGCTGTATTACGGGCTGGGCTCCCTGTTTCCGCAGTTCCCCTGGATCCGCGGGTCCGAGCTGTGGCCCTATCTGCGGCAGGCCTGGCCCTATGCGGTGCTGGCGCTGACGCTGTCCTATGCGGGCTATGAGGGCGAGGTGATGCGCGGTGCCTTCTCCGGCGTGGCCAAGGGCCAGCTGGAGGCGGCCAAGTCCTTTGGCATGCCGCGTTTCACCATGTTCCGCCGGATCTGGCTGCCGCAGGCGGTGCGCAACGTGCTGCCGACGCTGGGCGGCGAGACGATCCTGCAGCTGAAGGCCACACCGCTGGTGGCGACGATCACGGTGGTGGACATCTATGCCGTGTCCTCGCGGGTGCGATCGGACACCTTCATCGTCTATGAGCCGCTCTTGCTGCTGGCCCTGGTCTACCTTGTCATTGCCGGTCTGATCGCCCTCGCGTTCCGCCGGTTCGAGCAGGGCTGAGCCGACACGGCGGCGAAACGGGGGCCTGGTCGTCGGCTGCGCCACCCCCGGTGCGGCCCGTCCTGCGGGCGGGCGTCGCGCGGCGGTCTGACGAAATCTTCATCCCTATGGGCAACCAAACCGGCGTGCAGGCCGGTAGGGCGTTGACGCCCTGCGTCGGCAGGCGCAGACTGCTGACACAGTAAGGAATTATCCGAGCCAGCCCGAAATGTTTGCGAAAATTTTGCAAAGCCCTCTGAAACTGGCACCATGTTTTGAAATGTTTCTGGTCAACTGGCCTTATCGGTTTCTGAAACTGTCACTGTCGGTGAAAGACCGGCAACCGCAAGCTTCTGCAACAAACAACAAGAATAACAAAAATCGATCCATAGGGAGTATTTGGATATGACGATCAAAAGTACACTTTCCCGCCGCGCGGTGTTGAAGACCGCGGGTGCTGCGGCACTGGCGGCCCCCTTGTATTCCAAGAGCGCGCTGGCCTCGTCGGGCGAGATCAACATCCTGATGTGGTCGGACTATCTGCCGCCGGAGTTCATTTCCGGCTTTGAATCCGAGACCGGCATCAAGGTGAACTACACCGGCATCGGCTCGAACGAGGAAATCATCAACAAGATGAAGGCCACCAAGGGCCAGGGCTTTGACATCGTCTCGCCGACCAACAACCGCTCGCTGCAGTGGGGGCCGCTGGAACTGCTGAAGCCGTTCGACATGAACAAGGTCAACATCGACGCGGTGAACCCGGCGATGGCCAAGATCGGCACCGACGCCTGGAACTTTGACGGCGCAGGCGTGCATTGGCTGCCGCATATCTGGGGCACCGAGGGCATCGCCTACCGCACCGACAAGTGGCTGCCCGCTGGGGATGCGCCCTCCTACGGCGACGTCTGGTCGGAAGAAAACGCCGGCAAGACCATGGGCCGGGCGCATTCGATGATGCTGGGTGCGGGCCTGTTCATGGAAGCCTCGGGCGAGATGGAACCGGGGTCGATCTGGGCCGCCTACGAGGACGAGGAAACCATGCGCAAGGTCTGGGGCCAGGTCACCGACTGGTGCGTGGCGCGCAAGGACCGGATCAAGCTGATCTGGAACGATGCCGACACCCAGAAGAACGGTCTGCTGAACGAAGGCGTGGTGGTCGGCCAGACCTGGGACGGCCCGCCGCTGGCGCTGAAGTCCGCGGGTGAGCCGGTGCACTACCAGGCGCCGGTCGAGGGCGCGATGGCCTGGGTCGACGGGATTTCGATGCCGGTCGGCGCCAAGAACGAAGAGCAGGTCTATGCCTTCCTCGACTATGCCTACCGCAAGGAGCCCGCGGGCAAGGCAATCGACAGCCACGGCTACAACTCGCCGGTGCTGGGTGCGGACACCTACTCGGGCGATATCTACAAGAAGAACTTTGCCGAGGCCTATCCGGGCAACTCGCTGGCCAATCTGAACCCCTGGCCGGCCGAAGCGCCCTGGTATGCCGATGTGCGCACCGAGTTCGTCAACAAGTTCAAGAGCGCCTGATCGCAAGCGCCAGACGTGCAGCTGGTCCCCGTCCACGGGTGGGGGCCAGTCGTGCCGCGACGGCGCGGTACATTCAATCAACAGCTAGGGGACGCAGGACATGCGGCAACCGGTGGTGCGCCACCGGGCGGTGTTTTGCACCCAGGGGAGAAGCCAAATGAGTGCAGGGGTCGGCGTTGATCTCGAAAACCTCTGGATCCGCTTCGGTGACTTTGTCGCCGTGCGAGATGCCAATGTACACATCAAGGGGGGCGATTTCTTTTCGTTCCTCGGGCCGTCAGGCTGTGGCAAGACCACCATCTTGCGGGCGGTTTCCGGCTTTCTGGACCCCAGCGAGGGGCGGGTGCTGATCGGCGGCAACGATATGAAGGGCATTGGCCCCAACAAGCGCCCGACCGCGCTGATCTTCCAGAACCTGGCGCTGTTTCCGCTGATGAAGGTCTGGGAGAACATCACCTTCTCGATGGAGATCAAGGGCGCCTCCGCGCGCGAGCGGCGCAAGCGGGCGGATGAGCTGCTGGACATGATCGCGCTGCCGGGGCAGGGCGACAAGCTGCCCTCGGAACTGTCGGGCGGCCAGCGCCAGCGGGTGGCAATCGCGCGGGCGCTTTGCGCGGAACCTGACGTGCTGCTTCTGGATGAACCGCTGTCGGCGCTGGACCTGAAGCTGCGCCAGCACATGCGCACCGAGCTGCGTGAAATTCAGCAACGGGTCGGCATTACCTTCATCTACATCACCCACGACCAGGGCGAGGCGCTGACCATGTCCGACAGCATCGCGGTGATGAAGGCGGGGGTGATCGACCAGATTGCCGATGGCAAGACCATCTACAACGACCCGGCCACCGCCTTTGCCGCGTCTTTCGTGGGCGAAAACAACGTGTTCCGGGGCCGCGTCAAGCAGATCATGGGCAATGAGGCGCTGATCGAGACGAACCGTTCCGGCACCCTGCTGGCGCGGATTTCCACCGCCAACCAGGGGCGGATGAAGGCAGGCGACGAAGCGATGATGTTCATCCGCCCGGAAGCGCTTGCGCTGGCAGGCGAGGGGGCGGCGGGGAGCAACATCGTCTCGGCCCGGGTCAACCACGAGGAGTTCGAGGGCAACGTTTTCAACATCTTCATGGAAGGTGACGGCGGCAAGGAGCTGAAGGTCTCGATCCCCAATGTGGGGCAGTCCTTTGACGATCACACCGGACAGAACATCACCCTGCAATACGCCACGGAAAACGCCGTTGTCGTGCCCGCGGGTGAGCTGGCCGCGGAATGAGGGGGCGCACGCCATGCCAGTCTTCCTGAAGGAATTCTTCAAGCGCAACGGCACCGGCATGGGCAGCCTGATGCTGGCCTTGGTCCTGTTCTGGACCATCGGCCTGATCATCCTGCCGCAGTTGTCGATGCTCGACTTTTCGTTCCGGCCCAACCTGCCGCCGCCGGAGATCGGCGGCCCCAAGGATGTCTACACGCTGGAGAACTACAAGTACCTGATCTATGGCCCCGAAGGCGGCAGCCAGGATTACAACGCGGTCGACCTCAAGGTGTTCTTCCGCACGCTGGTGGCGGCGGTCTGCGTCACCATCTTCAACCTGATCCTGTGCTACCCGATCGCCTATTACCTGGCGCAGACCAAGGGCAACCACATCCGCATCTTCGCGCTGATGCTGATCATCCCCTACTGGATCAACGAGATCCTGCGCGCCTTTGCCCTGCGCATCATCTTCGGCGAGACCGGGGTGCTGAACAACGCGCTGGTCGGCCTGGGCATCTTCGATACGCCCTTTGATTTCATCCGCAATGACATCGCGCTCTATGCGGGTCTGGGATATGCCTACATCCTGTTGATGATCTTCCCGATCTACAACGTGATCGAGAGCCTCGATCGCAATCAGATCGAGGCGGCGCGGGACATGGGCGCAAGCTGGGTGAAGATCCACCAGCGGGTGGTCATCCCTTACGCCAAGCCGGGGATCTCCTCGGGCTGTACCATGGTGTTCATGCTGTCGGCGGGCGCGCTGGCGGCGCCGCAGATCCTCGGCGGTCCGTCGTCGCTGTGGTTCACGCAGCTGATCTACCAGCAGTTCAATGACAACTCCGACTGGCCGCAGGGCGCGGCCTATGCGGTGGTGCTGCTGGTGACCTGTATTCTGCTGGTGCTGGCGGTCATGCGGCTGTTCAAGGTGAACATGGGAGACATCGGCAAATGAAGAACCTGTCTTTCACACGGATCAGCATCTGGATCTACCTGGCGGTGTTCTTTGCCTACCTGCTGGGGCCGCTGATCATCATGTCGGCGACCGCCTTCAACTCGCCCTCCTTCCCGCGGATGACCCCTTGGGAATGCCTGACCTTCGAGTGGTTCTCGGCGCTGTTTCAGGACGAACGTATCCTGAACGGCATCTGGAACTCGATCCTGGTGGGCGCGGGCACGGTGGTGCTGTCGGTGGCGATGGGGCTGGCGGGTGCGCTGATGCTGACCCAGATCTGGCCCAAGCTGCGCGCCACCTATTACACCATCATCATCGCGCCGATCCTGATCCCGGGCGTGGTCATCGGCATCTCGACGCTGGTGTTCTGGGACCGGATCAACCGGATGCTGGGGCTGGGCGCCGACAGTTTCCTGTCGAACGGTCTGTTCCTGACGGTGATCGGCCAGTCCACCTTCATCGCCAGCTACTGCATGCTGGTGCTGGTGGCGCGGCTGCAGCGCTATGATGTCGCGCTGACCGAGGCGGCGCTAGACCTGGGCGCGACCCATGCGCAGGCGTTCCGCAAGGTGCTGCTGCCGTTCATGCGGCCCGCGATTGCCTCGGCGGCGGTGCTGGCGTTCCTGGCAAGCTTCGAGAACTACAACACCACCACCTTCACCTTCGGGGAATACCCGACGCTGACCATCGAGCTGGCGCAGAAGGTGCGCTATGGCATCACGCCTGCGATCTCGGCCCTGGCCTTCATCATCGTGGTGCTGACGGTCTTTGCGGCGCTGGCCAACGAGGCCTCGATCCGCCGCAAGGAACTGGTCGCGATGGCGCGCAAGAAGGCCACGGTGGAGGAACTGGAAAGCGGCAAGCTGCGGCTGCCGGGCTTTCTCAGCTCCAATTCCGCGGCGGTGGCGCTGGTGGTGGTTGCCTGTGCCACGGTGGCGGTGGCCGGCACGGCGGCGGTCTACAGCCCGCAGCAGTGCATTGCAGAGGTGCAGGAGCAGAAGCGGCTGGAGACGGAACAGCGCATCCAGGAACTGCGCCGCCAGCGCGAGTTGCGTCGTCAGGAACAGCAGCAACAGCAGGGCGAGACCGCCCCGCAGGCGCAGCCCTCCGGCAACAACTCGGGCTTTGGCGGTGTGTTCAACCCCGGCAACCTGTCCGGCGACAGCAGCAGCGGCGAGGACGCCAGCCCGGCAGAGGAGCCGCCCGCGGGCAACAACTCGGGGTTCGGGGGCGTGTTCAATCCCGGCAACCTGTCTGGCGGCGATGGCGGGGGATCGGACAACTGATCCAGATGCCCGGCTCACGGCAAAGGCGGTCCCTCGGGGCCGCCTTTTTTTGGTCATACGGGAACTGTCAGGCCAGCGAGCGCTGCGGCTCGCGTTCGGCGTAGTATTGCTTGCGGAAGGCCTGCGGGCTGGTCTTGTATTCGCGCTTGAACCATTCGGTCAGATTGCTGCGCGAGCCGAAGCCGGTGGCAGCGACGATTTCGGTCAGCGGCAGGCTGGTGTGCAGCAGCAGCTGGCGGGCCTTTTCGATGCGCAGCTTGCGGTAGGCCGCCAAGGGGCTGGTCCGGGTCTTTTCCTGAAAGCGTCGTTCCAGCTTGCGGGGGGAGACGCCCGCCTGGCTGGCGATGTCGCGGATCAGCAGCGGTTCTTCGATGTTGCGCTGCATCAGCTCGAGGATCTTGACGATCAGCGCATCGCCACCGGCGGCCTGTCGCAGCTGCAGCGAGACGCGGGAGTGATCGGCGGTCGGTCCCAGCGCGAGGCCGAGGTAGTCGCAGACCGCATCGGCGATGAAGGCGCCGCGGTCTTCACGCAGGTAGGTGGTCAGCAGGCGCAGGGCGGCAAAGCTGCTGATGGCGGTACTGATCCGGTCCGATACGGTTGTCAGCGTGCCGGCCGGGGCGCAGGGCAGGTCTTCCTCCTTGGCCGCGGCGGCGAAATTGGCGTGCACGGCGGTCTCGTACCGTGTGTTCAGGCCGGTTTCGGGCAACAGGAAGATGGCGCTGCCGGCAAACAGGCAGCGCGGGGTCTGGCGGCAGATCCTTTGCAGGCTGGCCTTTTCGCCGCTGTTCAGGGTCCAGCGGGTGGAAATGCCGCCAAGGAAGATGGCGGTTCGCGGCTTCCAGCCGTCGGGGGCCGAGCGCATCTGGGTGGCAAGGTCGCGCACATGGGTGCGATAGGGCGCGCCGGGGAACAGGTCGTTGGCGGCGCGGAAGACCTCGCAAATCATCTGCGCGGCGGCCTGGGATTCCTGGCGCGGCAGAATGATTTCGACATTATGGAAACGGGCAGCGGGGGTTGCCGGGCTGGCGGACTGCGGAACTGGCATGGTCAGCGGTTCGAGACGGGACATCATTCTCTCCTCTGAGCGGGTCATGCGTGGGGACTGTCCCGCCGGAGCGACCGGCGGGACAGGGGAGCCGGGGGGATGCCCCCCGGCCAAAGGCATCAGCCTTCTTCGTAGTCCGACATCGGCGGGCAGGTGCAGACCAGGTGACGGTCGCCATAGGCGTTGTCGACCCGGTTCACGGCCGGCCAGTACTTGTCGACGCCGAGGTTGCCCGGCGGGAAGCAGGCCTGCTCGCGGCTGTAGGGACGGTCCCAGTCGCCCACCAGGTCACGCACCGTGTGCGGCGCGTGTTTCAGCGGGTTGTTCTCGGGATCGATCTTGCCGTCGATGATGTCCTGCGCCTCCGCACGGATCGACAGCATGGCGTCGCAGAAGCGGTCCAGTTCGTCCTTGGGTTCGGATTCGGTCGGCTCCACCATCAGGGTGCCCGCCACCGGCCAGGACATGGTCGGGGCGTGGAAGCCGGAATCGACCAGGCGCTTGGCCACATCGTCCACGGTCACGCCGCCCTCGTCGTTCAGCGGGCGGGTGTCGAGGATGCATTCATGCGCCACGCGACCCGTCTCCGAAGTGTAGAGGATCTTGTAGGCATCCTTCAGGCGCGCCGCGATGTAGTTGGCGTTCAGGATCGCCACCTTGGTCGCCTGGGTCAGACCCGCGCCACCCATCAGCAGGCAGTAGGCCCAGCTGACCGGCAGGATCGAGGGGGACCCGAAGGGCGCCGCCGAGACCGGACCAACGGCGGTGCCGTATTCCGGGTGACCCGGCAGGTGTTCGGCCAGGTGCGCCTTGACGCCGATCGGACCCATGCCGGGGCCGCCACCGCCGTGCGGAATGCAGAAGGTCTTGTGCAGGTTCAGGTGGCTGACGTCGCCGCCAATGTCACCCGGACGTGCCAGACCCACCATGGCGTTCATGTTGGCGCCGTCGATGTAGACCTGGCCACCATGTTCGTGGGTGATGTCACAGACTCCCTGCACGGTGGTTTCGAACACGCCGTGGGTGGAGGGGTAGGTGATCATGCAAGCGGCGAGATTGTCGCTGTGCTGTTCGGCCTTGGCACGGAAATCGGCGACGTCGATGTTGCCTTTCTCGTCCGCTTTGACCGGGATCACCTTGTAGCCCACCATCTGCGCGGTGGCCGGGTTGGTGCCATGCGCGGAGGTCGGGATCAGGCAGACGTTGCGGTGCCCCTGGCCATTCGCCGCGTGGTAGTTGCGGATGGTCATCAGGCCCGCGTATTCGCCCTGCGCACCGGAGTTCGGCTGCTGGGAGATCGCGTCGTAGCCGGTGATCTGGCAGAGCTTGTCGTTCAGATCGGCGATCATCTGGTGGTAGCCCTGCGCCTGGTCTTCCGGGCAGAAGGGGTGCAGGTTGGAGAACTCCGGCCAGGTGACCGGGATCATCTCGATGGTCGCGTTCAGCTTCATGGTGCAGGAGCCGAGCGGGATCATCGCGCGGTCCAGCGCCAGGTCGCGGTCGGCCAGACGGCGCATGTAGCGGGTCATCTCGGCCTCGGCCCGGTTCTTGTGGAAGATCGGGTGGGTCAGATAGGGCGTCTCGCGCAGCGCGTAGTCCGGCAGGCGGTACTGCTTGTTCGAGCTGTCGTCCTTCTTGTCGATGCCGAAGGCCCCCCAGACCGCTTCGATGGTCTCGGCGCGGGTCTGTTCATCCAGCGAGATGCCGACGCGGGTTTCGCCAACCTTGCGCAGGTTGATGCCGCGGGCAACAGCCGCTTCCATGACGGTTTTCTGCAGCGGGCCGACCTCGACGGTGATGGTGTCGAAGAAGACTTCCGGCTCGACCTTGAAGCCATGCTCCTCCAGCCCGGCGGCAAGGCGCGAGGTCTTGCGGTGCACCGACTGGGCGATCGCCTTGATGCCGTCGGGGCCGTGGTAGACCGCGTACATCGAGGCCATCACGGCCAGCAGCGCCTGTGCGGTACAGACGTTGGAGTTGGCCTTCTCGCGGCGGATGTGCTGCTCGCGGGTCTGCAGCGCCAGGCGATAGGCCTTGTTGCCACGGGCATCGACCGAGACACCGATGATGCGGCCGGGCATGGCGCGCTTCAGCTTGTCGGTGGTTGCCATGTAGGCCGCGTGCGGGCCACCGTAGCCCATCGGCACGCCGAACCGCTGGGTCGAACCGACGGCGATGTCGGCGCCCATTTCGCCGGGCGATTTCAGCAGCGCCAGCGCGAGGATGTCGGCGGCGACAACGGCAATGCCCTTGTGCTCGTGGATGGCTTCGATTTCCTTGGTGAAATCGCGCACGTGGCCGTAGGTGCCGGGATACTGGAAGATCGCGCCAAAGACCGCGCCGGGGTCCAGATCGTCGGGATCGGCGACCACCACGTCGATGCCCAGAGGCTCGGCGCGGGTCTGGATCACCGCAATCGTCTGCGGGTGGCAGTTCTTGTCGACGAAGAAGGCGGCGTTGTTCGCCTTGGAGCGCGATCCGCGGTGCGCCATGGCCATGGCTTCGGCGGCGGCGGTGGCTTCGTCCAGCAGCGAGGCGTTGGCGATGTCCAGGCCGGTCAGATCGCTGACCATGGTCTGGTAGTTCAAGAGCGCCTCAAGACGGCCCTGGGAAATTTCCGGCTGATAGGGGGTGTAGGCGGTGTACCAGGCCGGGTTTTCCAGGATGTTGCGCAGGATCGGCGCCGGGGTGGTGGTGCCGTAGTAGCCCTGACCGATCAGCGAGGTCAGCACCTTGTTCTTGGAGGCGACCTCTTTCATGTGGAACAGCGCATCGCGTTCGGTCATCGCCGGACCCCAGTCCAGCGGCTCTTTCTGGCGGATGGCGGGCGGCACGGTGGCGTCGATCAGCTCATCCAGCGTCTTGAAGCCGATGACCTGCAGCATGTCGGCCATCTCCCGCGGGGAGGGGCCGATGTGACGCCGGTTGGCGAAGTCATAGGCTTCGTAATCGGTAAGTTTGAAGGCCATTTACAGCGCTCCTTTGAAAACGGTCACCTCCGGCCGGGCTTCGGAGTGCCTCCGGCGGGAGTATTTTGGGCAAGGTGAAAGCGCGGGGCCGGTCAGCGCGGCCCCGCAGGCCGGGATCAGCCGATCAGCGCCTTGTAGCCGTCCAGGTCCATCAGCTCTTCCAGCTGGGAGGCGTCGGCGATCTTGATCTTGTAGATCCAGGCGTCGCCCTCGGGGGCTTCGTTCAGCGCGCCGGGGTTGTCGGCCAGGGCGTCGTTGACTTCGACCACTTCGCCGTTCAACGGCGCGTAGATCTCGGACGCGGCCTTCACGGATTCGATGACGCCGATCTCGTCGCCCTTTTCGAACTCGTCGCCGGCTTCGCGCTGCTCGACGAAGACAACCTCGCCCAGCTGGTCGGCGGCGTGCTGGGTGATGCCCAGGGTTGCCACGTCACCCTCGACGGTGATCCATTCGTGCTCTTCAGAGTAATAGGTGGCCATGTTCGACTCTCCTGATGTGGTCTTAGCGTTTGTAGTTCTGGGTGACGAAGGGCAGCGCAACGATTTCGGCGGGCTGCGCCTTGCCACGGATGATGAGGTTTACCTTGGTCCCAGCCGCGCTGTGCTCGGTCGCGACGTAGCCCATGGCAACCGGACCACCAACCGTGGGGCCAAAGCTGCCCGAGGTGATGGCGCCGATGTTGTCGCCCTCGAGCGTCTGCACCTCGACCCCCTGGCGGGCGGGGGCGCGGCCTTCGGGCTTGATGCCGACCAGCTTTTTGGCGGCGCCTTCGGCCAGTTCCTTCTGGATGCGGGCGGCACCGGGGAAGCCACCTTCTTCCTTGCGGCGTTTCTGCATCGCCCAGCCCAGCGAGGCCTCCACCGGGGAGGTCGACTGGTCGATGTCGTTGCCATAGAGGCAGAGACCTGCCTCCAGACGCAAGCTGTCACGCGCGCCCAGGCCTGCAGGTTCACAGTCGTCATGGGCCAGGAACAGCTTGGAAATGCGAATGGCGTCGGCTTCGGGGATCGAGATCTCGTAGCCGTCTTCGCCGGTGTAGCCGAGACGCGAGATGCGGCACTCGACGCCGTCGATTTCGGCCACGGTGGTTTCCATGAACTTCAGCTCACGGGCGGCGGGGCAGAGGCTGCCGACAACCTCCTCGGCGCTGGGGCCCTGGACGGCGACCAGGGCGCGGTCGAAGATCTCGGTCACTTCGACGCCGTCGAGGTTGGCCTGCATGTGCGGGATGTCCTGGTGGCGCAGGGCGGCATTCACCACGACAAAGTAATGGTCACCGGCGTTGGAGACGATCAGGTCGTCCATGATGCCGCCATCGTCATTGGTGAAGAAACCGTAGCGTGCCTTGCCTTCCTTGAGGGTGGCAAAGGCCTGCGGGCAGAGCGTTTCCAGCTTCTCGCCCACGTTGTCGCCGCGCAGGATCACCTGGCCCATGTGGGAGACGTCAAACAGCGCAGCCTTCTCGCGGCACTGCTTGTGCTCACCCATGATGCCCATGGGGTACTGGACCGGCATCTCCCAGCCGGCGAAGTCGACCATCTTGCCGCCAAGTTCGACGTGCAGGTCATAAAGCGGGGTGCGTTTGGGTGCGTCGGTCATCCTGTGCAGCCTTTGAATTGGTGTAGGTGGGGGGAGGGCGCAGGCTGCGCCCTCCGCGTGTTTTATTCGGCCGCGCGGCCGGCTTCTTCGGAGCGCCCGCCGGTGGCAAAGAACTCTTTCGTCAGCTTGAAGACGATCGGGCTCAGCAGCGCCAGGGCGATCAGGTTCGGGATCGCCATCATCGCGTTCAGCGTATCCGCCAGCAGCCAGATGAAGCCGAGGTCAGCGGTGGCGCCGAAGTAGATCGCGACGATCCACAGGATGCGGTAGGGCATCAGCACCTTGGCGCCCAGCAGGTAGCCGACGCATTTCTCGCCATAGTAGGACCAGCCGAGGATGGTGGTGAAGGCAAAGATCGACAGCGCGATGGCGATCAGGTAGCCGCCGAAGCCCGGGAGCGAGGTCTCAAACGCCAGCGAGGTCAGGGCCGCGCCGCTTTCGCCCGAGGTCCAGGCGCCGGAGGCGATGATCGCCAGGCCGGTGATCGAGCAGACGATGATGGTGTCGATGAAGGTGCCCAGCATCGCGATCAGGCCCTGGTTGACCGGACCTTTGGTTTCCGCCGCCGCGTGGGCGATCGGGGCCGAGCCGAGGCCTGCCTCGTTCGAGAACACGCCGCGCGCCACACCAAAGCGGATCGCCGCCCAGACTGCCGCACCGGCAAAGCCGCCTTCGGCTGCCGACGGGGTGAAGGCATAAGTAAAGACCATCGCAAAGGCGTCGCCGATGGCATCCGCATTGATGATCAGCACGATCAGACCCGCGACGATGTAGCTGACGGCCATGAAGGGCACCAGCTTGCCGGCCACCGCACCGATGCGGGTGATGCCGCCGAGGATCACGGCGCCGGTCAGCACCATCAGCACGATGCCGGTGATCGACGGGTTGAAGCCAAAGTTGGTCTCCAGCACCTGTGCAACGCCATTGGCCTGCACGCCGTTGCCGATGCCAAAGGCGGCAATCGCGCCGAACAGGGCAAAGGCAAAGCCCAGCCAAGCCCATTTCTTGCCGAGGCCGTTCTTGATGTAATACATCGGGCCGCCGACGAAGTTTCCGGCCTCGTCACGCTCGCGGAATTTCACCGCGCAGACCGCTTCCGAATACTTGGTGGCCATGCCGACCAGCGCGGTCATCCACATCCAGAACAGGGCACCGGGGCCGCCAAGGAACACGGCGGTGGCCACGCCTGCGATGTTACCGGTGCCGATGGTGGCCGACAGGGCGGTCATCAGCGCGTTGAACGGGCTGATCTGCCCTTCGCCGCTGCCTTCGCGGCCCTTGAACAACAGGCCAAAGCCCATTCCCAGTTTCAGGATCGGCATGAACTTCAGGCCAACCTGAAGGAAAAAGCCGACACCCAGGATCAGAACCAGCATCGCCGGCCCCCATACGATCCCATTTATCCAGCCAACTGCTGTATTTAACGCTTCCATGGGTCTCCTCCCGCTTGCGTTAAAGTTAAATGCCCTGCTTCAAGGCCGTCTGTCGGGCCTGTTTCAGGGCGGCAAAATCTTCATCCGCGTGGAACGACGACCGGGTCAACGGAGTGGCTGATACATGCAGAAACCCCTTGGCTCGGGCGATCTGTTCCAGTTGGGCGAATTCATCGGGTTCCCAGAAGCGATCAATTGGATGATGCTTCGGGGTGGGCTGCAAATACTGCCCTACGGTCAGGAAGTCGACCTGCGCCGCGCGCAAATCGTCCATAACCTGTCGCACATCGTCCAGGGTCTCTCCCAAACCCACCATGATGCCCGATTTCGTGAACAATTGCGGGTTGGCGCGCTTGGCGTCATCCAGCAGCCGCAGCGAGGTATAATACCGTGCGCCGGGCCGTACGCGCGGGTAGAGGCGCGGTACGGTTTCGAGATTGTGGTTGAACACATCCGGGGCCGCGTCGAACACCGCCTGTGCCGCGTCGCCCTTGCCCAGGAAATCCGGGGTCAGCACCTCGATCGTGGTCTCGGGGTTCTGGTGGCGGGTGGCACGGATGGTCTGGGCGATATGTTCGGCGCCGCCGTCCTCCAGGTCATCGCGATCGACGGAGGTGATCACGACGTGGCGCAGGCCCAGCTTCTTGACCGCGGCGGCAACCCGGCCCGGTTCAAACGCATCCAGCGTGTCCGGCTTGCCCGTGGTCACGTTGCAGAAGGCGCAGCCGCGGGTGCAGACCTCGCCCATGATCATCATGGTGGCGTGACGCTTGGACCAGCATTCGCCGATGTTGGGGCAGGCGGCCTCTTCGCAGACCGTCGCCAGATCGTGTTCGCGCATCAGTTTGCGGGTTTCGTAATACTCCGCGCTTTCGATCTTTTTCTTGCGGATCCACTTGGGCTTGCGCGGGATCGCGCTGTCGGCCTTGTGGGCTTTTTCCGGGTGGCGGGGACGCAGCTGGATGGTCATCTGGCGGGCCTTTCGGATCAGGCGTGGATGGCGCGGCCAAGCGCGTCGAGGCAGGCTTCCTTCACGGCTTCACCCAAGGCGGGATGGGCATGGCAGGTCTGCGCAACCTCGGCGAGCGTAGCATCTTTGGTCATGGCAAGCACCAGTTCGGCGATCAGGTCGCCCGCGTGGGCCCCGCAGATATGGGCACCAAGAATGCGGCCGTCGGGGCGGGCCAGCACCTTGACCGCGCCGTCGGTCTCGCCGGTTGCGCGGGCGCGGGAGTTGGCCATGAAGGCAAATTTGCCGCTGATGTATTCGGTCCCGGCCTCTTTCAGGGCCTCCTCGGTCAACCCGACCGAGGCGACCTCTGGGTCGGTGTAGACCACGCCGGGCACCTTGCCGTAGTCGACATGGGCCGACTGGCCCGCCAGCATTTCGACGCAGGCGACGCCGTCTTCCTCGGCCTTGTGGGCCAGCATCGGGCCGGGCACGCAGTCGCCGATGGCATAGACGCCGGGAACCGAGGTCGAGAAGCGTTCGTCCACCTCGATGAAACCGCGGGCATTGATCGAGACACCCAGCTCCTCCAGCCCCAGGCCGCGGGTGACCGGGCGGCGGCCAATGGCAACCAGCACCTTGTCCGCCTCGATCAGCTCTTCCTTGTCCTTGCCGACACGCTCGACGGTCAGGGTCAGGCCGGTCTCGCCTTTTTCGACGGTCTTGAGGGCACGTCCCAGCTGGAATTTCAGGCCCCGCTTGGCGAGGGCGCGCTGGGACAGCTTGGCGATCTCGCCGTCGATGCCGGGCAGGATGCGGTCGAGGTACTCGATCACGGTGACCTTGGCGCCGAGCCGCGACCAGACCTGGCCCAGTTCCAGCCCGATCACACCGGCGCCGATCACCACCAGATGTTGTGGCACCTCTTCCAGCGCCAGCGCGCCGGTGCTGCTGAGCACGTCTTGTTCGTCGATGTCGACGCCGGGCAGCGGCGTCGGTTCGGAACCGGTCGCGATCAGGATGTTCCTGGCGGTGTAGCTTTGTTCACCCACGCGTACCTGGCCGGGCGCGGGGATGCTGGCCCAGCCTTCGATCAGGTCCACGCCGTTCTTCTTGAACAGGAAACCGATGCCCTTGGTCAGATCCGCAACGGTCTTGTCCTTGCGTGCCATCATCGCGCCGAGGTCGAGGCTGGCGCCTTCGACCGCGATGCCATGGGCGGCGAGACCAGCCAGCGCGGCATATTTCGAAGAGGAGGTGAGCAGTGCCTTGGACGGGATGCAGCCCACGTTCAGGCAGGTGCCGCCAAGGGCGCCGCGGCCTTCGACACAGGCCACCGAGAGGCCCAGTTGCGCCGCCCGGATGGCTGCGACATAACCGCCCGGACCGCCTCCGATCACGATCAGATCATAAGTGCTCATAAGGGGCCTCCTCCTTGTTTCGGTCCAGGACCGGCACGTATGCGGCTGTATACGACGCTGCGTGTTCCCTATAGGAAACTTTTTCCCTGATGCAAACAAAAAGTAACGTCAGGGAAATTTTGACCGCAAAATGCTTCAGGGCTAAGCTGTTTGCGAAACAGGAGAATTTATACCTATGGAACCGATTTCCTTAGATGAAACAGGGCTGGGGCCCGAGGCGGCCGAGGCGCCGGACGGGGAAATCCTGGGGAAAATGATTCGGGATGCCCGCAAGGAAAAGGGTCTGACGCTGGAAGAAGCGGCCAAGGCGGCCGCCATCGGACGCTCGACCCTGTCCAAGATCGAGAACAACCAGACCCGTCCCAGCTTCGAGATCATCCGTCGCCTGATGCAGACATTGGAGCTGGAAACGCCACAGCTGTTTGTCCAGTCAGGGCAGAGCGGGGTGACGGGGCGGCGCGACTTCACGCCCTCGGGCAGTGGTGAACACAAGAAGACCTCGACCTACGACCATGAGCTGTTGTGCAGTGATCTGACCAGCAAGCGCATGGTGCCTTACATCAGCACCATTAAGGCGCGGGATGTGACCGAGTTCGACAACTGGGTGCGGCACCAGGGCGAGGAGTTCATGTTCGTGCTGAGCGGGGAAGTCATTCTATATACGGAACACTACCGGCCCCTGCGGATGGGGCCGGGGGATTCTGTCTATTATGACAGCGGCATGGGACATGGCTGCGTCTCCACCAGCGTCGAGGACGCGCGCGTGCTCTGGGTGTCGCTGGAGGGCTGACGGCAGTGCAAGGCGCTTTCCCGGACGGACTGCATGGCCTAAAGCATTTCCTGTTCCACAAGAAAAAGGAAATGCGATGAAACTGGACCCGGTGGATATTTCCGGCGCATCTTCCGCCGCCGCGGGCGTGTTCGAGGCGTTGCGCCTGGCGATCATCGAGGGGCGCCTGGCCGAGGGCGAACCGCTGCGCCAGGACGAGATCGCGCGCCATTTCAAGACCAGCCGCCTGCCGGTCCGCGAGGCGATCAACCGGCTGGAGGAACACGGCCTGGTCAAGACACAGCGCTTCAAGGGTGCGGTTGTGGCGGGACTGTCGGCAGACGAGGCGGCGGAGATCTTCGATTTCCGCGCCCTGCTGGAGCCGGAAATCATCCGCGATGCGGTGCCGCGGATGGATGCGGCGCTGCTGGCGCAGGCGAGGGCGGACTACGCCGCCTTCGATGCCTCCGCCAATCCGAGGGAATGGGGTCTGTTGAACCGGACCTTTCACGACGGTCTCTACAGTGCCAGCAGGCTGGCCTACTTCCGCGAGGCCGCCAGCAGTGCGATGGACCGGATCGACCGCTATATCCGTGCCCAGTTGGTGCTGAGCGATGGCATGCAGCGCGCCCGGTGCGAGCACCTGACCATTCTGGAAGCTTGTGAGGCGGGAGATGCCCAGCAGGCGTCGGAACTGACACGGGCCCATATCCTGGCGGCCAAGAACTCGTTGCTGGCGCATTTCCCGTAACCAGCCGCGGGCTGGCCGCGCCCCCTTGATCCGGGGGCGCGTTCGCCCGGCAGGGTCAGGTCAGAAGTCCTGCCATTTTCCCGCCCCCGTGGTGCCGGTTGCCAGCGGCAGGTCTTCGGTGGGCTGCTCGTCCTGCCAGGGATCAACCTCGGCCCCGGTGGCTGTCGGCGTCTCGGGCTCCAGGCTGTGCATGGCAAAGGACGCGGGCGTGCCCTGGCCGGAAATGGTGAAATGCGCGACCAGCTCAGCCAGTTTGGTGGCATCGCTGTTGAGCATATGCCCGGCCGCGGTGGCCTGTTCGACCATCGCCGCGTTCTGCTGGGTCACCTGGTCCAGCTGGGTGACGCCGGTGTTGATCTCATGCAGGCCGGTGGATTGCTCCGCCGCACCCTCGGCGATGCCGGAGACCAGCTGCGAGATATGGGTCACCTGCGACACGATGCTCTGCAGCGCCTCGCCCGCCTTGCCAACCAGATCCACGCCGCGCTCGACCTGCTTGGAGCTGTCGGAGATCAGCGTCTTGATCTCCATCGCCGCCTCGGACGAGCGCTGCGCCAGCGCCCGCACCTCGCTTGCGACCACCGCAAAGCCCTTGCCGGCCTCGCCCGCC